>LMZT01000150.1 GCA_001567115.1 Candidatus Hinthialibacteria bacterium OLB16 | reverse complement strand
CAAAAACGCCCATTCTCATCGATCACGCCGAGCCGGTCAGCATCCCCATCGGTGGCCAGGCCGAGTGCCGCGCCGCTGCTGCGCATGGCATCCACCAGCGCCCCCAGGTTTTTCTCGATCGGCTCGGGATTGATCCCGCCGAAAGAGGGGTTGAATTCCGAGCGGATTTCGATGACCTCGACCCCCATGCCCTCGAGCAGGGACTTCAGATATCCCGCCCCCGCGCCATACATGCAGTCAAGAGCCACCTTGAAGCCAGCTGATCCGATCACCTGGGGATCGACATGTTTTCTGACCTCATCGAGATAATCGGTGGTGGCATCGATTTCGGTGATGGCCCCGGATGAGATCGCTTTTTTCCAGTCCATGCGTTCGGGCTGGAACCCACTGCCCTCGAGTGCGGTGGCTCTCTCCTGGACTGGCCGGGTCTGTTCAGGGGTGGCGGGTCCGCCATGGGGCCCTTGATTTTGTACCCATTCCAGATGGAAGGATTGTGTGAGGCGGTCAGCATGGGTGAGAGAGGCGCTTTTTCACGCCGCGCCACAAAAGAGGTGCTGGGGGTCGAGCAGTATTGCCTGGAGAGCAGCACCTGGATTCCCTGGGCGGCCAGCACCTGGGCGACCTCGACACCAAACTCCCGGGAAAGAAATCGTCGGTCATATCCAACCATCGCAACCGGATTCTGTTTCTGCTCGAGAGCCACCTGGCCGGTAGCAGCGGCAGCCACAGCCACACGGTCGAAAGTGAAATCGCGTGCGATCAGCCCACGCCAGCCATCGGTTCCGAATTTGATGAGACCCATGGAATTCTCCCTGGTAGAAAGTTTCAGGGGCGGTCAGGATGGCCGCCCCATGTTCAATTAGCCATAAAAGCCATACAGATGGCTGGATCCCCTGTTATTTCCTCAGGACCACGCAGTCGATATCGACTGCTTCGCAGAAGGCCTGCAGCTCGCCGAGGCAGTTTCCGACAACCGCATGGATGTGATTGGCGGAGAAATGCTGTGCCAGGGTATCGACCGAGATATCGAACTTGGCCCAGACATGCGGCCAGGTGTAGGAGGTCTGCTTGCCCAGCTTTTCGCTCTTTTCAAACGAAAATTCCACAAAGCTGCCGGTGAAGGCATGCATCACAAAGCGTCCACGATCCCGGATGATGCGGGCATAGGTCACCTCTTTGGCCGGCGCGGCATAGAAATGCACCGAAGCCCCGCCCCCGCGGAAATAGAAGGTATCGGGCGGATACAGGGTGACTTCCTTCCAGTTCAATCTGAAGTTCTTCGAACGTTTGGCAAACCAGGGAGCATGCTGGCCGGAGTTGACCAGGTCATAGAGATCCAGGTCGGCATGGTAATGACGCAGGTCGGCAAACAGGACCGGAGTCCCGGTCAGCAGGTGGAGAACCTGCATGGTCAGGGCGGCATTCGAGTCGCATTCTGTGGCGCAGATCAGAGGTTTCTTTTCATTTTCTTCCCAGTCAGCGGTATCATTAAGGATCGCTTCCTGAACATCGCCGATGCACAGCTCATCCCATTCGGTCATATCCAGCTGGCCGCTCAAACCGCAGAAATCGAGCCCTTCCTCCCTGCAGAAATCCTTCATCGCCAGATACATGCGCACCTGGCGCGCCAGGGTTCCATCCAGCCCGGGAGTCAGGTTGGTGTTATTGTATTTGATCGCCTTGCAGTGCTTTTCGAGCCAGGCCAGGCCGGCGGCGACACGATCTTTCTTGATCTGTCTGGCCATCTGCCAGAGATGCAGCTGCCCACGGTGATAGACATGAACTCCGAGCTGTTCCATCCACTGGCTCTGGTCGACATGCCCGGTGTACATCCCCATCGAAGGGCCATCGAACTCCCCATAACGCATCCCATGCAGCTTGTAAGCGACTTCTTCGCCGCGCATACGCACCTCGGGGGCATGTTCTCCAAGCCAGCGGTTCACCTGGTCCTGGACTTTCTTTTCGGAGATATCCCCCAGCACTCTGCCGAAGGGGATGCCAAGTTCTTTCATGGTTCCAGCCGAAGCGAAAAAGGCGACCCACCCGGGATAGGACGGATTGATATTCCCGATAAACAGGATCGGGCATCCCAGGCGCACCGCCACCTGGGCAGTCAGGTCCGGATAGGACCAGACACAGAAATTGAAAATGCAGACATCCACACCGGCGCGATTCACCTGCTCGGCGGCTTTGGCTGCAGTTTCCCAGTTCCACACCGGGGTTTTGACTCCGGTCACTTTGTGTTTCTGCTTTGTCAGCCAGTTATCGATTTTTCCCTGGAATGACAGGCAGCTTTCCCGCGTGGCTTTGGCGACACGTTC
>LMZT01000149.1 GCA_001567115.1 Candidatus Hinthialibacteria bacterium OLB16 | reverse complement strand
CCCGCATGGAGCCGGCCCTGCTGGCTGCCTGGAGCGGGATCGGCCTGCTTCTGCCGAGGTTTCTGCACAACTTTGTGGGTTCACTGGGCATAACCGGAATCTGGATCCTGTGGATCGCCGCTGTTCGAGGACAGGAGGAAGAGGCCACACGGGGCGCCAAAAGTGGTGTGAGCCTGGCCTTGGGGGCCTCAACTGTCCAGGTGATGATCGGCTTCTGGTATCTGCTGTCGCTGCCCGGTGAGGTGCTCAAGGCCATCATGACCTTCCATTCTCTCGCGGCTGCAGGATTGGTCTTCGGGATCCTGATGGGGGTTGGAATGCTGTTCCATCTGTTCCTTCTGTTCAATGATCCCGGCAATACCCGTTTGCGCTGGATCGCGACCGGCCTTGCCGCGGGAACCCTGCTGGGAATGGTGACCGCCAGTGAGGGGCTGCGCCAGGCTCTGCTGCAGAAGCATTTCACACTTTCAGACTGGATAGTCCACACGCAATGGGGTGCAACTCTGCTTTTTCTGGCCCTATTCCTTGCGGGTGCCGGCACAGTAATATGGATCTCAAAGGTTGCCTGGGAGGCACATAATCCCGGCCAGACAGAATGAGCCATCGGATCCACTCCATTCCATCCCGGTATAATCGATGAGTGAAAAGCGCAGGCTGCTGCATGCCGCCGGGCTGATTGGCGCATTCACTCTGTTTTCACGATTCACGGGCCTCCTGCGCGACATGGTGCTGGCGGCCTTGTTCGGAGCCACCCGTTTAGCCGATACCTTCAACACCTCTTTCGAGCTGGTCAACCAGATCCGCCGGGTTCTCGGAGAGGGAGCGCTGTCGTCGTTCATTGTTCCAATCTTCACAGAGCACCGCCATGCCGATCCAAAGGAAGCCTGGCGATTCTTTAACCGGACAGTCAACTTCATGGTGATTGCCTGCATCGGGATTTCCATCGCGGGAATGATCTATGCCCGTGAAGTCTTCATGGCTTTCGGGGGCATTGCCCTGGTTCAACTCCAGAAGCAGGGAAAGCTGGCCGGCAGCGAAGTGGAGCACTACCTGGCTCTGGGGGCGGAAATGACTGCGATCATGTTTCCCTATGTGATCGGAATCGCCCTGGTGGCTCTTTTCATGGGGGCCTGCCATGCATTGAGATCATTTACAGCACCCTCAATCGGCTCGGTGATGCTGAACCTGGCCATGATCATCGCAGGTGGAGGGGCGCTGGCTGCTGGAGCCGAGATGGAGGCCGCGGCTTACTGGCTTTGCTGGTCGGTGCTGGCCGGGGCATTGCTGCGATTGGCAATCATGATCCCTCCCCTGTATCAGAATGGGTGGCGCTGGCAGCCGGTTCTGTCACTGCGGGATCCCCAGCTGCGCAAGCTTCTGGGAATGATCGGGCTGGGGATGATCGGAATGACATTGAGCCAGCTCAATGTCGCCATTTCCGGATTCTTCGCCTGGTATCTTGGTGAGGGGATCAAGACCAATATCACCTATGCCAACCGCCTGATCCAGCTGCCCATGGCACTGACCGCCACCGCAGTCGCCACAGCCCTGCTTCCCCAGCTGACCCAGTTCCTGATCGAAGGGCGAAGGCGTGAGCTGAGGGATATGATGTCATTCATCAAACGGCTGGAGATTGTGTTCATGGTTCCGGCGGTGGTGGCGTTGATCCTGCTGGGATATCCAATCACGGCACTGGTGTTCGAGCGTCGCGCATTTACCGCTGATGACACCTGGGGGACCTATCTGGCTCTGATGGCCTATGCGCCAGGGCTGCTCCCGCTCGGCTGGGTGCGATTGCTCCAGCCCCTCTATTACGCCCGCAAGGACCTCTGGACACCATTATATTCAGGCGCAGTGTCCGTGGTGGTTAATGTCGCTCTGAACTGGTTTTTCGCATTTCATACCGGCCTGGCACAGATCGGTCTGGGATTTTCCAATACCCTGGCTTCGTTTGCAGGATACCTTGTCCTGTCCTATTTCCTCAAAGGTGACCTCAGGCCGCAGGATGGAGAAACCACACGGATCGGTGAAACCTTCGGGAAATCATTGATTGGGGCGCTGGTCGCCTGTGGAATCGGCCTCGGGGGATATGTGGGCTGGATCTACCGCTTCGGAGAGCCTGCCGGCAGCCTGAGGCTGGCGCTGGTGCTGCTGCCAATCCTCGTTATTGTCTCGATACTCTATTTCGCCATGATCCGCTTCCTGGATGTTCCGGATTCAGCCCGGGCGGCGGAAATCCTGAGAAGGAAGTTCAGAGTGTGAAAGGGGCGCACCGGGTGGCACGCCCCTTCCCATTCGGAGTGAAGGCCGATCAGTAAGACATCCAGTCAGAGACTCCGGTCCCCTGGATGGTCACCGGTGATGTTTCGATGGTATTTCCTTCTTCGATTCCATCACAAGCTGTCACTTCACAGGTGATGGTATCTCCTCCATCGAAACTCAAGGAGGTCAGCTTGGGATTCGTTGCACCCGAAATCGGGCTTCCATTCTTCTTCCACTGGTAGAGATACCCTTCTCCATCGGAATCTCCATCGGTGAATCCTTCGGTGTTGATCCGCAGTATATCCATCTCGGTCGGATTGGCGGGGTCGATCGCGGCTGCATTAAATGCGGGCGCCTGATTCTGGATGATTTCGATGTCATCAAAAATATAAGCACCCACATGGCGGTCGCTTCCCTGGGCATTCCCCACACGGAGGCCGATATTCAGGAATCGCGTATTGGGATCGGTCGTAATGACAAAAGAGAAGGTTTCAAATGCGCCTGTGCCCGGATTGGCAGTATTGATATTATGCTGGAGTTCACCGCCGAGCCAGGCCCCACCGGCATCGAACTGAGCAAGAGAAACGAAGGGGCGTGCATCATCATCGCCGGAGACCTTCTTGGCGGAGAAACGCAGAGTCAGGGTTTCGCCACCGATCACGACCACACGGATCGGCTCGAGATCGGCTGCAGCATCATTGTTACCTTCGCCGTCAAAGGTTCGCTCGATCCGGAGAGCGCGGCTGCCGCTATGAGCATCATTCACCATTTCGAACAGCATCTCGCCAGGGTTGAGACTGAAGGTTCTCCAGTTCAGCGGACGGGTCGCCGAGTTCTCAAAGCCGCCATTGACCATTCGATTCTTCCGTTGGACATCGAACATCCGGACATTGTCGAGGAAAGCGGAACGGTTTGCGCTGCCCTCACGGAAGTCCATGCGCACACTCCCCTGGCCATCGGTTCCCGATCCAGCGCAGACTCCCACGGTTTCAAACTGCTCACCTGGATCAAAAACATTATCGACATTGGAGGTTCCAGCCCCGCCCAGGATCTGTGAGCCGATATAAAAGAGGTCCGAGCCGCCATATAACCCACCATCTTTGACATCGACCAGGAACTTGTAGATCCTGTCATCAGAGGGAATCGGAATACGCATCTGGCCATCATCCCGATCCAGTGCGGAATCCCCTCCTTCGACCGCATCCCGGACCAGTTCGATTCCGACAGCACCATCGGTGGCCGCCGCGCTGCGTGCGGTGGCACTCCCGGAAGCCCCGCCGACAGCAAAGAATCTCCAGCCTTTCGAATTCGCCAGAATCTGGAGGGGATCCTCATTGGCAAACTGCTCGAAGCTGGGGTTGCTGATGGCATTCTGTGCATGAGAAACGGAGATATCATCCACAAGATACGCTCCGACATGACGGTCGGCGCCGCTGGTGTTGCCCACCATGAACGAAACTGACACATAACGAGTATCGGCGGTCATGCCGACTGTGTGATCGAAGTACCGGTAGGCATCCTCAACAGCCTCATCATAGAACCAGAGATTCTCCCGAACGACCTGATAAGCGGCATCGAACTGAACCACCTTCGGAAAAACCCGCATGAATTCATCGCCGGAAACTTTTTTGGCCCAGAAAGAGAGCTGGATGATTTCACCGGGGACAACCGCAACACGATCATCCCACAGGTCCATCGCGGCATCGTTGTCCGCCCCTGAAGAAGCGAAGGTGCGTTCGATTTTGACTGCACGGCTGCCGCTGTGGGCATCGGCATCCAGGGTGAACTCCATCTCGCCCGGATTGAGGCTGTAGGTCCGCCAGGTGAGAATCCGGCTCGCCGAGTTTTCAAAGCCCGGGTTGACCACACGGTTGCCGGAATCAGTGGTATCGAAGGCTCTCACGTTGTCGAGCAGGACAGAGTGGCTGCCATCCGGCACATCCATTCGGGTGCTCATCGCCCCTTGATTATCGGATAAAACACTGATTCCAATCGTTTCGAAGGCAGCCGATGGATCAAATGCTTTTCCACGGTTAAAGGAGCCATCGGCGAACTGCGCCCCAATGGCCAAAGATCGGGGAAACCACCAAAAATCCGCCATCTTTGACATCCACGAGAAACTTGTAGGTGCGCATGGATTTGGGGATGATCTCACGCGCAGCGACAGTATCTTTATCGAGGGCGCTGTCACCCAATCCGGTCGAGAAACGGACCAGCTCAATCCCGACCGAGCCATCTGTGGCGGCTGCCGAGCTGACAGTCGCCGATCCATCCGCGCCTGCGACTGCAAAGAAGCGCCAGCCGGAACGTGAGTCTGCTCCACCATTGTTCGGATAAGGAGTCCCATTGGGATCGAGCTCGAAGCTGCCATTGGTTAACAGGTTCTGGGCGAAGACACCTCCACAAAGAAGGGTGAGGCTCAGTCCCATCACCACTGAAAGTAATCTGTAAACCTATTCATTCCGCTTCTCCTTTACATACCTCTCAGAAATATTTCCTGACACGATCAGGAATGAAAAACCACAGAGCCTGGACATGCCATTGGGTTGCCGGTGTCCTCCTTTTTATCAGAGTATTGCGGCGCAGGGCCGCTTGATTCACGGACTACCAGCTGCTGGGGAACCGGCTGGATTCGGCTGATTCCATTGGGATTTTCGATGCGCTCCATGGGGGTCTGCAGCGGCCAGCTGGGAAACCATCTCGCCATCCGGACGGCACACGGAAAGGGAGGGGGTCACCAGTTTCACCCAGAAGGTGTCATCAAAAGAGGCGATCGAAACATCACCCGGAATGGATATTCCCATCTGCTGCAGGGGGCGGTAGAGCTCCAGGGACACCTGGCAGTTGGTCGGAATCAGGGCAGTCGGAGGTATGCTCGAAGTGAACCACCCCCCCAGAGTTTCAACCCAGCGGCTCCGGTCACAGCCAGTGATGCGAAGCCCTTCTTCCATCGATGGGCACAGGCCTGCTGATTCCATCTCCAGCCGAATTCCCTGGAGGCGCTCCCGGCAAGGGCGATTGTTCGGATCATAGCCGACAACTCCAAAATGACGATGCCCCAGGCCGATCAGATGGCGTGCCAAAGTTCGAGCTGAGGAAACTTCCTCGGAAAAAACACAGTCGAAACCATATCCTTCCACTTTGCCGATCAGGACGAAAGGGAAATGCTTGAGTTTCAGTTTCAGGTAATAGTCAAATTCCTCCTGGATCAGCCAGTCCGAAACAGGAAAGATAATCAGCCCCTCGGCCTGATGCTGGAGCATGATATTAATGTTTTCTTTTTCTCTCTCAACATTCAAAGCCGAATCCGAGACCAGTATCTGGTAACCCCTCCGGTTGCAGAAAATTTCCATTCTGCCTAGAAACTCCACATACCAGGGGTTGCTGATCGCTGAAACAACCAGGCCGATCAGGTGAGTTTTTTTGCGAACAAGGCTTTGTGCGGTGCGATTCGGCTGATACCCCAGGCTCTCGGCAAGGTGCAGGATACGCTCCCGTGTTTCCGGAGTGACTCCCGGTTTTTTCCCCAAAGCCCGGGACACTGTCGCCACCGAGGTATTGGACATTCGCGCCAGGTCACGAATCGTCACAGCCATAGATCACTGTCCAGTCCAGAAGGATTTACAGGGCTTGATGCTATGTAAACGTTTCCATGATGTCAAGAAAAATATTTCAACTAATGGAACTTTTTCATAAAGGGTTGTTTTTCCTCATTTTCTGGTAAAATTGGAAGAATCTGCTAAAATTGAACTGTGCCCTTGGAAACGTTATCATTAACAGTCATCATGAGACAAATCGGGTGGACAGGACAACAGGACCTGTGAAGCCCTTTTATTGATCAACCAACCGATGAACCAGAGATGAACTTATTCCGATTCTGTAAAACAAGCCTTGCGGGTTGCCTGGTTGTTCTGCTGGTGGCGGCCACCGCTGGATATGCAGGTGAGTTGCTGGTGGATGAAGAGTTTTCGGAATGGCCGACATTTGCAATGGCTTTTCCATCAACACAAAGCCTGAAAGGGTGGCGCCTGTTCGGGTCAACAGGGAGCCAGGGATCGCTCAATCTCGTTCAGGAGGGCGGCAGGAAAATCCTCCGGATGGCTCGTTTGAATCCGAGCGGGGATTGCGGGGTGGATCGCTGGGATTCGGACAAACGAGATCTGGTCGATCCCGGCGCACGGATCTTCGTGAGGGTCTGGGCCAGGAAAACTTCCGCAGCTGCAGTCCTGCAAGTCAGCCTGCATGAATTCAATCGGACCACCTACCTCGGGATCGACAACAGCCATCTCTTCGCACTGGATGATGATTTTGATGTATTCCATTTTGAAGTGGCGCTGGGTTCGCAGACCAATGAAGTTTCTGTGGGACTTCGGCTCCAGGGGACAGGGTCTGCCGAAATCCTCCGTATCGAAGCCGGCGAGGTGAAACCCGCCTGGAAACCTATCCGGGAGGATTTCAGCGGCTGGGATCCCTTAAATCTCCAACTTCCGGGGACCTGGGAAAAATCGGGATGGAGCCTGGAAGGAACAGGCGATGCAGCAGGCACATTCCTTCTCCAGGACACCCCACCGGAAAAATATCTGCGCCTCACCCATGCAAACCCGGCTGGATCACTAGTTGTAAGCCGGGTCGGAAGCGGGATCCTTGAAAAGCCATTGGTCTCCGAGGATTTCAGTGGCTGGAGCAGTTTTACCCAGTCACTGCCGGGTACTGCCATCCGGAATGGCTGGAGATTCTTCGGGGTTTCGGGAGCCGCGGGTTCCTATCAGCTTTTGTCTTCCGCCAATGGCCCTTATGTCAGGCTGACCTGGTCGAATGGAGTGGGAGATGCAGCCATGGACCGGGATGTCAGCAACCTGCGAGTGCCGGTCACCCCGGGAATGTCGATCCATTTCAAAGTGTGGGCACGCAGGGTCAGCGCCTCCGCCGGATTAAAAGCTTCACTGGCGGAATTCAACGCCAGTGAAGTCTATCTGGGGCGGGAAAACGATCATTCGTTTTCTTTAACAAATCAATTCACGATGTATGAATTCAATGTAGTGACCTCCCAGAATACAGCCGCCGTCAATCCTGCTTTTCGAGTAGCGGGCACCGGGAGCATCGATATCTCCCGAATAGAACTGACTTACAGGGACTCATCCGCCGCCCAGCTGGTTCGCATCTCCCCATCGAAGCCACTGGATTTTGCCATCAGCGCCCGAGCAGCCACTAACGATACCCCATTGATTTTAACTCTGCAGGAATTTGGTCGAACCGATGGAGGTGTCCTGCGATCTACGACACAAAGCATCGATCTCACCACCGACTACAGCGACAGGATTCTTTCGGTGACTCCCACCTCTACAACACGCTGGGTGAATCCGATGATTGTCCTGGAATCAAGCGGGACAGTGGATATCCGCTCCATCACCCTCGCATCGAGCGGTGCTCCCGCCCCGGTAATTCTCCTCCCGCAGATGGACTCCCAATGCTGAGCCGGTTCTCTACTGGCGTTCCAATGCTCATCAGGCAGTCCGGATCCAATTGGCAACCGACATGCAGTTCCAGAACATCACCTGGGATTCGAATGAAGTTGTTCTGGGAGGCAATCACTACCGTCTGCCTCCAATGGCATCTGGCGACGTTCTGTTCGCACGATTGAGGAGCTTGATTTCGAAGGGAACTGGTCCCACTGGTCTGATCCCACAGTCATCCAATACCAACCCTTTGCCCGGTGCGAGACTTCTTCTGTGGGGCTTTATGATCTGTATCCGGTTCGTTCGATGCCGGCCATGGAGGCGCATGAACACCTTCATCTGGTCAGTGTTCTTCAAGGCCTTGCAAACCGTGCGGCTCCGAATCTGCTGGTGCGCTGGATGCAGACAGATGATTACTGGCGTGGAAAACTGCAACAGCCGGGACGATTTCTCGAAACTGCCGAAATTGTCTCGATTCCTACACTGGAGGCATTGCTCGAGAGATATGCTGGTGTTTACCAGGGTGTCGTCCTCTGGGATCCGTCAGTGCCAGCGACAAGCAATGTGGCTTCGACTGTTGCTGGGGTCGATAATCTGCTGCCGATTCCATACCGGGATACACCAGGCTCTCTTTACCGCCGCCTGGTTGCAGCTGGGCCTCAGCTGCCAGTCCGGGTGAATCTGGTCGGGAAATTTACAGGCAGCGGGATGATTCCCGACATCAATGAAAGCAGCTCCGGAAGCGCAAAGAATGACGCTTACCGTTGGGCCATCGAGCGCTACCTGGAAACCGGCCTCTGCAATCCAGCACGGATGGGCTACACAATAGATTCCTTCTGGACCAGCCATCCGGAATATGGGGGCGACTACTCCAACAGCGCACTGACAAACCATGATTTCATCATCCGGCACAAGGGGTTTTTCTGGGACCTGAGCGTGTGGGGTGATGAAAAACCGAATGATGATCCCGGCCAGCCGCTGCAAACGGATCTGACCACTCTCAAAAGGCTGTTCGCTGCAGCCGCATCGCAATCCAATCAGCAGATTATCCATGTCGCCGGTTTTACACCCTGGGCCTGGAAATACTGCAATGAGCTCTACAGCCATGGCGGAACAAGCACGCCCTTTGGAAAGCATGGAGGTGTTGAGACTGAATGGGAAACTGTGCGCATCCTGTCGAGCTACAATGCCTTTATCGATGCGGATGCCATTGGCCTGGTGGGGCTTTCCAATGCATCTTTCTACGACCACATGCCCCGTCCGGAAAGATTCAACTTCTCGCCTCCCCCACAACTGGAGGATATGCAGTCATCCGGTTATATCAGTGCCGCCGGTGAAGCCGTTCCGCGCACCTACTGGATCAACTACATTGGCGATTATGACTCGGCCGCATGGATGACGACACAGCTGCCATCGAAATGGGACCACTTCAGGCGGAATGATCTGATTCATTCCTGGGGGTGGGGTCCGCAGCTGATGGAACGCGGGATGCCGATTTTCGATGAATATCTGCGAACCTGCACTCCGCGTGATCCGGTATGGGCCTCAGATAATGGAGCAGGCTATCTCAATCCAACACAGCTGTTCACTCCCCGCAATCCATCCGGCCTGGGCAGTGGAACAGCAACCTGGCAGAACCACTGCCGCAGGTGGTTTCAAAGCCTCGGAATCCGCCAATCAGGATTTGTTATCGATGGTGGCGGACCGAACTTCACACACGCCCAGCAGGCCATCTATGAACCCTTTTCCGGTGATGGACTGGTCACACACACTCAGTTCAGGGCAGGTGAATACCCACACATGATCGGCTCGATGCCGGTTGTTGGCATGGCGGATGGGGGTTTGAATGCTTCTCCTCAAAATGCAGCATCCCAGATCGCCAATCTGGCAAGTTCCGGTGGGCGCCATTTTCTTCCTGTCCGAAGCATCCTGAAAGATCCTGGCTATTACTATGAACTGAACCGCGCACTCCAGAGGAATCATGCCTCGATCCTGCCAGCGCTTCTTGATCCGAACTGGTTCTTTTATCTGATGCGCCATTTCCTGGGGGGAGACAATTCGGCGCGGGCCTTTTTCCTCGCCGATACCATCCCATCGGAAGTCATCCAGGGTCGCACCTATCAGGCAAGGGCCTGGCTTCGCAACATCGGCTGGGACAGCTGGGATTCCTCAGAGGGCATGGGTTATCGATTGGCAGTCAATCTGTCTGATTCCATTAATTTCACGGACTCCCAACTCATAGCGATTGGCGGAGTCCTTGCACCGGGCAAGATGGCTGAACTGCAATTCCAGTTTGAAGTTCCCTCTGAGGAGGGGCGAAAGTATCTTCTGATGGATGTCGTCGATCCATCCGGAAATCGGTTTGGAGAAAAGGGAAACCCATTCCTGATTCGTGAAGTTGACCTGATCGGCGAACCTGTCGGTGTCTCCAACTGGCCCGAATATTGAGATCCAGAGCGGCTGCCCCCGGGTCTGGATCCCTCTCACCGGACAGTCGGCACCCACCTGAAACTTCGGCTGCGCAGCCTTACTCGATGAAACCGTGGTATCGCCCCAGGTAATAAGGGAGCAGGTAAAAGGTCCCTTCATGTTCGGAGAGGCCAGAGCCTTCCGGGCCTTCGAGGGCATCCAGAGCGAAACCATCGCGGTCCTGTCTCACATGGCCGCGTTCATCGATCGGGAGCGATTTTCCATGACACGAGACCAGCCGATGCCGGGCTGCACTCCGGGGCTTGGATCCAGCTGGATGTCGTAACGGTGGCTGTTGTTCGCTTCCCAGGCGATCATATCCAGCGGCAGGACGCGCAGTGTGTCGATGACATCGGCATGAGCATATTCGAGCGGCCTGTATTTGCGCAGCATGGATTCGCGAATATCGGGATTTTCCGCAAAGGCATTGTCGAAGTGCCCCTGTGCATCCAGGTCGATAAAATGCTTTGCACAGGCAGCATAAGCCAGGCTCCAGAAAGGATTTTTCTGCTTGCTGACATAAAGCCAGAAATGCTCCAGGCTCTGGCGGTAAAGCAGCAGCAGTTCCGGATCTTTTTCATACAGCATCAGGGTGTAGTAGCTCTCCAGCCCCAGGTCATTATCCCAGGAGGCGATCATATCTGGTGGAAAGGTGATTCTCGGAACCAGTGTATTGATGTGATAGTGATATTTATCCCGCAACTCGGCTGCGACAGCGGCGTATTTCGGATCACCGGTGACGTGCTCAGCCACTGCAAGGAAGCTCAGGATCATCAGAGAATTCAATCCGCGCTGCTCCCACCCATCGATGGCAAGGAGATAGTCCGGTCCGAACCGTCCCCAGCGGGTGGGCTTGCCATCATGGTCGATCAGATTGAAGCCATTGCGGATCAGGTGGTCTGTGATCTCCCGGATAACCTCGCGTGCGGGTGATTTTTCTTCTTCGGTTTGAGCCACAAGGTCATAATAGATTGCATAAAAGAAGTAGTGTGCTGCGAGCTCATCGGAGCTGGTATCACACTTCCAGTAGTATTTGCCATCCTCGCTTTTGACAAAACGCGGAGTGATCAGCTTCCAGAATGGATCGGACTTCCGGGATTCCTGGTTGTATCGATCGCCATAGATTTCATTGACCGGCTCCGGCCAGTCGACCGGGATCAAAACCCGGGCCGGAAAGCCACGCATTGATTCCGGAACAATATCCACCAGACGCTTGCAGGCCAGAAAGCAGCGTTGCGCCAGGGCCTTGTCAGCCGGGTCCCGGGTGACCGCGAACCGGAAGGCCATGCTGCGCCATGCAGGGCTGTGTAGCCGCCATCATTGTCGGTGATTTTCGGGTACCAGCTTGAAACATCCCCCTTTTTCCTCAATGCGCAGTCGGTGACATAGCCATCGCGGTTGTGGCGCGCCTCAACCTGGTCGAGGAAGAAGGCTGCTTTCTTTTCGAATGAATACTGTTGTCTTTCGATGCGGCTCACACCTTTGGGAGTTGCGATCCATGCCGTGCCGCTGGAATCCACCACAATGGAGTTGACATGGTCATCCGGCAGCCATCTCTCGGATGCGCGATACCGCCAGCCGATCGCCTTCGTAACGCATCGCGCCTCGTATCCGTGCCGAACCAGACTTCCCCATTGACCCCGAGGCAGGCACAGGTGAAATGGCCATAAGGCAGGCCTTCCGCGCCGGTGAACAGTTTCCATTCGTTATTCTGCAGTGTGCCAACGCCTTCACGCGAGCCAAACCAGAGATTGCCCCTCCGGTCGAGCACCAGCGCAGCCACTTCCTTTGGGGCCCAGGAGTAGGAGTCATCCGCAGGGTACGCATGAGAAAAAAGCCCGGAAGATTCATCCTTGATGAACAGCCCTTGCGCAGTGCCAAAAGCAACTAAATCCCCGCCCGGTTTCCTTGCCCATGACAAAATATCCATCGGGGCAGGCAGAGGTGGTTCGGACTTGATTTCAGATGGATCGGGTTTGTCCAGGCTGGATACATCGCCTGGAGGATCCTGCCTCTGCCAGGCCTCATCTTTGAAAACCATCCAGGCTGCTTTTTCTTGATCGGTCTTCAGGCGTATCCAGGGAATCTCGTTCTGGTCAAGCCGGACCAGGTCGATATCCATCACAGCCCCCAATTCATTTCCAAGGTGGCCGGGGATCTCACTTCCCAGATAATAGGCAGTCCTGACATCCTGGGGAAACACTTCATTGATAATGGAGGATTCACCCAGAGTCGCTCCGAGCAGAATACTTCCCAAAATCAGCCAGCTGCCCATATCCAATCCTCCTGAATCACTTCGAAATCCTTTTATCAATCGGCAACCTTATCACAGACATGATCAAATCGGATCCTTTAATTGAATTTTGATTTCCTTGTTACCCGGCTCGGTCAATGATATCTTTCAGGAAAGACTCAATATGTCTGACCTGCACTATGTAAACCGGTTTTCTAAAGGATGGGCTGATGTTTTTATCGCGTTTTATTTCATGCAATCATCGTAAAATACTTCTGGTCCGATTCGGTTTCATGTCGATCATTCTGCTACCGCATCACTGCCAGGCTCAGGCAGTCATCAATGAATTCATGGCAACACCCACCGATCGTGGGTTGCATTGGGAGGGAGACATTCCTTCGCTTGGAAGCGGCATCGCCTGGACAAGCCTGGAATTCGATGACAGTGAATGGCCGGGCGGAATGACCCCATTGGGTTTTGGATATTCCGGGCTGGCCACCACTGTGCAGATGGTCAATTTAACTCCCTCGGTTTATCTGCGCACCATCTTCACTGTCTCGGAAACCACGGCTCTGCGCACGGACCTGCTCCGCTTGCAGGTCGATTTCGATGATGGCTTCATCGCCTATCTCAATGGAGTCGAGATCGCACGGAAAGCTCTGGGGAAGCCAGGAGGTTTCATTTTTTTCGACCAGCCGGCATACATGGAGCACCAGGCGGGCAGCCCGATGACCTTTCTGATCTCCAATGCGATGAATTATCTGAAAGCCGGAGATAATGTGCTGGCCATCCAGGTCCACAACCGTTCATCGTCCAATCCTGACCTCAAGATTCATGCCCTGCTGGATATCTCCACTGCGCCATCGGTATCGATGGTGCATGCTGCCAGCATCTGGAAATACCATATCGGTTTGACCGAGCCATCGGGTGGCATCCCGAAACAGGGCGGATTTGATTCTGACTGGAAACTGACCTGGACCCGTTTGGATTATGATGCCGAGGGATGGCCAATTGGACGCGGAGGGTTCGGATACGGCGATAACGATGACACAACGGTCCTCAACATCTCCGGTTCGGCGGCTTCGATCTACACACGGATTATCTTTGATGTTTCGGAAGAACTGCTGGCGGCAAACAGCCCTCTGAGTTTGTTCGCTGATTATGATGATGGCTTTGCCGCTTACCTGAATGGTGTCGAGGTGGCGCGGCGCAACCTGGGAACTCCAGGTGTTCTTGTCGGCTTTGATCAGATGGCCACCAGTTCGAGAGAAGCCGGTGAGCCTGAAGTGATTCCGCTGGGAAATGCCGCCAGCCTTCTCACACCCGGAAAAAATATCCTAGCGGTTCAGGGGCATAACTTTGGCCTGAACAGCACTGACTTTTCCTTGAAAATGGATTTGATGGCAGGCGATGTCTGGCTGGCAAAGAAGGACCAGTTCTGGAGCTACTACATCGGCATGCGCGAACCCGCCGGGAGCTCTCCTCCGATAGAGACTGATTTCTCAGACTGGGTAGAGATTCTCAATTCGAGCGCCGCACCCATCAACCTCGCAGGCTGGTCATTAACTGACGACAGGACTGAAAAAGACAAGTTTGTGTTCCCGGATATTTCACTCGACCCCGGGCAGGTTGTCGTTGTCCTGGCATCCGGCTTGAAAGATGCGACAGGCACTTCCGATTATCTTCATGCCGGATTCGAGCTGAGTGGGGATGGGGAATACCTTGGGTTGTACAATAATGCCTCTCCACGCCAGGCAGTCGATGAAATATTTCCGGCCTATCCACCCCAGTCAAAATTTCATTCCTACGCCCGTCTTTCACCCTCAGGGCCATTCCGTTACACAGATATCCCTTCTCCAGGGAACCCGGCCATCCTCGGAAACACGTATGAGACAATATTGCCATCCCCGGAATTCAGCCTGGCACATGGGATTTATGCCACCTCTCAGACCCTGATCCTTTCGTGTGCTGCAGCAGGTGCGGAAATCCGTTACACAACCGATGGCTCGGAGCCAACCTGGACTCACGGGAAACGCTATGAAGGCCCCCTCCAATTGACGAAGAATACAGTCCTGCGCACTCGCAGCCTGCTTGAAGGGCATATTCCCTCGAAGGTTGCCACCAGGACCTACCTCTTCACATTGATGACGAGCGGCCTTGTGGAAATCCCGGACCGTGATTTTGTAGTCATGATCGGATATGTCAACCAGAATCCAACGACCCTTGTCGGTCCGATGACGAATGCTTATCCAACTGAACTGGTTTCAGGCTCGGCTCTCGGACAGACCTTTGTCGCACCCCAGCCCTTCAATCGAATCGGATCTTCAAATCCGACCTGGTTTACAACCACAGCCTCTTTCCGGTTGAGCCTGTACGACAAACCTGAGGGAACACGGCTGGCGACCCGTGTGATAGTCAATGCAGTGGATAATGCAACCAATTACATTGAATTCCCGGTTCAGCCAGCGGGATCTTATTATCTTGAAATCTCCGAAGTCTCCGGGGGGCAGGTTGGATGGTGGGGTGAATCGAGTGATATCTATCCCCTCGGAGCACCCTATCGGCGTTTTGTGCCGAGTCCGGGAAGTTTTGAAGCACTGAGCGCCATACCGGCGATCTCTGTAGTCTCCGACTGGGGCAGAAACCTGTTCGAGCCTTTCGGAACCCTGGCTATCAACGGGGGATCCTACGCCTCGGGAAAATGGGAGCCGGTTGGCCTGGATGACTCCAATCATATCATCATGCACGGGCGTGCTTATGAGCGTCCGATTTCGGTGGAGTATATCCCCCCTGCACCTGAAGGCGGATTCCAGGTGGATTGTGGAATGCGGCCTGGACGGAGCGATGTGTGGCGGCCTGGACTGCGCCGCACCGATGGCCCGTGGCTGGGTGTCGCAGAGAAATTGACTTTTCGTTTTTACTTTCGCGGAGACTATGGCCCCAAGGAGCTGGAGTATCCCCTTTTCCCGGATAATCCGGTCCAGCGATTCGATGTCCTGGCGATACGCTCCGGCAACGATACCGATTACAAAAATCCCTTCGTGAAAGAGCAGTTCACATTCCGGATGCTCAAGAATTGCGGGCAGGTTGCCCCACACTGCCGCACAGTCAACATCTTCATCAATGGGGAGTTTAAGAACTACTACTCACTGACCGAGCGCCTGGATGAAGCTTTTTTTCAGGAACATTTCGGGAGCGCCAACTCCTGGGATGTCATCCGATCACAAGTTCCCTTGACCTTTCAGCCGACGCTTGAGCTGGCGCATGGAGACTATGCCGCCTGGGATGATCTCTTCATGTTCCTAAAAGGCAGAAACCTGGCGGATTATTCGCTCTACCAGGAAGCGGTCAAAAAAGTCGATGTCACAGGTTTTATCGACTACCTCCTGGTAAACCTGTATTCCGCCAACCAGGACTGGCCCTGGAATAACTGGACTGCAGCACGAGAGCGGGTTCCTGATGGCAGATTCCGTTTCTTCGAGTGGGACTCGGATATCAGCTTTCTCAAGAGTCCGGGAGTCACCACCCGGAGCATCGACAAACTCGAAGGAGAGAGCAACCACATCCCGGTTCTGTACCGCGCACTGAAAGCAAGCCCGGAATTCAAACTGCTGTTTGCAGACCGGATCCAGAAGCATTTTTTTTAACAATGGGGCTCTGAGCAAATCGAAGCTCACTGAAACATTCCAGGTGCTGCGTGCCGATGTCGAAGACATGATCGCCCAGGTGTATGGGGGTGAACCATTTGACACCTATATCCTTGACACCTGGATTCCGCAGCGCCAGGAGATCCTCATCCAGCACCTCTCCAGCGCCGGTCTCTGGTCCACCATCAAAGCCCCTCTCTTCAATCAATATGGTGGCGAGGTTCCCGAAGGATTTCAGCTGACCATGGAGGTCCCAGCCGGGGGCAGCGGGGGTATTTTTTACACAGTGGATGGAAACGATCCGAGGACCCCAGGGACCGGGAGTGTTTCTCCTTCAGCGATCTCCTATGCCAATCCGGTCAACCTCGCACAAACGACTCATGTAAAAGCCAGAATCCGCAATCTTGGATTCTGGGGCCCGTTGGTCGAGGCGCAGTTCCTGGTCAATCAGGAAGCCGGCCCGGGAGATATCCTGATCACTGAATTCCTGGCCAATCCAGCGGGAAGCGCAGATGATGGGAAAGAATGGTTTGAGGTGTATAACACCACAGAGCATCCGATCGATATCAATGGATGGACCATTGCAGACAACGGAACCGATAACCACATCATCAGCAGTCCGCAGCCGGTTCTGGTTCCAGCCAAAGGGCATTTCGTAATCGGTGAATCAACCAACTTCTCATCGAATGGAGGAGTCAATGTGGGATATGCCTATGGCCCCGCGATCACCCTTGGCAATTCCAACGACGAAATTGTGCTCCTCAAAGACGGGCAGGTGATCCATTCGATCGGTTATGGGGCTTATGACTCCGGACCGAAAGAGATTCAAACTCCAGTTGTGCTCTATCCCACCAGCGGGGCCGCCATTGGAATGGGGGCGGATTACTGCAACAGCCCGACAACCCTCTGGAAACCGCAGACAACCGTGTTCAATTCAAATAACGACAAAGGAACACCTGGCGCGGTCAATGACGGAGTCAGCCTGTGCGGTGGCGATTCAACTCCTCCCGGGCTGCAATCGGCCAAATTCGCCCGCGGCGACCTGATCCTGGTTTCCTTCAGTGAGCCAATCAATCCATCCGGCGCCGAGATCGAATCACATTACACCCTTTCGGATGGAATCGGTTCGCCGGTAACTGCCGAGCTGGTATCAGTCAACAGTGTCCTGCTTTCCTGTGCACAACGGCTTTCTCCTGGAGTAGTTTATACACTTACCATCCATTCAGCCTCTGATTCCTATGGCAATGCCATCCCCAATCCGATCCAGGCCCCGATCCATTACAACGAAGTCCCTGTTTCGATCAACGAGATCATGTACAACGACCGTGATCCGGATGACATCGAATGGATCGAACTGCACAACACCACCGCTGCGGCAATCGATATCTCCAACTGGTATATCACAGACGATAACGCCTATCCGGCCCAGGAAGAGGGCAACCTGACCTTCCCGAATGGCACTGTTCTCGAAGCAGGAGAATATGCAGTAGTGAACCTCTGGAACAACCCGAGGTTTTCCACATGGCAGTTCCCTGAATCGATCCGGGTGATTCAACCTGTTGTCGGCGAAAGCGGTTCCCTTTCAAATTCAGGGGACAATATCGCTCTGTATAATGCTCCGAGCGGGGGCCAGCTGGTGGATGGATCCCTGCAGGCGCTTTACCCGGACCTGGCGAGCGATGGAAGGTCACTTGAAAAGATCGATGAAGCCTTCCCCTGGGGTGATCCGGAGACGGTTTCGTATAACTTCCGTGCAGCGACAGTCCCGATCGGATTTGTCACCGGACAGTCGAGTGATGGGGAATTATTGAGCAGCCAGGCCTCGCCCGGCAGGGAAAATGGCAGCCCTTACCCGCTGGCGGTCAAAGAGTGGAGCCAGTACTGAGATGGAACTCCCCGGAGACTGATGGAATCCTCAGCCCCCGGGGATCGAAACGGCACAGGTTCAGACACCAGTCCAGATAAAGACATTCTTCACTTCGGTGAAGGCTTCGAGTGCATAAAGGCCGCGTTCACGCCCGATGCCGCTCTGTTTGAAACCCCCGAAGGGGCTTCATTGAAGACACTGTTGTTGCAGTTGATGCTCAGCACACCACTTTCAACCGCCTGCGCGAGGCGAAGCCCGCGGGTCATGTCCCGAGTCCAGATGGATCCGGAAAGGCCATAGCGGCAGTCATTGACCTCCTGGATCATAGCCTCCTCATCTTTATAGGGAATCACACACAGGACCGGGCCGAAGATTTCTTCCTGGGCGACCCGCATCGAGTTTTTCACATCCACCAGGATGGCCGGAGTCATGTAGTTCCCATCACTGAAACCAGGGGCAGAAAGAACTTCCCCCCCATAAGCCAGCTTGGCCCCCTCTTTCACACCGAGGGCGACATAGTCGATTGACCTCTGACGCTGGGAGGGAGAAACCAGCGGACCTATTTCGGTTTTTTCATCCAAGGGGTCACCAATCACTGTTTTCCGGGTGGCCTCGATGAATCGTGACACAAATTCATCCAGCACATCGGCATGGACAAAGGCCCGGCTGCGTGCACAGCAGTCCTGGCCGGTATTCCCAAAGACCGCCAGAGGGGAGGACTCAGCAGCCCTCTGCACATCCGCATCCTGGCAGATGATGTTGGGAGATTTTCCTCCGAGTTCCAGAGAGACCCGTGCGATCCGCCCGGCAGAGCGGCGCAGGATTTCCGCGCCGGTAACCGTTTCACCTGTGAAGGAGATTTTGCCGACCGCCGGATGTTCGACAATGGCATTTCCCACAGTTGAGCCGGGGCCGCAGATCACCTGAAAAACACCTTTGGGGATATCGACTACCTTGTGGGCGATTTCCGCGAGTTTCAGAGCGGAGAGCGGGGTATAGCTGGCAGGTTTGAGAATCACACTGTTTCCGGCTGCCAGCGCTGGAGCGACCTTGGAGCAGGCCATCAGGAAGGGATAGTTCCAGGGGACAATACAGGCTGCCACGCCAATCGGCTGGCGAAAGGTGAGGTCCACCCCCGGGCGGGAAACCGGCAGGTTTTCACCACTGAAAATCGAAACAGCGCCGGCATAGTAATCAAACAGCTCAGCCCCGGCATTGACCTCCCACCTGGAATCACCGATGGGCTTGCCGACATTTCTGGACTCGATACGGCTGATTTCTTCGAGGTTTGCACGGATTCCCTCTGCGAACTTGCGCAGGAAGGCGGCTCTTTCAGCCGGTTTCGTTTTCCTCCAGGACTCCCGGTAGGCTTTCTCCGCCGCTTCCACCGACTGATTGACATCCTCCACCGAGGCTTCATGCACCTGATCGAGCCGTTTGTTACAAGATGGCTCCATCACATCAAAGGCCTTGCCACTGGTTCCTTCGGTAAATTCTCCATTCAAAAAAAAGTTTGACCGGCATTGTCTTTTCACACTCCTGTTATTCATATCGATCCAACTGGCTGCATCAAACCACCAATGGGAAGGTATCTCAAGGTCTGTTCACGCAGATTCCCTCCCAGACAGCCTGTACCGACGGCCAGGCGGATGCTTCTCCATGAATGACAGTGACATCCTTTCCCCAGGGGCTCCACAGCACGGGGTCACCCGGGCCAAAGATGGCGAATGTTTTCAAGCCACACAAAGCTGCCAGGTGAGTGATGCCGGAGTCATTCCCTAAAAACCAGTCCTGCCGCAAGAAAAGGCCAGCCATTTCTGAAAGGTTGGAAGGAGTCATGACCTCCAATCCCGATCTCTGCAATCCGGGAAGAAGATCTTCTTCCGCCTCACCAGCCAGAAAGACCACAGAGAAATGATTCTGAACTGCTTTTCCGGCGATTTGCAGAAAGAAATCCAATGGCCAGCGCTTGTCTTTTCCCCCGCGCCCGGGTGAATCCAGATGCGATGGGATTCCTGCCTCTCCCTATCGAATGGGAGGAGGCTTTCGAGAGGTGAAGTGCATCGAATGGGCGGGGAAAGCCCCAGGCAATGAGCCAGGTGCTCCGCCACATGGGTTGAATTGCCACCCTCGGGGAGGATCGGATGAAGATGGAACAACGCCTCGGAAGCTGTGCCCGCCAGCCATGCTGGTTTCTGGGGAAAGAATGAATCGATCCGGGGGGGTACGGAGGAGCAAAGGCAGGAGTTTTCTCCCGATGTGTCTCGATCCGGCAGGCCCTCCGGGTGATTCAGCCAGACTTCCAGAGGGATCAGGGCATCGGCCAGGTTTGCCTGAAGCAGTGGAGCCAGCCGCTCGGGATATCCTGCCAGGGCGGTCCGTAAACCGGGAAACTCCCGGCGCAGCACTGTCAGAGCAGGAGCCAGAAGAAGGGAATCCCCGACACCTCCCGGACGGACAATGATCCGATTCAGGGTCATCTTTTTCCTCACGGATCCCCATTCACTCCCGGTTCAGGCATGGCTAGGATCAAAGCCATGTGGATAAAAAGTCGAATGGGATATTTTTGGGGTGTGGCAGCATTGATTTATCTGAATTTCCCCCTGGTGGCATTTTCTTACCCCATGTTTCCGGGAGACCAGCTGGTGTGCCACCAGGACTGGGTGATCGATGGCACCTTCACCTTCGGGAGTCAAGCCTCCCAGCCTTTTCACCAGCGCATTGGTTTCGACCTGACTGCCATGGTGATCCGAAGCGTCACTCCGAGCAATGCGTGGGAGGCCTCCTACCGGTATGATCATGTCCGCATCGAAAGCCAGGTAGGTGATGCCAGCCCGGTGCTGCTGGCGATCTGGCCGAGCCGGCTGGTTATCGGGAATCAGCTGGCTTATGACGGAAGAGATAATCCTGATGAGCCTCCGCCGGTGCTGTGCAATCTGCTGCTGGAGGACTTCCGTGCCATCATCAGCCCACAGGGAGAGGTCCTCAGGTTCGAAGAGGACTCCAGGAATCGTGGCATGTTTCCGTTTCTGGATCTCTCACAGCCCCTCTATGAAACCTGGATGCACCGCCCGCCATCACCCGCCACAGTGGGGATGAAATGGGCCGAGGACCGTCCGTTCCGCCTGTTTGCCAACCGTATCACCATCCCTGCCAGCCAGACCTATGAGGTTAAACAGGCCCCATCCGGCCCGACACAGATGACAATACTGGCGCTTGAAAGAACCATAAAAAACACACCCATCCGCCAGATCCCGGTGCCGATGGGTTCGATGGTTGCCCCCAGCCTTCGTTTCGATGCACTGGGGCCGGATGTCAATGCACTCCCTCCGGATACACGGATTCTGTCATTCACCGCCAGCACCCAGGGAACAGTGGAGTACCAGATGGAACGAGGATTCCTTTCCCGCAAAGAAACCCATGACTGGGTATCGGTGGAAATGGAAGTTCCCCAGCCGGATGGATTGGAGAGAGTCCGAAAAACACTGTTGTTCGACCGGAAGATCGCTATCGGCGTCACCTGTCACCCTTGCGGGAATCTGTCGGAAGAAGCGAGGATGATTCTGCTCGGAAACTAGCGTATCTTTGGGCGGAGATTATCATTGAATTAAGGAAATCCATCCGGAGAGAGAAATAAATGGCCGGCGACCCGACAGCAGTGGCAGGAGATGATCAGGAAGAGCTTTTCCATCAGCATAATCGCGCCTTGATCGAGCGAAGAAGGAAAGAGCTCGAGGCGCGCCGTGCTGAGCTGGAAAAAGAACAGAAAAAAAACGACCACTGGATGAAATGCCCGAAATGCGGGCAGGACATGGAGGAAATTGAGCTGCTCGGCATCCTGGTCGATCAGTGCGGATCCTGTGAAGGGATCTATTTCGATAAAGGGGAGATGGAGATCCTCTTTGAAAGTGAAGGTCCGACTGGTTTTCTTTCAGGCCTGAAGCGGATGCTCAGGTTTGCAAACCCCAGATAGGAAGGGAAAAACATGGCAAGATGGATGCTCATTGTCCTTTCAGCAGGGCTGGCACTCGCAGGAGGTGCGGCCTTCACCGATTCAGTGGAAGCCATCCAGGTCGGCATGGCGCGGATCGATATCACCCCTCCGATCGATATGAAAGCGACTCTTGGCGGTTATGGGGAAAGAATGAGCCGCCCGGCCAGCGGGGTGCATGACCGCCTCTTTGCCAAAGCCCTGGTTGTCAACAGCGCCGATAAAAAATTTGCCCTGGTCACACTGGATGCCCTGGGTCTGCCACCAGCTGTCAAGCCGGCGGTCCTGGAAAAACTGGCGGGAGATGGCTGGAAGGAAGAAGAAATCCTGCTCCTTCCGAGCCACTCGCATACCAGCATCGAAATGAACGCCATCAATCCGAAGAATGTCTTTCCCATCCCCAATCTTGGCATCTACCAGCCGGCACTGTTCGATCTGGTAGTGGGGAAACTGGTGGAGGTTATCCGTGCCGCCGGTTCCCAGAGGGTCGATGCCCGTATCGGGACAGGATCAGTCCTTCTGGACGGGGAATGGAAAAGGAATCGCCGTGATGGCAACAGCTTTATTGATCCAACATTGACTGTGACTCGAATCGATACACTGGATGGAAAGCCGCTTGCAGTCCTGGTGCACTGGGCCACTCATCCGACTTTTATGACCGCCAGTGACATGATGTTTTCCGGAGGCTGGCCGGGGCACCTGCAGAGAAATCTGGAGGCATTGGTCGGAAACAACAGCATGGTTCTGTTTTCGAATGGCGCGGAGGGCGACCAGTCTCCCAGGGCGCGCCCGGATTCTGGGCCGAGCAACTGGGAAAAAGCGGAACGTTATGGGCGTGAACTCGCACTCCAGGCTTACAAAGCCTGGAATTCGATCAAGACCGAACCCACCTGCAGAATGGCATTCACTCTCGAAAAAGCCGACCTGCCTCCACGCTGCTGGCATCCGGATTTTATGGCAACAGGGGGAGCGGAATACGGGCTGCGCGAGAACATCATGAATGCTGTTCTGGAGGAGATGGCCCCGGCAAGCACCCGGGTGGCCGCTTTACGGCTCGGGGATCTTGTGATGATCGGGATTCCCGGAGAGCTGGCAGCCGAGAGAGGAAAAAATCTGTGCGATCAGGTGGCGCAGAAAACCGGAGCATCCCATGTGGTCATCGGCGGACTTGCCAATGAGTGGGTGAGCTACATCCTCGCTCCCGAGGAGTACCAGAGGGGAGGGTATGAAGCCAGTGTCAGTTTCTATGGCCCCAAACTCGAGCCAACCCTCCAGGCAGCCGCCTTGAAGGCGGCAGAAGGCCTGTAGGCGGCGATTATTTCTTCGGTGATTCCGCCAGCTGAATTTTATTGGGCAGGCTCATCTCAGAGGGCTGTTTGAATATCTCCTCTTTGGCCCAGGCGGGATCCACCGCGATCTCGACCACATTCTCATCGACTGTCGGAGCCACAAAGACCAGGATGTAGGTTCGGTCTTCGGGGTTGATGCCGGCAACTCGATCCGATAGGTCCATGGTTTTCAGCACCGCCTCTTCACCATTATCGAGCGCGACGGAAATATTCGGGAGACTTTCAATAAGCGCCCGGGATTTTTTAAAATGGGCTTCCTGGTCCTTCGAAATCACACTCAGGTTTGCAAGACCGATTCCGATCGAGTAATTCACCATGTTGAGGGTGACTTCATGGCGGCTGCCATCTTTTTCAGGAAGGGAAAACCAGTATACCAGCTGTTTTTTCGAGGGGACTGTGATTGTCAGGGTTGGTGAAATCACGCCGGATGCAGTTCCGATTCCACCTCCAGCCACCAGGCCTCCGGTTGCCCCCGGCGCAGTGCCCTGCCCTCCAGCACCGGCTGCACCCTCCTCC
>LMZT01000148.1 GCA_001567115.1 Candidatus Hinthialibacteria bacterium OLB16 | reverse complement strand
TGTTGGATCTTGCAATAAGAAATCAGGTGGTTCATCAAGAACCTGGAAAGTGTCCAGGTAGCCGCTCTGGTTCCGGGCGGAATCAATCCGGATTCCATTCAGCTGAGAAACTGAATTGTTTTTGAACCCCATGTTCTGGAAGATCATCTGCTCATTCAGGTAGAGAGACCAGATCTTGTTTGAATAATCCAGCAGGAGGGTGATTCGATTGAATCCGAGGCTGGCCAGGATATGGGATTCCTGCCAGGCGCCGTTCCCGGCTCCATCCCCATCCAGGCCGATCAGTCCGGAGGTGGTGTGAAACATGAACACAGCGCTGGAGGCTGGATATCCATCCAGATCCGGAAAAACCGAGCTCGATGGAGGGTTGTACCACCCATCCAGATAGATCAGGCTGCCAGCGGAAACGATGTCTTTTTTAACTGTCGAGTTTGCCGCGACCCGAAGAGATTGAGTGCCGGTATGCTTCTGTGAAGTGACAATGGCAGACAGGCCGTTTCCGACCTCTTCGATCCACCCGTTCAGGCCGGTAATCGGCAGGCTTCCAACTGGGAAACCTTCACTGTTTTCGAATCCGGTTGAATAGATTGTCAATGCATCCGATGGGAAGGTGATAAGGAGACAGATTGCCAGAATTCCCGCAAAAATGTGGCAGTTCATGACAGATAGAGGCCTTCTCGTATCATCTTGTGATTTTAGTCAGGCCGGTAGGGTGCTGTCAACCGAACCAGGACCCTCTATCAGTCGAACAAGGGGTCAGAGAAGGCTCTTTAACTCAGGCTCCATTGCGAATGTGGCAGTAAGGTTTGATCCTTCCATCTTTCGGGCCAACCCAGGTCAGGTCGCCCTTGCTGTTGGTTCCATTGGTGGGGCTATATGTAAACAGAGGAGCGCCTCGCGGGCATCCGGCGGGAACTCCGAAATCTCGCAGCCCTCCCCAGCCATTGCGGGCATCCGGACCCCAGCTGTTCAACCGCCACAGGTGCCCCCAGCAGCTATTGTCATCTTTCCCACGCTGGCAGTCGATGTAGTCGTAAGCAATCCCCCACTGGCGGATATCCTCGGTGTTGGTAAAAGAGGCAAAGGGATCGTCAGGAACCGATTTGAGGAATTTGATCGGAGTGGTCAGGCGATAGAAGCGGATCTGGTTCGGGTGGGCTTCGTCAATCCCACGCACCAGGTTCTTGGTCCAGTCCGGATATTTGGAATACTGGATGCGGTAAGATTCGAGAGCGGTTTCAATGGTGCGCAAGTCTCCGATGGCATTGGTGACCTTGGCTCGAATCTGGGCTGATAGAAAATTAGGAAGCGCGATGGCGATCAGGATCAGAATAATGGCGATGACGATGAGGAGTTCGATCAGTGTGAAACCGGATCGGGATCGGGATCGCAGGTGCTGAGCAGAGTGGTAGAAGGATATGAAATAAACCATGTTTGTGGATCTCCTCCTTGTTTTATGGGCATCACTATAGAAAAAATTCCGGTCCGGCTCTACCGGAATTTTGCTTTTTCCCACCATTGACCAGAAAAAAACTGCGTGTAAGGTTTTCTGTATGCCACAACCCCTGTATGCAATCCTCGAGGTGGTTCAACAGGCGGCGCCACCGGAAATGGCGGCCGACTGGGACCGTATCGGTCTGCAGGTTGGCGACCGCAATGCGGTGATCGAGACTGTTTTTATCACACTCGATGTGAACCGTGAAAGCCTTGGCAGAGCCGCTCAAAACAGCGCCGGCCTGGTGATCGCTCATCATCCGCTCATCTTCGAGCCGCTTCGGCAGATCGATTTCAATTCAAGCCCGGGCTGTGAGATCGCCACCCTGATCCATCATCGGATGGCATTGTTCATTGCGCACACCAATGTGGATGCCTCACCGCGGCTGTCGATGAACCGTTCCCTGGGAGAGTTGCTCGAACTCCAGGATATCCAGATGTCCGCCGCACCCTTCCATCCCCCCCAGATGAAGCTGGTCACCTTTGTTCCGGAAGCTGCTCTGGATGGGGTTCGGCAGGGGCTTTCGAAGGCGGGTGCGGGAGAAATCGGTGAGTATTCAGAATGCTCTTTCACCACTCAGGGAGTCGGAACTTTTCGTGGAAGCCAGCAGTCCAACCCGGCTATCGGCAGCAGAGGCCAGCTTGAAAAAGTCCCGGAAGCCCGTCTGGAAATGATCTTCCCGAAGAAGAAGATCGATTCAGTCCTGGCTGCTCTCCTGCAGGCGCATCCTTATGAAGAGGTGGCCTATGACCTGTATGAACTCAGCGGATATCACAGCGAAAAACATTTCCTCTGGAAGGGGGAGCTGGATCAGGAAATTCCTCTCGAAGACTTCGCCGCCCGGGTTCGCAAGACCATCGGCAGAGGTGAAGCGCCAGTCCGATTCGCCGGTGATCCAAAAAGAAAGGTGAAAAAAATTTCCTGGTGCAGCGGCGGGGGCAAGTCCCTGATCCGCCAGTTGAATGCTTCAACAACCGATGTGTATGTCACCGGAGATACCGGCCACCATGATGCTTTGAACTGCCTGGAGAAAGGGATCTGTCTGGTGGATGTGGATCACTTTTATACGGAGAGGTTTTTCATCTCAAACATGGCCTTGTACCTGAGGGAAGTCTTTAATGATACGAAACTCCGGGTTCTCGAAGATGAACCACAGCCGGTCTACAGAGGGGTATAAGCATGGCTCGTGCTCGCAAAAAAATTATCGTGTTCCTGATCCTTCTCCTGCTGGCCGGATTCGGGCATTACTTCGTGGTGGTGTATGCACGCACCTTTGTGCTGGAAGCCCTCAGGGAAACCGGAAAATACCCGGCCACAGTCGGATCCTTCCAGGGAATCATTCCAATCGGACGGGTCTGGGGAAAAGACCTCCGATTCATGACCCGTATGGAGGATCAGGGGATCCAGTGGGAGCTGCCGGATTTCAATGTGAACCTGGCCTTTCTGTCCTATGTGAGAGACCGCATCCATATCCAGTCACTCGAGGCTCCTGCCGCGAACTGGAGCACAACCCTTCCGACCGGCTGGAAGGTGGATGGGAAGCTGGACATTTCCGGGAGCAGTTCGGGCCAGGCGCCCGCGATCCTCACCGCGGAGTCGATATGGTGCCAGAATCTGGATTTGGCATGGCGGGATGTTCAGGTGGAAATCAAAGGGAAGAAACAGCCATTGATCCACCAGGCGAGTCTGGATTTGTCCCCTTTTTCATTGAAGAAAACCGATCTCTTTCCGGTTCCCTTTGACTTCCATGGAAAGGTTTTACTCACCGATCAGCCTGGCTCACCCCAGGTGCTGTTCAGCGGGCATCATGTCACAGCGGAAAAACACCTCCAGGCGGATATCCGTGTTCTGGATTTGCAGGTTCCGGTGCTCGAGAAGTATCTGGCCATTGCAGGCCAGGCTCCGCAATTCCCGAAGATACGAGCGAGCGACTGGATTCGCAGTGGTTCTTTTTCGGTACACCTCACAGCAGATTCCCGGCTCCCGACTATCCAGGGCACGCTCACCCTGCGCCTGAAAGGTGTTCAGTTCGGCCCGAAGATCAGCCAGAGCAAAGAAGTGGCCGAGAACATCTCTCCAATCCTCGAATCCTTTCAGAAGAGGGAAGACACAGTTCAACTCGGTCCGATTGAGTTCAAGGAGAACCTTCTCACTCGCGATGGAGAAGCCTTTCAGCAAATCCAGCGGGGCCTGATCGCCGAGGTGATCAAGAATGATCCCGGGGCAGCCATACAGAGCGGGGTCAACCTGTTGAGGAACTTTTTTAAATAACCATCGGGAATCCGGCGGAACCATCACCCCCGTGAATGCCGGGTTCCATGATTATCCCCTCGATGATCCGGCGGTTCATTTTTTTCAGAGGGGCAACGGACCAGGTCTGGCAGCATTCGGTCGACACGCTCGATAAAGGCCTCCAGATCGACACCGAAGAACAAGGGTCGAAAAGGCTGGAGCTTGAGGGTGCCCTCACGGTACAGGATGCGTGCGCCATGCAGATTCCTGTTTTCCCAGTGGTAGATTGAAACAGCACACTGCAGCAGCCCTTGAAAGAAACGCCGTTCCGGCCCCGGTGTATCTCGCCAGAGATCTTCCATGACATCATGGCTCTGATGGTAACGGCCCTGGTCGAAGAGTTGAAAGAAAAGGTGGATGCCTTCGATTTCAACCGGAGTGGGACGGTTCTGCGAGTGGGATGAACCCGGAAGATCCATAGAGAAGGCTCCTTGCTGTGCGGCCGATTTGACTTTACCTGTTCACGGATCAATCGTCACTCCGCCGCCGTGGGGCCTTCCCTCTCGTCAATTGGAATCGGTTCAATCAAGATCAGCATCTGAATATCTTTGGAAAGAGGGCTGCCTTCTTTGAAGATCTTTTTTTCAGCATCGGAAGTCGCCCCATTCGCCAAAACCGGGGGGCTGGCGGATGTTGTCGGAGCGCTTCCGAAATACCTGGCACATCTCGGTCATGATGTGCGTGTGGTGATGCCATTGTATCGAGGCATCTCGCGGGCAGCGCTTGAGCGCCACCCTCAGCCATTGGGAGTTCCGGTCGGCTGGGGTGAAAAGTGGGGGGCTGTGTGGGAAGGAAGATTGCCGAAATCGGAAGTTCCAATTTATTTCCTCGAGAATGACTCTCTCTATGATCGCGAGGGGATTTATGGCGCGAAAGAAAGCGCCTTTGGTGATAATCTCGAACGTTATGCCTTTCTTTCACGGGGAACCCTGCAGCTGTCGAAACTCCTCGGATTTGTTCCCGATGTCTTCCATGTGCATGACTGGATGACTGCGGCGGTATCGATTTATCTGAACACCTGGGAAAAGGAAACCCCCTGGGGGAAAGCCGCCTCGGTGCTGACCATCCACAACCTGGCGCATCAAGGCTGGTTTCCGAAGGATGAATTGCCCACCCTGCAGCTGGACTGGAGTCATTACAATTTCCTCGAACTGGAGGCTTACGACAAAATCAATGTCCTCAAAGGGGGAATCTATCACAGCACCTGCCTGACCACAGTCAGCCCCTCCTATGCGTTGGAAATCCAGACTCCTGCCTTTGGATTTGCACTGGATGGTGTGGTAAGAGCTCGCGCCGATTCTCTTTTTGGCATCCTCAATGGAATCGATGAAACCATCTGGGATCCCTCGAGCGATCCCAACCTGCCAGCCAACTACAATGCTGAGGATCTCTCGGGCAAAGCGGTCTGCAAAGCCGAGCTGCAGCGTGAAGCAGGATTGCCGGTCAATCCCAATATTCCACTGATCGGCATGGTCTCCAGGTTCGATAAACAGAAGGGATATGATGTCCTGGCAGAGGCAATCCCGCGCATCCTCGGAGAACTGGATGTGCAGCTGGTCCTGCTCGGGACGGGTGAGTATTGGGCCGAGACCTTTTTTGGAACCCTTTCACACCACCATCCAGAACGGATCCAGGCCTGGGTCGGATTCAACCCCGCCCTGGCCCATCGGATCGAAGCCGGAAGCGATTTCTTCCTCATGCCGAGTCATTTCGAACCCTGCGGTCTGAACCAGATGTACAGCCAGCGTTATGGGACTCTGCCAATTGTTCATGCGGTCGGGGGGCTTGAGGATACAGTGGAAAACTTTGATGAAGAAACCGGCGAGGGGACTGGATTCAAGGTTTATGACCTCAATGCCGATTCGCTCTTTGATGTGATCGGCTGGGCAGTGTGGGCCTTTTATCAGCGACCCGGACAGATACTGGCCATGCGCCGCAGAGCGATGCAGAAACATTTTTCCTGGGATCAGCCGGCACGGGAATATGAAAAGGTTTACCAGAAAGCAGTCCGCCGTCGCACAGGTTTAAAATAAGATATTACATAGAGCAAAGGCCACAGGATGAGAATCACTCAGATTGTTGTTTTTCCAGTTCCACCGCGATCGGTTTTTGTGCGTGTCGAAACCGATGAGGGGATAAACGGCTGGGGAGAAGCCAGCCTGGAAGGCCATGCGGCCACCATGGTGACAGCGGTCCAGGAACTGTCACGTTATCTGAGCGGAAAAGACCCGCTCGAGATCGAAAGACATTGGCAGGCCATGTATCGCGGAGATTTCTACCGTGGTGGCCCGGTTCTGAGCAGCGCCATCAGTGGAATCGATCAGGCCCTGTGGGATATATCCGGCAAAGTTGCCGGTCTGCCGGTCCACCAGCTGCTGGGTGGACGATGCCGTGACCGGATCAAGGTCTACTGTGGTGCGGGAGGAAACTCGCCCTCAGAAATTAAGGACAGCTTTCGGCAGGCTTATGAAAAAGGGTATCGAGCCGCCAAGTTCTGCCCGGTCGATGCAACCGAAATGCTCGATGGGCTGGATGTGATCCGTGGAGTTTACCGACGGGTTCATGCCGCACGAGAAGCAGTGCCGGATGACTTCGATGTGCTGCTGGATTTCCATGGCCGCCTTGCGCCAGCCATGGCGATCAGTGTTATCGATGCGATTGCCGAGCTGCGCCCGTTCTTTGTCGAAGAACCGATCCTGCCGGAAAATGTTCCTGCCCTGGCGCATGTGGCTCACTCTGTGAAAGTGCCAATTGCCACCGGCGAACGGCGTTACACTAAATTCGATTTCCGCGAGATCCTCGAGAAGCAGGCGGTGGCGGTTGTTCAGCCCGATTGCTGCCATGCGGGAGGAATTACCGAAGTGAAGAAAATCGCCGCCATGGCCGAGGCCTGGTATGTCGCCCTGGCACCGCACAATCCCCTTGAAGCTTTATCGACCGCCGCCTGCCTTCAGATCGATGCGTGTTGTCCAAATTTCCTGATCCAGGAGCAAGGCTCGCTCGGGGACAATGTATTGACAGAACCCTTTGTCGTTCGGGATGGATACATCGATATTCCCACTGCACCCGGAATGGGGGTCACTGTGGATGAGGAAAAGCTCGCCTCCATGAAATGGGAAGACTGGGTGACACCACGCCTGTGGCATGAGGATGGATCGGTTGCTGACTGGTAAACACGATTCGATAGAAAAAAGCCCGCCGATTTTTATCCTCCTCTCATGGATTGGTGCGGGGTTGGTTTTGTTTCTCGCCTTTGTGCCGGTACGGGAAAGTCTCTCCCATTTCATCATCGAGGACATGTTTTATTACCTCGAAGGGGCGCGCCAGCTGCTGCATGGAAATCCACCCAGCCTGGATGGCGAAAATCCCACGAATGGATTCCACCCGCTGTGGATGCTGATATGTGTCGGGGTGGAGGCCTGCTCCTCTGGAGATGCCAGCCGGGCCATTCACACCGCCTTGCTTCTGTGCGCGCTGTCCTTTCTGGCAACCGGATATGTTCTCTTCCGATGTTTGCAGCTCACCCAGGCGAGGCCACTGGCCTGGCCATTGACCGCCCTGTTCCTGTTCAATTATCGGGCGATGACCATCCCGCTGGGCGGGTTGGAAAGCGGGATAGCCGGATTGGCGGTCAGCCTGGTGGTTCTCTGGATGATTCGCCACCGTTCCGCTTTCCACCTCAGCCGGAGTCTGTGCCTCGGTTTTCTCCTCGGGATATGTGTCCTGGCACGCATGGATGCGCTTCTCCTGGCGGGGATTGTCCTGATGTGGCTGGCAATCCGGGATTTCCGTCCTGTTTCATATCTGATCAACAAGTTGTCAACTGAGCATGATAGTTCGACACAGGTACAAACCCGCCCACTGATTCAGTCCTTTGGGCTGGCGTGTGTGGCGGGGCTGTTGATGGTGGTGCTCCTGGTACCCTGGTTTTTGTTCAGCTGGAAGGTTTCGCACACCCTGCTTCCCAACAGTCGAGCTGCTATCAAGGCATGGACTGGACATGTCTGGAACCCTGAAAGCAGTGCGGCTGGAAATATACTGGCCGGAATCAAAGAAAGAATCGCCGGTTCGATCGAACCGCTCAATGATATTGGGAATCTGCTTGGCTTCTGGCCATTGGCGACCCCTTTGGATGGCTACCTGCGCTATGCCGGAGCGGGAGTTACCGGGCTGGGACTGCTCTGCTGTGTTTTCTTGGCAATCCGGTGGTTTAGGAAGCTGGATTGGTATGGGCTGGGCTGGATTCCGGTCTATCTGGCTGCGCATACACTTTATTATTTGTTTTTCGGTCGGATCGGGATTCGTTATCTCTATCCCCTGCTGGTGCCATTTATCGTGTTGATGGGTCAGGTTGCAGGGGGACAGCTCCAGCAGTCCATGGACCGTTATCGAACCCGGAAAAAACTGGAAGCTTTGATCTGTGTGTTGATGGTCAGCCTGGCACTGGCGGGTGCAGACAGCTACCGTCGAGGCTACGCCTCGGACCGTTGGCACCCGCTCCATCTGGGCTTGTATGAGGATCTGGCCCCCTGGGTTCGCCAGAATACCCCGCCAGAGGCTCGTGTGGGGAGCTTCAATGCAGGAATCATGAGCTATTTCAGCCAGAGAAGGGTCCTGAATCTGGATGGGGTGATGAATGACAGTGCCATCTGGGCGATCCAGCACAAAGAACTTGGCAAGTACCTCGATGAAAAAGGGGTCGATTACCTTGCTGATATGGATGCAGAGATCATGAAATTCATGGATGGCTACAGTGGGAATCCGGATTGGAGGAAAAGATGGGTTGTTGTGGATGAGGTAGCCAGGTCCTATGGAGGGGGGGGCTGGGAAGAAGAGGCTGGTGATTCTGGGGCGGGCAATCCCACATCCTTGAGGGTTGTCATCGATAACAACCACCCACCGGAGTGCCCGTTTCTCGAAAAGTTGAAAGCACAGGCCGTCTGTAAAATGGGGTTAAATTATTCCTTGACTGCAAAATATCTTTACACTCACTCGAGAAAAAAGTTTCGAGTCGGGTTGGGCTATCAACTCGAGATAGAAAAGACAAGTCATCAGATTTCCTCTGAAAAGTCCGATAATTTTGTCGGATGGAACGGCTTTTTTCGAGCATGGGTGCAGGTTCAGACCAGAGATATTTATGGAATGGATATTGCATAATTGATTGCCTGGCACACTATAGTTATGCGAAAATCGAATCGCCGGAGGGCTTTTCGAAGAGGGGTCTGTACCATGCCGATCGCCTTGCGACACATATACTGGCTGATTCTGGGACTTCTTCTGCTCCCCTGTTCCCTCTCTGCGCAAACCACACTCGAAGACACCTTTGATTCACGAACCCCCGGTGCGGCTGATTTTACTTCTGCATCTCCGGGAGGGTTGTCCTGGACAGTGATCCAGGGCGGGGTGCGTGTTGAGGCCTATTCCGGGCAGCCGACAACCCCGAACAGCCGTGCCATGCACTGGCCGCAGGTCAACAGCACACCGCAGGATACCCTGGTGCTGGCGGACCAGGTCACAGACTGGAATCAGTTCTCCCTCGATCTGGGCTGGAGCAGCAAATATATCCGGAAGACCGCCGGCCTCGTTTTGTTCTATAAAGACCCCGGCAATTTCTATTTTCTGCGCCTGGCCTCATTAGCCGATGGGCAGCTGATTCGGCGCAGGAATGGTGTCGAGGCCATTCTGGCATCAGGGGATATCGATCCCCCGGATGTCGGGGACAAAGTTCCGACTTTGTATCGGATCGAGGTGGATTCAAGCAATACCGGAATCGAGTTTCGTGTGGACCGGGGAGCCGATGGCACTTTCGAGCTGCAGCACACAGACTCCAGCAATGACTCCATATCGTATTTTGGGGTAACCGGTGGCCGTATCGGATTTCGCTGGCTGATCGACAATGGGTCCTACCACTACACCTGGATCGATCGAGTGGCAATCAGTGGCAGCCAGGTCGAGCTGGATGCCGATGAGGGGATTTCGACACCCTCTGCAACCCCCACACCAACCAGCACCGCTTCATCCTCCAATCCGACTGCAACCCCCACACTGACACAGGCCGGCCAGCCGACTCCGACTCCGGCAGCCTCGGAAAGGGAGGCACCCGCCGGGCGGGTTGGTGAGGTAGTGGATCTGGTGTCTTCCCCCGCCACCCTGCCGGGAGGGTACCGTCTGGTGTTCACCGCCCCCGATGGGGACCTGGATACTCCCGGACAACAAGCCGCGCACGCTTTCGACATCCGATATGCGCCCGCCCCAATCAGCACGGACAACGATTTTCAGGCGGCTGCCAGGCTTCCCAACATTCCGGATCCATGGCCAGGAGGGACTCAACAGACCATCCAGACCTACAGCCTCCCGGCGGGATCTCTTTATTTCCGGATGAAAGTGATCGGGGCCAATACCAGCGGACTTTCAAATCTCGTCAGCGCATCATCCTCTCCAGGTGCAGCGGCCTGGGTGGTTCCTGCCAATCGAAAGGTTGGGATCGACCTTGGATTATCCGGGCAGGAAAACGAAGATTTTGTCTATGAGACCCTGTTTTATGACCGCAACATCGATGACCATGGAATCCTGTACCTTCGGGATGATGTGCAGATCTCCCTGGCCCATAACAGCAGGAATGCCAGACCGGCGCAGGTCTGGACCGGCGGAACTCCGGGGTTGACACCCAATTCGAGCGCTGATCCCGGCAGCCTGGCAGGCGGCCAGGGGGTCATACGCTTCAAGTTCGATGCCGATGGATTGCGCCAATCCGGAGCCAAACAGGCCTACACACTCAATGGTGAGTGCTATGGGACCAACACCTACAAAGCTCACCGGATGTTCAAAGCCTACACAGAACCATTCACACCAAAATCGTTTTATGACTCGATCGATCCGGATGGATATTCCACACCCTCAGAAAGGGTCGGCCCGAATACCGGTTCGGATGTCGATGAACGCTACCATCGGGGTTATACCGATCCTGACACAGGCGAGGAATGGCATGAGCTCGGGTACTGGGATGATGATCTGGGCTGGCTTGGGAACAAGGAGCGTCATGCGCAGGCATCGGATGGGCGGCTGGTTTGGATGATACTCAATCCCAAAGCTCCGGCCTTGTCATTCAATGCCGGTGAGGGTGGCAGATTTTTCACGACCCGGCCCAAGGGTTATTACCAGGCGCGTGTGGTTCCTCCCGCCACCTATTTTTCCGGATCTGTCACGCTGACATTGTCGAACCTGTCGCCGGTTCGTGAACCAATCCAGTACCGCCTCGAGGGGGGAAGCTGGCAGACCTCCGATGGTCCGATCGATCTGGGAACTCTGAACCTGGAGGCGGACACACCGACAGTGCTCGAGATGCGCATCGGAAATGATGGCCCGGTGAGGAAACGAACCCTGGTTCGCGATCCGGTGATTGCCACAGCTGGCGAGGAGCACCCCAAGCTGCTCTTCCGGAGTTCGGAAAAAGCCGATTTATTAAATCGCATCCGCTCCAATCCGGTGCTGTCGAATGAATACAAGAAACTCAAGACCAACAGCAACCAGATCAAAGCGCTGATGGGGAGAGACTATGAGGTCAATGAGCGTGTTCGATACTTCGGATTCTCCGGACAGGTTCTCAGTGCCGCTTTTATCTATTCTCTGGAGGGGCCGGGAACCATTACAGACACCACTTATAAAGGTTCCCAGCTGGCCCTTAAAGCCTTTCGATCTCTTCTTGCTGCAGTCTCATCCTATGATCCACTCGGTGATGAAAGCCAGGCAGCGCAGTGGGCTGGTCCGAATGGAGAGATGACCCTCGAGTGGTGGGACCGCGGCCTGGGCGCCATGTACTCCCACATGGCTTATGACATGGTGGCGGGACTGCCTGAAATCCATCCGATCGATGACCTCAAGCTGCGTGAAGGGTTCGCGCAGGAGGCCTATGTCAAAACCAAATTCATCTCGGATATCCGCGGCAACTGGAATCTGAAAGCCTCGGGAGGCCTGTTATGCGCCGCCTATTCGATGCCGAATTATGATTCGCCGGTGTTCGGCGGGGCAGACTCGACACGATACGAGGGGAACCCCTTCACCCCGGGGATCAGCTGGCGGCGTTATGTCGAAGATGCCGATCTTCCCGAGGGCCAGCCGAATGGCCCCCAGATGAAATCCACCCTCTGGGATTCCGTGTGGGAGGATGGAGTCAGCAAGGAAAGCTCTTCCTATGATGCCTCGGGAAGAACCTTCCTCTCCTATTTCCTCAACCTGTATGCGAATTACCATGGAGTCAATCTGATGGAATCCCACCCCGAATTCCAGCGAGCCTTCGAGTGGTCCCTGCGCTCACGCTTCCCCTGGAATCGGAACTATCAGTCTTATGGACAGGCACGCTATACCCTGATCCAGGACTTCCACCTCTTGATCAATCACCGTTTTGAGCAGTATCTCGACCTCAGCGGGATGCGCTGGCACTATGACCATCACTCCCCTGCCCTGGGAATCAATCCCAACAGCCAGGAACCGATTCCTTTCGTTCTGGTCTGGCATGATACCAACATCCCTGTGGAACCGCCGCGCAGCACCGGCAGCCGTGCCTACCGGAACAACATGATCTTCCAGAGGGATTATACCGACCCAAAAACCACTCAGCTGGTCCTGTGGGGGCGGGAGACATCCTGGGCCAATTATGAAGCCCATCGCAAAGATGACTCCAGTGGGATTTTCCTGAATGCCTTTGGGGAGCGTTTCCTGACCAACTCGGATGAGCCTGCTGACTGGATTCGCTCCAATCCGGAATCTCAAAATGTCATTCTGGTGGATGATGCGACACCCGGGCCGGTGAATGTCTTTATTCCCTCCGGGCCAAGCCGTTCCACCATAGCCACTGTCCAGGCATCCCTGGTTTCACCTTTCATCGATTACGGGATGATGGCCACCCAGTTGAACTCCTCCAGGGATCAGTCGTATTACAGGGACAAAGCCCAGCTGGACCGGCATGTTCTCTTCCCGGACCACCGTTTCTTTGTGGTCCTGGATGATATGAAAGCGCCCGATGGCCAGAACCACACCTATGGCTGGACCGGGCATTGCTTCGGGACCCTGGACCTGACTGCTCCCCAGAAGGTGCAGTTCACCAAAACTTCGGGCCGCCGGCTGGATATCCATTTCTTCGGGCCGGATGTCACCTTCGAGAATTATGCAATCAATATGAAGATCGACTGGGCCGGTTCGGAAGTGCCCGTCCCGTATTTCATTGCGAAAACATCCGGGGTTGGGACACAGTACCTGAGTGTGCTGATGCCGCTTGATGTGGGGGAAGCGGCGCCCGCTTATGAAGCGGTGTCTGCAGCCCGGGGGCATGCCGGCAGAGTCGAGATGGGTGGATCCACCTACTTGACATTCTGCCAGCCCGATCCACTCACCGAAACAACAACCGAAGGGCTGACCGCCAGCGCCAGGTTTGCCCTGGTGAAAAGCACCGCGGGTGAACTGGATTATATCTTTGTTGTCGATCACCAGGGGGCACTCGCCTGGCAGGGTACACCTTTGTTCAGCACACCGGAAAGGCGCTCTTTCCTTTATCTGCCGGTGGATCCCAGCACCGGAGGCCCCTCGGTCACTACCATCGCCGAGCAGTGGTCCCCGGATGCAAACTGAAGCCAGCCAGATGTGGATTAAACCTGAGTGATGGGGCTACGGCTCAAACCGGAAGCGGCAAAGAGCAGGAACTGTCTTCAGGTGGATTTGGTGATTTCACGAACGGCATGGAGGAGGTCATCCAGCTGGAAAGGCTTCCTCAGCACACGGGTGACTCCATAAAGCTTGGCCTGGTCGATTTCCTCATTGGTCGCCAGCCCGGTGATGACCAGGGTGGGGATGCCCGGAGTGGTATCCTGGAGCTCGGCCAGGACCTCGAGGCCATCTTTGCGCGGCATCCGGATATCCATGATCAGACCGTCATAAACGGAGCTGCTCAGCATCGCAAGGCCTTCGACTCCATCGATCGCCTGATCGACCTCATACCCGGCATGAACCAGAAAATCACGAATCAGGTCGGAAAGTGAACGCTCATCATCGACCAGCAGAATGTGTTTGCGGGTCTGGCGGAGCATCATGGCAGGGGTTTTCTCCCGCCCATGGGCTGAAATTTCATGCTCGACACCGCACGGCAATGTAAGGGTGAAGGTGGTGCCCTGCCTGAGGTGGCTGGTGACTCCGATATGGCCGCGATGTGCCTGAATGATCCGCTGAGAGACCGCCAGGCCGAGGCCGGTTCCCTCCCCTTCCCGTTTGGTAGTGAAAAATGGGTCAAAAATTTTAGGAAGATCCGGGCCGGCGATACCCGGGCCTGTGTCGGAGATCTGGATGGTGACACGGTCTGATGAGGCCTGGTAGGAGGCCTTGATGGTCAGGGTCCCCTGATCCCCCATGGCCTGGATGCCATTGACGAAGAGGTTGACCAGAACCTGCTCGATCTGGCGCCCATCGACATGGAGGTCTGGAATATCCGGTGAAATATCGATCACCTGGGCCACCTGTGTGCGCGGGAAGCATGGTGGGCCATCTGGAGCGAGTTTTCCACGAGGCTCGTGAGGTTGAATTCCGAGACCATTGGCTGAGTGGGGCGTGCAAACCCCATCAGGTCACTGATAATTTTTGAAATCCGCTCAGTCTGTTCGACAATTTCCTGGAGGGCTTTGGAGCGTTTGGGTTCCTTCTCCTCCATCATGAGCAGCTGGGCTTTTCCGGAAATCACAGCCAGGGGGTTATTGATTTCATGTGCGGCGCCGGCGGCCAGACGCCCGACCGAGGCCAGGCGCTCGACATGGAAAATCTGGCGCATGGTTTCTGTTTCCCGCCGTGTGGCTTCGATCAGTGCCTCCGCCTCAGCCTGAAGCTTGCGGTAGAGGTGCGACCGTTCCTGAAGGCCCATGGCGGCTTCGATGACTGTGTCCAGGGCCATGCGTGATTCCGCATCGATGATTCTGGAGCCACTGGTATCGACCAGGCATTCACCACGGTATTCATGGCCCATTTCGATGGGTATCGCCGATAGCTGGCCGGTTTCCAGCACACGCATGACTTCATCGCGCAGATTGATCCGCCTGCCGCCCGAGAGGACCGTGTCTCCCAGGAGATCCAGGATTCCCTTGCGGTTCAGATCCGAATCGATCGTTGAATTCACCTGCGCGAGGGAACGGTAAAAAGTCTGAGGCTTCCCAAGCTCTTTTGAGCAGATGACCCCTTCGATGGCCATCTGCCCGGGATCGTGGGTCATGACCACCATCCATGGGAGCTGGAAACGGTCCCGAATCAGATTCACCGCTCTGGCCAGGAGATCGACTTCGAGCTCCTCCTGAATCCGCATCTGGTTGATTTCGGAGACAATCTGCATGACCTCGGCAGTCCGGAGTGACTTGCGGCGTTCGGTTTCAATGTCCAGACTGGATCGGGAAAGGCTCCGATTGGCATCCTCCAGGGCTTTGAGGTAAATATCGATGGTCGGAATCGGAAGGTTGAGGTGGCCTCCGACTTCCTGGGCGCGGCTCAACAGTTCTGCAGTGAAATCATGCAGGTCATTATCCGAAAAACCATAATTATCGATCAGCCAGGAATCATCATGGAAAAAGACCTGGTTTCCGGAATTTCCGATACGGGCACGCCGTGTGAGGTGGTCAGCCACATAGATCAGACTGGAGAGCTGATCCGGTTTCAGACGCCCAGTCTGGGGTGTCTGGTGGTGGAGCCAGATGGCATTGCGAAAAATATCAGGAAAGTTCCATCTTTCTGCGATGCGTTTTCCCACATCGGTATGAGAGATCGACAGGGATTCACTTTCGTATTCGATCAAAGAACGCGTGCCGACTGCTGCCTGTTCCATAACAGGGACATAATCCTGAGGGATGGTGCACAGCAGGCCGATTTTTCCAATATCATGAAGCAATCCGCCCAGGAAAGCCTCTTCCGGATTCGGCCATCCGAAACGGACTGCGAGCATCTCCGCGGCCACCGCCACTGCCAGTGAATGGCGCCAGAACTCATCCAGGTTGATTTCACGTGCCCATTCTTTTTTCTGGTCGGCAAAGCTCTGGAACACAGTCACTCCGAGGGTGATGCATCGCAGGGCATTTAATCCGAGCAGGGCAGCCGCATGATTGAGGGAAGTGACCTTCTTGCGCAGGCCTAAAGAGGAAGAATTGGCCACCTGGAGCACTTTGGCGGAAAGACTCGGATCGTGAGACAAGAGTTCGGTGATCGACCGGATGGAGAGGTCGGGTTCATGCCAGCGCCGGACCATCTCGACAGCGACACTGGGGAGTGTCGGGAGATTATCGAGGGCTGCAATTCGTGTTTGTAGTTTCTCTGCCTGCGGCGAGTTTCTCACGTTAAGAAACCTGAAATAGTCAAAAACCGGCGGATGAATCCATCCGCCACCATTATCATTTCTATATTCGACCACTCATTAGGAAACCTGAAGCACTTTTTATGAAAAGCATAAAGTTTTCCATTGGAGAGAATCGGCGGAAGAATAGGGATAAATGGAATGAGTTTATGGAGGAATTGATGTGAGCCTCCTGATAAATAACCCGATCCCTGCGGACCTTATGGGGTCCGGATTGTGATATTAATTATCAGAGAGAGATCAGTTATTTCAACACTGTAATGTTTATATGGTCCTGAGCCTTGTGGATTGCCACAGAAGCCAGCTCAGAGATTCTGACAGTTTCCAGATAATTCTGAATATCCTGGCGCAAGGCCAGCCATTTGTCATGGAGCGGGCAGGGATCTTTATCAGAGCAGGTGCTCCACCCAATGGCGCATTCCTCGAAAACATCGCGTGCTCCCAGACACCCCATCACTTCCCACAAAGTGATCTGATCCGGATGGCGAATCAATTTATAACCCCCTCCGGGTCCGCGCAGAGGCTGAACCATTTTACCGCGGGCCAGCTGGTTCATGACCTTTGAAAGATGATGGCTGGAGATATCTTCGACCTGTGCAATTTCCTGAACACTGACAATTTCCTGTTCGGGCCGGGCTGCCAGATAAGTCAAAGCGCGAATGGCATATTCAGTGGGTTTTCCATATAACAAGGCCATGAGCGGTACAATCCTCCGGTATCAAGCGGTAAATTTAGTTTATCGGCTTGATAGGCGCAAAGTCAATCCAAACCAATACATAAAAAGTTTTCTCTCTCATATATTATCGGTTATTCCAGGACTTTCGAGCTGACCGGAAAGATTCACCTGGAAGTCCCAGGAAATTCAAAATATTTCAGGCGCGGATCCTGGCGGTTCTGGCCAATGACAACAATGTCTTTTATGCTGAAATCCACGACAGAAGGGAGGTCTCCATACCCATGCAACAGGTCATAGCCTCACCCGCAGTTCAAGGGGAATTGTTTGATTCTACGTCTCATTTATCCAGCCCGGAGCAGCTCAGGGATGATCTGGAAAAACGCGGATATGTGTTTATTCGTGGGCTTTTCCCGCTGGAGGAGCTCCTGAACGTCCGCAGGGATATTGCCGGAGTCCTGCAAAGGAATGGCTGGCTGGATCCGGCAGTTGACCCCATGCTTGCCCTATCCGGCGATGGGGTTGGCCCTTACGCGGAATCGGTCCACCCGGAATACGCCCCGGTGTATGACCAGATTCAGCATCTGGAAAGCTTCCACACACTTCCCCATGATCCCCGCCTGGTGCAACTCTTCCGGGATCTTTTCAATGGGGAGCCATTGGTTCATCCACGGCACATCACCCGTGTGGTTTTTCCCAATGCGGTTGAGGAAACCACCCCACCCCACCAGGATTACATCTACATCCTCGGAACAAAAATACACTGACAGCCTGGTTCCCGGTCGGGGATTGCCCACGGGAGCTGGGTGGGCTGGCAGTCCTCGAAGGCTCTCATCAGCAGGGGTTGTTACCCACAGTTGCCGCACGTGGAGCCGGGAGCCGTGGGATTCTTCTCGAGAATTCGGGACAGAAATGGGTGAGCACTGATTTCAAGGCCGGAGATGTGCTTGTTTTCCTGGCTTTGACAGTTCACTCCGGCCTGCCCAATCTCACCAGAAACCGTCTGCGGCTCTCAATGGACATCCGGACCTCACCTGTTGCCGAGCCGGTGCATCCCTCCTCGCTGCTTCCCCACATGAACCGGGTCACCTGGGATCAGATCTATGCCGGCTGGAAAAGTGATCGATACAAGCGCTACTGGGAAAGATTAAATCTGATCCTCTCGAGTGAAGACCCCCTGGCAGACAGATGAGGTCACTCAGTTCCCGTTTTTGACCCAGGCCACAGCTCCATAGCCAACCACACGATCATTTTCGCCATAGGGTGAATGGCCGCTGTTGGTATAACCGAGCTGGATCCCTTGGACCGCTCCGAGATGTTGTGCGGCTGTCATGCCCGCCAGGACCGCCGCTTTGCTGCAGACCGCACAGTGCACCCCCGGTTCACCACGGCTCTCGATCTTTCTTATCTCGCGTTCGGCCTGTTCCGGATTCAGGGAACCGATCCATTTCAAGGATTCAGGATCGATCTGTTCCGCAATGTCCCGTGGCGGGTAATGAGACAGATCGGTCGAGGCCACGATCAGGATCCGCCGCTGGAGTGCTTCGGCAGTTTCAGCCACAGCCATGCCAAGGGTCTGTGGGACCGGAGCCTGATCTTCCTGGGTGAGAATCTCTACGATACGGGCTGCAGGGAAATACCTTTTGATAAAAGGCAGCTGGGTTTCGATCGAATGCTCCTCGAGGTGGGCCTTCTTCTGAAAGGAGGATCTGGGAAGCCTGTCGGAGAGCAGGGTCTGGAATTCCTGGTCATATTCGATCGGACCCAGGGGTGTCTCACAGGCGGCAGCTTCCAGCACAGAAACCCCCTTCATGTGGACTCGATGGCACAGCCCGATCAGGATGATGGTTTCCACATGGGGATCCTGCGCCGCATGATAGGCGCGAGCGGCTGTCGAGCCTGAAAAGACATACCCGGCATGGGGAGACACCACCCCCACAACCCTGCCGGAGAAGATCGGGGGTGATTCTTCAATTTCCTTTTCGAAGTCCACGATCATCTTCTCCAGGGTTCGAGGAGAATCCGGATAGAATCGCCCGTCAAAGGAAGTCGGTTTGACCCAGTCTGCTGACATGCTGCCCTCGCTCCCGAAAGAGAATGAGCCTGCTGTCAATGATACCACGAAATCCACACAGCTGTGTGGGCTTCATTATTTTCTTTTGCTTTAAATTGCGAGGAGAATGCGGAACTTTTTGAATGAAGTTTCTTTATTCCGGCCGGATTCGAATGGCGACATACGGTCCGAGATGAACAGAAAAGCGGGGGAATGTATTTTCCAGCCAGCGAGCGATCGGTATAAAAAAACCGAGCAGGTGGACTTTGCCAAGAAATTGGGTTTCCGGCATGGAGAGGATTCGCAGACAGGTGACTTCCACATCGGAGTGGCCGGTGGTGAGGGTCTGGATTGGAACCCGTTCGAAATAGATCGGTGGTGGTTCGTTACCTGCAGCAGCGGGTCGATTCCGGCGTAAAGCCTGCCCGCCTCAACACACACCTTTTCGAGCAATGTCATCAGATTGCGTTTGTGCGAGTAAAAAATCAGGATGTTTTTTCCCGAGCGGGTCACCCGAGCCATTTCCTGTACCACTGTGGGCTGCTGGCCCTTATCGACATGGTACAGGCAGTGCGAAGCAATGGCTCCATCGAAAACCCCCTCACGGAAGGGCAGGGCGGCCAGATCCGCGATAACATACAGGCCGTGCTCACCCAGCACTTCTCGAGCTTCAGACAGGCCGAGGATCGAAATATCCGCACACACATGGTACTGGAATGAACCCGAAAACCGGGTGCGGGGTTCTCCTCCAGAAGCGGCATCCAGAAAGTAGCGGCCCGGTTGTTGAAAAAGGCTGCAATAACGCTCCTCATTGGCATCCATGTAGGCCTGGGTGCGCGGATCCAGATCTTCATGGGCCAGCTCTCCAAGGGAGCGCCCGGACCGGGCATCTTTCTTCCATCCGAAGTTGTCATAGAAATGCCGGATGATATCTCTGGGTCTTTCGCCGCTCATGGAGGAGCAGGATAAGAGATTTGACTCTGGAGGGAATCCCCCCTTTCTCTTTGACGGGAACCGGGTACCTTATCAGCGAAAAGAATCTGATCAGATGGAGGCTGTTCCATGGCCGAAGGCCGATTGTACATCACAACGCCAATCTACTATGTCAACGATCAACCCCATATCGGCCACACCTATACGACAGTCCTGGCGGATGTTCTGGCGCGTTATCATCGCCTGTTTGGCTATGAGGTGAAGTTCATGACCGGAACCGATGAACATGGACAAAAGGTCCAGCAATCGGCACTGGCAAGAGGGCTGTCACCCCAGCAGCAGTGCGATGAATACTCGCAGCGTTTCAAAGAAATGTGGTCCCTGTTCGAAATTGTCTATGACCGTTTTATCCGCACCACCGAAGAGGATCACAAGCGGACAGTGCAAGCCCTGCTGCAGAAGCTGTATGACCAGGGTGATATTTTCAAACACACCTATACCGGCTGGTACAATGTGTCGGATGAGATGTTCATTTCCGAAAGTGATGTGACCGAGGAAGGAAAGCAGAGCGGCCGCATCATTCAGGTGTCGGAGGAAAACTATTTCTTCCGCCTTTCGAAGTACCAGGACTGGCTGGCCAGGTATATCAATGAGGAGAATCCGGATTTTATCCAGCCGGAATCACGCCGCAATGAGGTTCTCGGGCTGCTGCGCCAGCCGGTGAATGATCTCTGCATTTCACGACCCAAGAGCCGCCTGTCATGGGGCATCGAAATGCCCTTCGACCCGGATTATGTCACCTATGTGTGGGTGGATGCCCTGATCAACTACATCAGTGGCATCGGCTGGCCGGATTCGCCGGAGTTTTCCTACTGGTGGCCGGATGCGCTGCATCTGATCGGCAAGGATATTCTGAAGCCGCATGGTTTTTTCTGGCCGATTCTGCTCCATGCGGCAGGGGTGGGATTGCCGAAAAAGCTGCTGGCGCATGGCTGGTGGACACGCGGCGGGCAGAAAGAAGCCAAGACTGTCACCAAAGCTCTGGCAGCACAGGCTCCGGTCCGGCATATCCGCGAGATGGCCGCCGATTATGGAGTCGGCTCGATCCGTTATTTCCTGATCCGTGAAATGACTCCCGGCATGGATCAGGATTATTCCGAGGAGATGATTGTTACACGCCTCAACAGCGATCTGGCCAATGACCTTGGAAACCTGGTCAGCCGTGTCACGAAACTGGTTCGCCAGAATTTTAATTCCCAGGTTCCAGCGGAAAAAGATTGTGAAACGGATCCGCGGGGGCAGGAGTTGATCGCATTGGCCAATGGCCTGTCGGATCAGGTCCGCACCCATGCGATCGATCTCAAGCCGAATCTTGCAGTCGATGCCCTGATCCGTTATGTGCGATCCCTTAATGTCTATCTGACTGAATGCGAGCCATGGAGCCGTGTCAAACAGGGAGACCTGGGGAAACGTCAGGCGGCCTTTTGCCTGGTGGTGGCTTTGAAAGGGTTGTATCGGGTGGCGGTCCTGCTTCATCCGGTCATGCCGCGAAAGATGGAAGCCCTGCTGGCCAGCCTGGGCTGTTCGATTGAGAAAGATGGTTTGAATGGGCAGTTCCTGGCCCGGGATTTTCCAGAGGCCGGAACAACAGTTCCCGGAGGGGATCCACTCTTTCCGAGAATCGACTGGAAAGCGATCGAACAGAAGATTCAGGCCCTGTCACCCATTGCACCCGAACAGCCGAAAGGGAAGGCCGGGAACGATGCCAGCCTGATCTCGATCGACCAGTTCCGCCAGCTGGATCTGCGTGTGGCAGAGGTCCTCGAAGCCGAAAAAGTGCCTAAAGCGGACAAGCTGCTGAAACTGAAGATCCGGATCGGGGAAGAGGTTCGGCAGATTGTAGCGGGGGTGGCGGAATTCTATCGCCCGGAAGAGATGATCGGGAAAAAGATCATTGTGGTGGCGAACCTGGAACCCGCAGCCATCCGCGGGCTTGAATCGCGGGGGATGCTGCTGGCGGCACGAGAGGGGAACCAGCTGACCCTGCTGACCCTCGAGAACCAGAGTATCGCATCCGGGTCGAAGGTCAGCTGACCCTGGGATTCAGGAGTCATTGAGACCGTCCCTCTGGTGTGGGGAAAATCTCAGCCAGGCAGATGACAGACAGAAAACTCCACCTCATCTTTGACCACACCCGAACTCCCGTGGAAGCCGATCCAGCCTGGACTGTTCTGGTCCATGAATCCGGGGAGGGATCAGCACACCCCGGCATCTCCAGCCGTGAGTTTTATGGAAATGGCTATGAACAGGAGGGATATGACTTCTGCCTGTGGTGGCATCGCCTTCTCTCGCAGCCTGGCCATGAGGGGAAATGCCTCCATGACCTGGCCAGCTGGGAGGGTCACAGCGCCCTGTGGTGGAGCCACCTGCCTTTTCTGTATCCGGATTTTGGCATCTTCCCACGAGCTCTATGCGCCCGCCAGGCTGTGTCTCTGTTTCGCAAGGGTGAGATATCCGAGGTGGTCATCCAGGGGAACGAAAGTCCGCTGGCAGACACCTTGCGAGAAAACCGCCTGGCCTGCCGCCTGGATCATGAACCAGAATTGCGACCTTCCAGCCGCCTTCGTGGGAGGTGGAAGAAAATACAATCTTCTCTGCACTGGTTCATCCTGAGCCGATGGTGGCGTTGGCGGCTGAAAGAAAACCACCAGCAGAGCCAGTCCGAGTGCCTGTTGTATTCCATCTGGCCGAATGAATGGCAGCTGCCCGGGGATGGCTCGCATCGTTATCTTGGCGACACGCTCGAGGAGGTCCTCGATCATGATCTTTTCCGGGTTGTACGGCCGCTTGTTTACTGTGCTCCATCGCTCCAGGATGAAAAAGCCTGGAAGGAGTTTCTGCACCATTCCCTGATCTCCAGGCAGGGTGTCTATGGGATTTCTTATGGGAATCCATGGCAGGTCCGGAAGATTCAGTCCTGGGCCAGGCAGGTCGAGGCCGGGGTGGAGAAGTGGCTGGAGCAGTGTCCGCCAGATCAGTTTGAATTCAAGTCGGTCCAGCTCGGGCCGTTGTTTCGCGCCAGCTTGAATCAGGCGCTGCGCGCACTCCCGCTTCTTGTTTTGCGTTATGAAGCATTGAAGAAATGCCTGCAGGAAATCCGCCCCGGGGCACTGCTGCTGAAAGATGAGGTCTACCCGGATGGAAGGCTGCTGGTGGCGGCTTCAAAGGCTGCGGGGATCCGAAGTGTTTCTCTTCAGCATGGGGCCATCTACCCGGCGCACTGGTGCTACATCATGGACCGGGAAGCGCAGGGAATTTCAAAACCTCCACTCCCGGATGCCTTCGGGGTGTATGGTGATTCGGCTGTTCAACTGCTGAGTGAGAGAGGAGGGTTTCCCAGAGAAATTCTCCGGGCTGTTGGAGCACGACGATTCCGCCATCTGTTGAATTGCAGGGTGAGTGAGGAGCTGAATTCTTTCCGGGGAGAAAATCCCTTAGTCCTTGTGGCAGGACAGATGCACCAGGACATGGGACGGATTTATGAGTGGTGTTTCAAGCTGGCGGCCGAACTTGAGAGGGTGCGCTTTGTTTTTAAGCCGCACCCAAGGGATTTGCAGCGTAAATCTTTGCTGGAACAGAAATGTGGCGGGCTGAGAAATACGGCAATATTCTCAGGCCCATTGGGTGCTGTGCTGCCGCTGGCTTCGATCACTTTGTCCGGGCATTCCACAGTGCTGCTGGAATCAGTCTGGATGAAGGTCCCTGCGCTGTCGATCCAGATATCGGGTGAAACCCCAGCGGAGTGGCAGCTGCGGGCGGGAATCCTGAGGGTGGTACGGTCCTATGCGGAGATGACCACCATGATTCAAGAAATTCTGGGGGGAGACTTTTTCCATCAGGGGGATTTTCAGGCTGCCGCTGATTACCTGGAAGAATTCCTCGGATTCAGTGCCTGCCAGACTTTCCAGGCAGTGTCGGATCTATTCAAAAATAAGGTTTAAAGGGCCAATCAGGAATTTTTTCTCGCCTGGCTCTCCAGGATCAGCAGGGGCGAATCAATTTCCTTCAATTATCGGCAATGATGTACTTTTATGCTTGACAGATACGATTTCTGGATATAGAGTACTATTATCCCTTTCGTGAAAAGGAGACCGCCCATGCCACAGGGTAACTTGAATTCCCTAATTGGTATTCCTGATTACGACGAAGCGACAAACCTGTCCACGTATCTGATCAGTCATGGTTGGAATGCGGACCATGCCTATTCACCGGAGCAGCTGTTGACTGATCTGGAGGATGGTAATTATCGCCTGGTGGTGATTGATCTGGGAATACTGGACGATTCGGAGTGGAGTTTTGAGGAGTATCTGGAGGAAATCGGACCGGAGATTTCAGTGGTGGTGCTGACCCAACCAGGGTGCGACACAAATTCGGATCTCTTCCAGATGGATGGGATTGTCGTCGTGCGGCATCCCTATTCGACTTGGGATTTCAAGGCTGCGATTGCCGAAGTGACACGCTCTCTTCCAGAGATCGAAGAAGGCGAAGATGAAGACATCACTGGGTGTCTGGAGGAAGATGATTATCTTCTGTGTGAGGACCTTCAGGCGTTGTCACTTTAGCATTTTCTCTCTTCTTTTCTGGTTTGCCCCTTCCTGGGGCAGTCGTAGCTTCCACCACGGTGAGTGGGCGGCTTACCGTGGTGGAGGCCTGTTTTAAGGATTCATTGGCTTTAGAATTCGAATTACTGTTCCATCTCAATCCCGTATCAGGGATTTCACAATCACCATTAAAAAAAAGTTGTTGCTTTATTCAAGGAGGAGTGTTATTAATCCGGCCTCTTCACCAGAAGAGATCATTGTATTTCTTTCCGGCCGCTTCTGAATTTTCAAATTCTTGAGTTTTGGAGCAGGCGTGATGATCCACTTCTTTGAGAATAGCAGAATATCTATAATGGTAAATCCTAAAACGTTGCCTTTCTTTTTTGGCTTCGTAGTGCTGCTGCTAACATTTCCTACAGTCCATCTCGGTTTTGATTCTGATGATTTTGTTCATCTTGAAAAAATTCTTTATCAGTTTGGAAACCCTGGGAGCCTGCATCATTTTTTAAACACTATAAAGAATCTATTTGTCTTTGTAACTCCAGAAGAAGTAAATAATGCTTTTTCAGCTGATTCACATATCTGGTGGGCGGAAAAGGATATTAAAATTGCATTTTTCCGCCCTTTGAGCTCCTTCAGCCATTGGGTTGATGGTTATTTGTGGCCTGGCTGGCCGTTCCTGATGCATCTACAGAATGTTATCTTATTCGCTTTGATAGTTGTGTTTGTTGGGCGACTCTATTTCAAATTGTTAAACCCCCTCTGGTTAGCTGGTATTGCAGGGTGCATTTTCGCAATCGATGATGCCCATGCGGATGCGGTGAAATGGATAGCGAGCCGGAATTCACTATGGGCGTTTTTGTTCGGTATCCTGTGCATCTTGTCCCATCATAATTGGCGTATGAAAGGATATAGTCGGTCAAGATTTTTCTCCTATTTCTGGTTTGGAATGTCGCTTCTATCCGCGGAAGGAGGAGTTTGTACAGCAGCATACTTATTCGCTCATGCACTATTCATAGATCGTGAGCCTGGCCTTTCACGTTTTCGATGCCTTTGGTTCTATTTTTTGCTTGGATTTGTATATGTTAGAACCATTTCATACTTCGGCTATGGTGCAGCGTCAAATGAATTATATGTCGATCCAAATCAAGAGCCTTTAAGATTCATTAAAAACGTTCTTACATTTATTCCGATCCTTTTACTAGGGCAATTGGCTTGGCCTGACCCTCGTTATTTCCGCTACTGTTCTGAAGATTTGATGATCTCGTTCTGGATGTCTGCTCTTCTTATCTGCCTCTTTTTGATATGCGTGATGATCCCCCTTATTAAGAAAGATCAAATCAGTCGCTTCTGGCTGACAGGCATGATACTCTCCCTGATTCCAGTTTGTGGTATGGGGATTCCCAGCGAGAGACTGCTCTTATTTTCGAGCCTTGGATCAGCGGGGCTGCTGTCAATGCTACTGGTATACCTGTTTGGTCAATCTATTGACTATTCCAAAGGGAAACTTCATCGAGGGATATGTTTTGTTTTACTCTCTTCTTTCTTATTTATTCATTCGTTTTATGCCCCGATCGCACTCTTTCTGGAGTCAAACAGTCCCTCACGAAGGCAGGTATTAGCCGAGATAGTAAATCCTGATAACTCATCAGCAGAAATTCAGTCCAAGGATCTCGTGATCGTAAATGCTCCCAGCACATTTTTTCTTTGGTACCACAATCCCATTTCAAAAGTCAGGAACAAGCCGTTTCCACAGCGGATAAGAGTCCTTGCACCTGGCTATGGAGATATCAAAATCACACGAAAAGATGCCAATACTCTGATTGTATTGGCAAACCATGGTTTCTTTCCCCCCTTCAATAAAGAAACTACATCAAACGATGGCCAAAATCCTGCTTTTCACCCGGTATTTGTTTTACAGTGGCTTGAAAGGACTGCAGGATTCAACAAGGATAGGTTACCTCTTAAAAGCATCATTGAACTCCCCGATGTATCGATTGAAATCACAGGGGTCACCGATTTGGGGCCGCCCTCAAAGGCACAGTTCGTTTTTAAGGTACCATTGGAATCGTCAACCTTTCATTGGCTTCAATGGGATTGGAATATCTGGAAATTTAAGAAGTTCCAATTACCATCAATCGGGCAGGAAATCACAATTCCGGGATTCTGGAAGGTTTGAGTACGAAAGGGCCCACCCGATCGGGTCGATTGTGTTCAGTCTTTCGCCTCCGCAAAGGGCGTTGCTCCGGCAACTCGAGAATGCGGCGACTGCCGTTTGCGTCCGCCCTGGTCAACGAACCAAAACCTTACATTTCTGAAGCACCCACCAAGGGAGATAGAGTTTCAGGAATCAGGAATTGTGAAGGGGCTTGACTTGTCAGGTCCTGGAAGGCATATTTCCTCTTTTGGTCGCTGAAAAAAGAGAGGCCAAACCGCCTTTCTGCGAACCAGCTCTTCGAATTGAACGGAGAGAAACGACATATCCCTGCCCCCGTGAGCCATGCGCATCCGGGAGCCGCAAGACCAGAGGGAGAACAGCAATGGCAGTTGTTCGTGAGTTTGAAACTCTTTATATCGTTGTGCCCGAATGCAACGAAGAAGAGCAGAAAAAAGTAATCAACAACCTCAATGAAGCCGCTCTCAAAGCAGGAGCGGAAATCATCAAAAGCGATGTGTGGGGCAAGAGGAAGCTCGCCTACCTGATCAAGAAACGCTCCGAAGGAGTGTATGTCCTTCTGCGCACCAAAGGCCCAGCCGGCATTCCGAAAGAGCTGGATGTCCATATCAAGCGCACTCCGGAAATTCTGCGCCACCTGACTACCACAGTTACCAAACAGCAGCTGAGTGAAGAGGCGCGATTGAGAGACATAGCCAACCGCCGCGCTGAAGATGCACGCCTGGCAGCGGAAGCAGCAGCCAAACGCGAAGCGGAGGCAGCGGCCGAAGCTCTGGCAGCCGATGCTCAGGCAGCGGCTGAACCGGTTATTGACAACCAGCCGACTGAACAGGCTGTGGGTGAATAAACCTCTTTCCTGGAGGCCGGATTCATGATCAATACCATTGTCCTTGTGGGCCGATTGACAGCCGATCCGGATGTTCGTTACACCCAGAGTGGAATCGCTGTAGCCAGGCTGAGTGTTGCGGTCGATCGGAATTTCAAAAATGCCCAGGGTGAAAAAGAGACCGACTTCATCAATGCGGTGGCCTGGCGCAAGGCTGCGGAATTGATCGGCCAGTATGCCTCAAAAGGGAATATGATCGGGCTGCGCGGATCCCTCCAGGTCCGGAAATACACGGACAAAGACGGGAACAATCGGACAGCTTATGAAGTCGTGGTCGAGGACTTTCAGTTTCTCGAGCCGAAAAGGGATGGTTCCGCGGGCGGCAGTGGGCCACGCCCAGGCCCAAAACCGACACCACCTCCACCGGGTGCGTCGCCCTACCAGGACAACATGCCTCCAGAGCCGCCGCCGGATAATTTCATGGATGATGATTTGCCGTTTTAATTATAGAAATAGAAATTGAAAGAAGTATGAAGGAGCACACGGATGACTGACGCAACGAGAACACCCCCACCCCGCCGCGAAGGAGGAAGGCCTCCCCAGCGCCGTGATGGTGATCGTGGCCCCCGCCGGGATATGAGGTCCGATTCAGGCCCGGGACGAGGATACCCTGGCAAGGATGGCGGCCCGGGAAGAAAATTCAGCCGCAGAAAATTCTGCCGTTTCTCAGCCGACAAGGTTGAGTTTATCGATTACAAAAACTACCGCCTGCTGCGTGAAATGGTGACAGAACGTGGGAAGATCAAACCGCGCGGCCAGACCGGAACAAATGCAAAATTTCAGCGCATGTTATCCAAGGCCATCAAGCGTGCCCGTCAGATGGCCCTGATTTCGGCCACCAAAGTTTAAGAAAGAAAAGCAGGCATAGAAATTCATGGCACATCATAAATCCGCAATCAAACGACTCAAAACAAACGAGAAATCAAGAGTGAAAAACCGTGCCGTCAAAAGCCGTTGCCGGACTCTGGAAAAGAAATTCCGCGCTGTGCTTGCGGCTCCAGCCAAGGAAGGCTCTCCCGAAATGCTGCGAGGGTTGCAGAAGACGCTGGACCAGGCGGTCAGCCGGGGTGTGATGAAGCCGCAGACCGCATCCCGCAAAATTTCACGCTTGATGAAGGCTCATAATCAGGCTCAGTCCTGATTCCCCGATTACCTTGCACCCGCCGCAGGATTTCACGGCAATCACAAATCCTGCGGCGGTTTTTTCCGCTCGATATTTCGCGATTCTTGACGTTTGCTCAGCTTTTGAAAAAATGAACGGAGTGGTCCCTCAATCCATGCGGGATCCCCGATACCCAAATTCGAAAGGATTATCACAATGGCTTCCATCACATTGAAAGGGAATGCAATCAACACCTGCGGTCAACTGCCCGCAACCGGTTCGAAGGCTCCGGATTTCTGCCTGGTTAAGAATGACCTCTCCACCGTTTCGCTGGCTTCTTATGCGGGAAAGAAAAAGGTGCTGAGCGTTTTCCCGAGCATCGACACCCCAGTCTGTGCGACTTCAGTACGGACTTTCAATGAGCGTGCGGCGGCTCTGGACAACACGGTGGTCCTGAACATTTCTGCGGACCTTCCATTCGCCCAGAAACGTTTTTGTGCGGCCGAAGGGATCGCCAATGTCGAGACCTTTTCGACTTTGAGAAGCTCCTTCGCCAGAGACTATGGGCTTGAGATTGCAGATGGCCCGCTTGCCGGTTTGTGTTCGCGTGCGATCATTGTTCTCGGTGCTGATGACAAAGTCATCTATACCGAACAGGTTCCGGAAATTACCCAGGAACCGGACTATGCCAAAGCCCTGGCTGCTTTGAAGTAGGCTTTGCAGATCCGATCCAATCCAATTGCTGCAACTGAGGAGAAACCTGAATGGACCACCTGAGAACCGCAATACGTGAAATCCCTGACTTCCCAAAAAAAGGGATTCTGTTCCGTGATATCACCACCCTTCTCAAAGATGGGAAGCTTTTTCGTGAAGCGGTCGATATTTTTTGACCGTTACGCCACCCGGGGGATCACAGCGGTTGTGGGGATCGAATCACGTGGGTTTCTGATCGGATCGGCTCTGGCTTACCGCCTGGGTTGCGGAATTGTTCCGATACGCAAGGCGGGCAAGCTGCCGGCTGCGACATACACAGCCTCCTACGCCCTCGAGTACGGAGAGGATAAGATTCAGATTCATCAGGATGCGCTCAAGCCGGGTGAGAAGGTGGTCCTTGTCGATGACCTCCTGGCGACCGGCGGAACCATGCGGGCGGCAGTCGAGCTTCTGCAGCGGTTCGATGGCATCGAGCTGGTGGAAGTCGGATTTCTGATTGAACTCTCCGATCTGAAAGGGCGCCAGCAGCTGCCGGATGTCAATGTGTTTTCGGCGATCTGCTATTGAGTGACATGAAGAGGGCAGATATGGCATCTGCCCTCTTTTTCGCTCGATGCCTTATTGTTTCTCTTCGGCTTTCTTTTTAGCTCTTTCTTCGGCTTGCTCGATGCTGTTGGACGGTTTGACCTCGCCGCGGTGGCAGGTGTAGCAGGTCACCTTGTCCTTCTCCTCCACATCCTTGAAATAGGTCTCTCTGAGTTCTCTTGTCATTTTCAGATATTTGCGGGCAATGACTTTATGCTCATTTTCATCCGAGGCTTTATCTTTGACATGGCAGAAGGTGCATTTTCCCACTCCCAGGCTCTCAGTGAACATCGCCATCATGTCCTCCAGCTGATCCGGTGAAAGATCGGTCAGAACCTGGACATTTTTGAACTGGGAATCCCCCTGGGTTTTCTCCGGCCAGGCAAAGAATGCAACCATCGTAACGAGCGAACAGACCACCATGAAAACAATTTTATGATTGAGCATAAGCCATCTCCTTCCGGTGCGGCAAAAAATAGAGGAACCTTGAGCCGGTTCCTGACGAGCTCTTCTTACCCGGAATAGTGTGAAAACTCAACTCCCCTGAAAGATCTTAACGGAGCGAGGCAACCAGACTCGATTTGGGAAGGGATGGATTGGCTATCAGCTCAGCCACCTTGGAGGAAACCTGATTGATGTCGCCTCCACGGTACTGGATATTGCCGACCTGATCGATAACCACAAAAGTCGGAAGCAGGCGGATCATGTAGGGATTGAGCAGGTTGGTCTTCTGTGAAAGGACATGCACATTGTGCCAGTTGTGGGGATGCTGGCGGAGGAATGTTTCAGCTTCGATCCGGCGCTCATCGGTGTTCAAGCCAAGGATCACCAGCTTGTCCTCACCATAAGACTGGCGAATGGAGGCCAGTTTTGGCATTGCCTTGAGGCAGGGGCCACAGGTCCTGCGCCAGAAGTCGAGTACCACGACACGTCCACGGTTGCTGACGAGATCAAAGGAGCTGCCATCCAGTGTCACTGCCGAAAAAACCGGCGCGGGCTGCCCGCCACGCATGACTCCCGCAGCAGACGGAGCCGGAGGCTGGCTGGAGGGAACTGGGGGAAATGCAGTCCCTGACAATGCCGGCCCATTGGAGCCGATCTCCGGGAAGGACCGGCTGGCGACAGCATCGGTCAGCCCCTGTTGGGAGCTCGCAACCGGCGAAAAAGGATCTTCGATGACAGTCGAACCGGATCGGGCCGCAGAGTTGGGGATGCTGGCGGATTTTTCCTCAAAAGGGGAATTGTGGGATTGCGCTTCACCAAGGGTTGATGAATATCCGCTCCCTTCAGGGAAGGACAATCCATCAGCATCATCGTTCTTCGGAGTCGAACCTCCACCGGCCATCGGCCCCATGGCGATTTCAAGGGGATCGGCCACACGGGTTCGTGTGGTGTCGATGGTGCTGGAAAGATCTTCATCGATGCGATCGATCGATTGGCTGACAGTGCTTTTTGGCTGAGCCAGGGTGTTCGTGAGTGTGTCGCTGGATTCACTTTTGACGATGCCGATATCGGGTGTTGCGGTGGTATCCGGGAGAGGAGATCTCTCGGGGTTGACTGATGGAGGGGCGCTCGGGCTGGCCGGAACATTCCAATCACGGCCGTTATCAGGCATCCCGCCACCCTCCGATTTCACCGCCTCGGATTCATAAATCTTCCGGTCTGAAGAGGATGGCGATGCCTCCGGGGCTGCCGCTGGAGGATTTCCTGCCAGGGAAGAACCTTCGAGTGAGGCGCCGCTGTCCGCAATAGAGTCTGTGGAAAGCTCTGGCAGGCTGGCCACAGTAGATTGGTTGCGGCCCGTCAGGCTGGCACAACCGGAGAGCACCAGGATGCTGATAAAAAGAAAGATACACATCCAGTTTGATGAGTGTTTCATGATGTCCTCTGCCCACTGAGGTATGTGATGGAAATATCAGGGCCAAAAAAGCCGCACAATCCAGTATACCGGAATTTCATGCCAATATTATCGGCGAAAAAAAAAGAGTATGGAATATTCTCTTCTGTTGGACGATTGAGGGAGCGGGTTATTCATGGTGGGCCTGAGAGGAGTCGAACCTCTGACCTCACGCTTATCAGGCGTGCGCTCTAACCACGGCTGAGCTACAGGCCCCCAGGGAAGATTGCCGAAAAGGTTTCCCGATCCGGAGTAGTGCAAGTTTCATCAAAAAGGAGAAATAATCAACCCCCACCACAACCGTGCGTTTGGACGGTCATTGCTGAGACCTGAATCTCAACACGTCGGGCTTCTACTGGAACTTTTGGCGTCCCTCTACGATGGAGGGCCTGCTCGGTCCCAGATTTTGAAGCCCTTCTACTGATCTGTAGCCTCACAAGACCGACGACACGCGAAGGGCAGGGGTCGATTTTTTCTTCGATCCTCTTTTGTCTCATTATAGCAAAGAACTCTCCCGGTTCAACAAAATCCGAAGCGAACTCCGCAATAAAAATAAAATCCCAGTCTTTCTTTTTCAGTTTTCAGGTTAAAATAAGTTCTTGAGATGAGTATCGGCCTTTATCTTTCTCTTTTCACCATTCTTTGTTCAGTCCCGGGGGCCGGGGCATCGAGCTACCGGTCAGGGGATCGCATCCCTCTGATGGACTTTCTCGAAAGCCTGGCTGTCCAGAGTGGATATACACTGCGAGTGCCGCTCGAGATCGAGGGGGAGGTGGTGATCCAGAAAGATGTCACCATCGACCCACGCCATGCGCTGAACCAATGGCTCCCCCGCGAGGGTTACTTCTGTTATCTCGAGCCGGACAGCCAGGTGCTGGTGGTCAGTGAAAACCTTTCAAAACAGGCATTCCCGCTGACTGGACCCCAGGCCCGGGGCCTGTTTCGGATGGCTGTTTCGAAGATGGATTCAGCCGGGCTGGATTCAGTCTCAACAGCACTTCGATCGCTTATTGGCCTGGATAACAGGGATCCGGATTTCACCCTCGCGCAAAATCCGGGGCGGCGATATCTTCTGCTGATGCCGGATCGTATCGAGGTGTTTGATTCACGATTTGTGTCGGAGCAGATCCGGAGTTTTCTGAACGAAAACCGTGCCCAGCTTGTGGATAGCCCTCCACTGGCTCTCGAGACCCGGGTTTACAATCTTCATGAGGTCCACCAGGAAGGGCTGTTGAGGGATGTGCTGGCCGAATTTTTCGGCGGTGGAGGATTCATTGAAAACAATGGGGATGGGACTCCCTCGATTCTTTATCACACCGACTCGCAGCTGCTCGTCGTTCGGCAGACCTCGAGGCAGCTGATGCGCATCGATGGAATGCTGAAAGATCCCAGGTACAGGATTCCACAGCCTCCGAACAGGCTGGTTCGAAAGGAGATTCGTGTCGCTCCGGAAGGCTCAGAAAAGCTCAGCGATATTTCCCATCGGCAGCTGGAGGTGGAGCGAATGGCACGGATTTTCGAGGTGGTATTGCAGGAAAAAGGGCCATCCCGTCAGTCAGCCGAGGGACGGATTATTCCCGATCCGGATGAGGGAACCATCACTGTAATCGACACGCCGGAAAACATTGCGAGGCTGGATGATTTTCTCGAGTACCGCCCGCGCTCACGTTCTGTGGGTGTCAGTGAAGGCTCTGGTGGAGTGCAGTTCCGGGTGATCGAGGTCAAGCACCGTGCCATCGATGAAATGGCGCGCGCCCTTCAGCATATACCTTTTATTCCATGACCGCGGGCAGAGAAGAGTTCGTAGCCACCTTGTTTTATTGAAGTTATTATTTTTTTTCATCCTCAACATTTTTTATTTGAATTTAGAAGCCATCTGTGCATCGTACTCCGTAAATATTAACAACCTGGATTGGCAAGCAAATGAAATTCAGAAACAGGAGATGAACATGATGATCCGCCCAGTCGTAAAAATCCGTCAATCAAGCAATGGCACAGGGTCCATCCATCCAGCGGGGATCTCTCTTCTATTGGCAATCCTTATTCTCCCCAGCCTGGGGTCTGCACAACCTGTATACTATCCGCATACCTCCCACCGGGGCTGTTATGGTGGCGATGGAGTGGCACGAGCCGCTCACGCCTTCGACGATGCGATGCAGCATTTTACGAATACGCTGCTCCAGGAGGAATATTACTCTCACCTGGCGGAGGATGCCAAAGAGGCGGCCCAGCTTTCCTCATTGCTGCATGACAGCGCGGAGCAGGGAGTCGATTGCATAAAGCTGCGCAATGATTTCCAGGCGTTCAATCGGGCGCTGAATCATCTGCGGATTACTTATGGCACAGAATCCAGAAGGCATCCAAACAGCCATGTCGAGGCCGATTGGAGGGAAATGGGCCAAGCCTATCGCAGTCTCCACCATGCGATTTTCCACTCCGGCGCCTACAGAGGTTTTCGGGCCTGTCCGAATGGTGAAAGTATTTCCTCATCGGCGCTCAAGTTCGCGATCGCGGTAGCCCATTTCCTGTTGACTGCCATGGAAAGGGATCCGAATTCGCACCTGGCTGAAGACCTCAGGGAGATGAAAGAAAAGGCTGAACACCTGCTCAATACCGTTGAGGAAGGAGAAAACTGCCGCCATGTTCAGGAGGATTTCAGCGAAATCAGCAGATACTATGGCCACCTGACAGGCACACTGCGACTGAGTGTCGGCTATGGCTCCCATGAGGATCAGGACTGGCGGGAGCTGGATCAGGCCTACAGGATGCTGGAAAGGGCAGTCAGAGGATGGAGCTTTCAGGCTCCCCAAAATCCTTATCACAACCATTCCACGCCCCATAATCCCGTCAGTCCGGGTTACCATTCCCATCACTGAGGATAGTCTGGAAGAGCAGGGGAAACGCTCAAAGATTTCCCCTTCCTTCAGGCCGGATGAACCGTTAGACTATTGGGAAACACAGCAGGCTCGACACCCCTGACGGAATTTCAGAATAGAATGAATAAAGCCTGTTTGATTTATGTCTACGGATATCAGAGAGCAGAAGGATTTCAGAAGAATCCTTCAACGAAAGGAGAACCCCGATGAAAGCCATGAAAGTAAGTTATCTGTTGGTCTTTGCAGCAATCCCGCTGGCCCTGTTACTGGCAGCGGCACCGGCCCAATCCAGTGATTGGTCGATCTCTCTCTGGGGTGGTGGAGGTGGAGGGTATTATTCCACCAGCCCGTATTATGGCGGGTACTATGGAAACAGTGGTTATTACGGCAATCGTGGCTACTATCCCAACTATCGTCCATATAACCCGGTTGTGCGCCGTGATACTTATGGTGGCGGTGGTTATGCCCCGGATGGAACCTATCACAGCGAGGGTGTTGTGGAAGATCGTCATGCCAGCTACTACTCCCCTGGACGCAATCAGGCGATCACACGCCCGCGGACTTCGGTGCAGTCCTGGAATTATGGGTCTGGCCAGAGAACACGCGAACGAACCAGCTGGATCGGCGCGGATGGACGCCCGCACAGCACCACTATCGATCGCAACACTTATGTGGATCCCTGGGGTAATACCCAGACAGATACTCATGTGACTCTGAAAAAGAAACCTTCTGGACAGGGCGCGAACACTGGAACCAGTGGACCGGCAGCTCCTCCAGCCCCAGCCCCGGCTCCGATGGCACCGCCTGCATCAGCACCTGTTTCGCCCGGAAGCGCCGCACCATCAGCTTCCCCGGGTGCCAGCAACTGAGATTCACCTTCGTTCAACCGATTCAAACAGGGCGCGTGAAAACGTGCCCCTTCGTTTTTATGGGAATGGCACTGTGCTGCTTGACCATTCGCCTGTTCCTGAAGCATCTTTGAGGCCATGAATCCGACCGGCGAAGACATCACTCCCATGATGCGGCAATACCGTGAGGTGAAGCGGACCTGTGGGGATGCCATTCTGCTGTTCCGCCTCGGGGATTTCTATGAAATGTTCGAGGAAGATGCCCGAATCGCCAGTGAGGTTCTCGATCTGGCACTGACACGCAAGTTCATCGGCGGGGGGAAGACAGTCCCACTGGCCGGGATCCCCTACCATGCCCTCAACAACTATCTCTTCAAATTGACCCGAGCCGGGTACCGGGTTGCCATCTGCGAGCAGGTCGAGGATGCAAAGAAGGCCAAGACAATTGTCCGCAGGGAAGTGGTCCGGACAGTCACACCGGGAACCCTGGTGGAGGCGGAGGGGATCGAAGGCAGCGAAAACAACTTTCTGGCGGCGATTATCGAAGGCCCCGCGGACTCACTCGGCTTTGCGGTGATGGATGTATCGACCGGTGATTTCAAGGCCACTCACCTGCAGCCGAAACGTGGGGAGGCCCCGGGGGATTGCACCGACCTTCTCTCCGAGCTGTCCAAGACACGGCCGAGTGAAATTCTTCTTCCCGAGGATATGAGCCTGGAGATTCCTTATCTGTCCATGGTTCTGTGCCGGAATGGGTGTGTGGTCACCCGCCGTCCCAGAGAGATTTTCAGGCCGAGTGAAAGGGATGGATGGAATGAGGGAGAGGAAAAGCCGCTCCTCTCAGCCCGGGAGGCGGGTGTGGCGCGGTCGGCTGCGGGTGCGATTTTGGCATACCTGGTCGAAACACACCGGATGGAATCACAGGAGATGGTCCAGCTGGAGATGTACCGTCCCGCCACTTACCTGGGCCTCGATCCGGCCACAGAAAGGAACCTCGAGCTGGTTGCCAATCTGCGCGATGGGGGGAAGAAGGGATCGCTGTTCTGGGTGCTGGACCGAACCCGCACCGCCATGGGGGCGCGTGAACTGCGCCAGTGGATCCTGCGCCCGCTGATGGACCTGGAATTGATCCATGCCCGCCAGGATGCGATTGCCGCGTTCCTCAGTGTTCCGACCCTTGCGCAGGAGTTCAATGAGGCTCTGCGGGAGGTCAAGGATATGGAACGGCTGTTGTCGCGGATCCTTTACCGGACTGCCTCACCGCGGGATTTGAAAGCCCTTCAGTTCTCGTTATCAGCCATTCCACACCTGAACAGCCTGATGGAGAAGATTGGCTTCCAGGCCCAGTGTTCACAGAGCTGGTTTTCGCCTCTGGATGACCTGGAGGATCTCAAGGTGCTGCTGGAGATGGCTTTGGTGGAAGAACCGCCCCAGAACATTCGTGATGGAGGCATCTTCGCCGATGGATACAATGCCGAACTGGATGATCTGCGCTCCATCAACCGGGGAGGAAAAGACTGGATCATCGACCTCCAGAACCGTGAAAGAGGACGCACAGGCATCTCCTCGCTCAAAGTCGGATACAACAAGGTCTTTGGGTATTACATCGAGGTGACTTCGGCCCACCAGCAGAAAGTTCCGCCGGATTACATCCGGAAGCAGACCCTGGTCAATGCGGAACGTTTCATCACTCCCGAGCTCAAGGAATATGAAAACAAGATTCTGACCGCCCAGGAAAGAATCATCGAAATCGAAAAGGATCTTTTCTCCGGGCTGCTGGTGTCGGTTTCACAGTATGCGGAACGTATCCAGGTGCTGGCACGCCGTCTGGCGGGACTGGATGCCCTGCAATCTCTGGCCCGGATAGCGGCTGAGCATGGTTACTGCCGTCCGACAGTCGACCGGGAAGACAGGATCTGCATCACCCAGGGCCGTCATCCCACCCTGGATTGCGCCAACAGGCTCAACCGGTTTGTCCCGAATGATGCCTGCCTCGATCAGGAGAAAAACCAGATACTGATCATCACCGGTCCGAACATGGGGGGAAAATCGACCTACATCCGCCAGGTTGCGCTGCTGGTTCTGATGGCCCAGATCGGGTCTTACATCCCGGCTGCAGGGGCACAGATCGGGCTGGTGGACAGCATTTTTTCACGGGTGGGAGCCAGTGATAACCTTTTCGGCGGGCAATCCACCTTCATGGTCGAGATGAGCGAAACTGCCACAATTCTGCGCCATGCCACGCCGAGAAGCCTGGTGGTGCTGGATGAAATCGGGCGCGGAACCGCGACTTATGATGGCATCAGCCTGGCCTGGGCGATCGCTGAATATCTGCTTGCGGTGGGGCGTGCGGGGGTCAAGACACTGTTCGCCACGCACTACCACGAGCTGGCGGAACTGGAGGACCGGAATCCAAGGGTGAAGAATTATCATGCCCTTGCAGCGGAGCAGGAGGGCAAGGTGACATTCCTTTATCAGGTTGTTCCCGGCAGGAGCGATCATAGCTATGGAATTCATGTTGCCGAACTTGCCGGAATCCCCCGTTCGGTTATCCGCCGTGCGGACAAGGTCCTTCAGCAGCTGGAGTCGGGGGATTTTCACCGACGATCCGCACCGCCGGATGAGCAGGCCATCCAGCTGTCTCTGTTCAGTCTCTATGATGAACCGCTCTCGCAGGAGCTGCGCGCACTCTCTCCGGAAGATATGACTCCACTCGAGGCCCTGCGGGCTCTCGATGACCTTGTCCGAAAAGCCCGTCGGGAAGGAAAATAGGACAAGGCTCCATCCGCCCCTTTCGCCGGCTTCCTCCCACAACCAGAATAAACTGAAGGAGTGATTCGAACGATGAGTTACCAGGATCTGGAGGGAATCCGTGTATGGGGTGTTCCGGATGAAAGCGCTGTGCGCCAGATGCGCACCTGCGCGCAGACAGGGGATGTCTTCCAGGCGGCGCTGATGGCGGATCACCACAAGGGATACTCCCAGCCCATCGGTGGCGTAGTGGCATATCATGATATGGTTTCTCCCTCGGGGGTTGGCTATGACATCGCCTGTGGCAACAAGGCGGTCAGGACCAATCTTCATCTCAAGGACATCCGGAAGGATCTGCATCGGATACTCGATGAAATTCAAAAACAGGTGGCATTCGGGCTGGGCAGGACTTCGAATAAGCGAATCGACCATGAGCTGTTTGATGACGAATCCTGGAAGGAAGTGAAACCCTTAAAGGGGTTGTATGATCTGGCACGCAGCCAGCTGGGGACAGTCGGATCGGGAAATCACTATGTCGATATCCTGCAGGATGTTGCCAGCGGGGAGATCTGGGTGGCGGTTCATTTTGGCAGCCGGGGTTTCGGGCATAAAACCGCGACAGGCTTTCTGAATCTGGCTGCTGGGCGTGCTTTTGATGCCAAACCACCGGGTGAAAGCATGGATCAGCCCCCGGCTCTGTTTTCGGTCCGGAGCCAGCTGGGGCAGGATTACCTGAGGGCCATGTCGCTGGCGGGAAGATATGCCTATGCCGGGCGTGATGCAGTGATTCAGCAGGTGCTGGATCTCCTCGGGGCTGATGACACCTTTTCAGTCCACAATCATCACAACTACGCCTGGAAGGAAGAACACAATGGCCAGGAGGTTTATGTGGTTCGCAAGGGGGCGACTCCCTGTTTTCCCGGGCAGCTGGGATTTATCGGAGGATCCATGGCGGATATCTCTGTGGTGGTCCGTGGAAAAGATTCAGCCGAGTCTGCGCTGGCGCTCTACTCGACAGTCCATGGTGCGGGGCGGATCATGAGCCGCACTCAGGCTGCCGGGAAGATGAACTGGAAAAAGAAACGGCGCATTGGAGGAAGCATCACACGGGAGCAGATGCTCCGCGCTCGGATTGATGGTGTCGAGCTGCGCGGGGCCGGAACCGATGAAAGCCCTTTTGTTTACCGGAAGCTTGAGGATGTGCTCGATGCCCACAAGGCCACTCTCGATATCCTCCATGTCCTCAAACCAGTGGGGGTTGTCATGGCCGGCGAGGATGAATATGACCCTTATATGGATTGAAAATCTCTGTGGCTGAAAACGTCACTCATCACTGGCAAGCATGCCATATTCATGCAGCTTGCGGATCAGGGTGCGGCGCCCGATACCCAGGCTCTGGGCGGTCTGGGTCCGGTTGCCCGAGCACCGTTCCAGGGTGCGCAGGATGTATTCCTTTTCAACATCGGCCAGCAGAGTGCCCATGGGAATCTGGATGCCTTTGCTTTCGCTGCTCAATGGGCCGAACTCGTGCAGATCGGAAGCCAGAACCTCCTTTCCGCTGTTCATCAGGACCAGGTGCTCGATGAGATTGCGCAGCTCGCGCACATTCCCCGGCCAGGAATAAGCCTGAAGGACCTCGAGGGCTTCGGAGGAAATCGCAATCGGGGGTTTGCCGTTCTCCTGGGAAAATCGGCGGTTGAAAAAGTCGACCAGGAGGGGAATATCTTCCCGGCGCTCACGGAGTGGCGGGATTGTGAGGGTCACCACCTTCAGGCGGAAGTAAAAATCTTCCCGGAAAGAGCCTTCATCCACCTTCTTTTTCAGGTCGGCATTGGTGGCGAAAATCATCCGGGTATCGACCCGCAGTGTCTGATTGCCTCCGACCCTTTCAAACTCTTTCTGTTCGAGCACCCGGAGAAGCTTGACCTGCACATCGAGGCTGAGTTCCCGATTTCATCGAGGAAGATGGTGCCCTTGTCAGCCAGTTCGAAGCGCCCTTTGCGCTGGCGAATCGCGCCGGTAAAAGCCCCGCGCTCATGGCCGAACAGCTCGCTTTCAAGCAGGTTCTCATTGAGAGCGCTGCAGTTGACCTTGATGAGGGGCTGGTCACGGCGTGTGCTGAGGCTGTGAATGGCTTCGGCGATCAGCTCCTTGCCGGTGCCGCTTTCACCACAGACCAGAACAGTCGCACGGGTGGGAGCGATCTTGCTCACCTCCTCAAAGAGGCGGTTCATCGGTTCGGAAAGGCCGACCAGCTCCCTGAATCCATCTTTTTCCTGAAGGCGGGCGCGGAAGTATTCGTTTTCCGAAAGGAGGTTGCGGTGATCCAGGACTCGGCGAACCACCAGCTCGAGCTCATCGAGGTTGACCGGCTTCTGGAGATAATCGACCGCCCCCAGGCGCATGCGCTTCGACCGCCATCTCGATCGTGCCATGCCCGGTGAGCACGATGACATCGGTGGACTGGTATTTTTCCCGGCATAGCCGCAGGAGCTCCATGCCATCGATATGGGGCATGCGGATGTCGGTGATCAGAAGATCGAAAGTCCTCTCGGCCAGGCGCTTGGAAGCCTCGAGGCCATCCGCAGCGGTTTCGACACGGACTCGGTCCTCTCCAAAGGAGGTCCTCAAAGCCTCGGCGCACCCCTCCCGGGCGTTTTTTTCATCATCGACAACCAGTATCGAAGCGGCCATATCGTGCCAGAGTATCTCGACAGTTCATGTTTTTCCCCTGTGGCGCAGGGGAATTATATCCAACGGTATGCTCACAGGTTAGTCAAGGCAGCCAGAGGAGACAACACATGCACATGAAATCTCAACCCGGACCAGCTGCTTGATTACTTGCCGGGAGGCGGGGGATCCATGGCGCAACGAAACCCGGTGAAGGGAGATCGATAACGGGGAGGGCGCGCTTCTCGATACTGGCAGCGCAGAAACGCCGGATGCCCGATGATCCAGGCTCCCCCTCGAAGGACACGCCGGATTTCACGGGATGAGGCCGGTTTCCCGTAATCATGAAAGATATCCTGAACCCACTCCATCACATTTCCAGAAAGGCTGGCGATTCCAAAGGGAGAGTACCCTTCAGGGAAAATATGAACCGGGGCCGGACCGGCATAGCCATCATCTTTTCCGTTTTCGTTCCAGTTGAGTGCTGATGGGTTCCAGTCATTGCCCCAGGGGAAAAATCGCCCATCACCCCCAGTGGCGGCGTATTCCCATTCGGCTTCGGTTGGCAGGCGTTTTCCTGCCCATTCGGCATAGCGGCTGGCATCCTCCCAGGAGACCCGGGTGGCTGGGAAAAGCTCATGCCCTTTGGGAAAGGTATGATTCGGATCGAATCGCGCATACAGATCCTCGGTGACTTCGTACTTGTCGAGGTAAAAGGGCTGGAGGGCCACTTCATGCTGAGGGTGCTCATCCGGAAACCCTTTGCCATCCGGGGAACCCATACGAAATGTTCCGCCCGGGATGAGGACCATTTCAGCGCCATCCGGCCCGGTCAGGAAAGCGGGTGGCGGGTCATCAGCGCAGCATGGGGTGAGATCCGAACAGGATAACAGAAGGACAAGGACTAAGGATTGGATTTGGAAGGAGGTGCAAATTTTCCACGCTAACCGCGGAATGCTTAGAAAGTCCATTTTCCCAGGAATCGTGTTGTCCATTCCTCATTGGCAGTCCAGGGATCGAGGGAACACTGCCAGCCGGAATAACACGACACAGCGATCAGAAGACACAGGAAGATCCATCGCCACCCGGTCAGGAAGTTTTTCATCGCAAGGATCGAGAAGAAGGCTAAGGCTGGAGTGAAGAACATGAACCAGCGGAAGCCATAACACATGCCCCCATAATTATTGGTCTGAAGGGTATAAAAAAGCATCCAGAAAGCGGTCAGAAGGACCAGTGTTCTCATCTCCCATTTGAGAGGGCATCCATCCCGCTTCACAAATGAACGGCAGAACCCCACAAGAGAAAGAACCAGGACAGGGAACAGCGAGAACAGACCCTTCCTTCCGATGCTGAGGTGGAAGAAATACAGCCACTTCGGTTCTTCGAGAGCATCGAAACCACCCATCTTATCCCAATAGGAGCCTTTGTAGTGGTAGAGCTCTTTCTTCATATAGATTGGAATGAAATCGCCCGTAATGGACCAGGTCAATGCAAAATGGAGCGCCAGCGGGGGAATGGCCCCGAGCAGGAACCAGCTCAGGGTCTGTTTCGGAAAAAAGTAAAAAAGATAAAAAAACAGAGGGGCACAGAAAAACAGACCGGGAAGATCAAAGGTCGGCAGCAAACCGGCACACAACCCGATGAAGATGAAATGATACGGCCGTGGCTCGATTTTGCCATGAATCAGAGAGACTGCCTGAACCATCGAAAAAAAGAGGAAAAACCCTGAGGGGACATGGTTGTTCAGAGTCCTTGAAAACCCCCACAACTGGTTCCCGAACAGGAGAATGATCATTCCTGTCATCAGAAGGAGTGGGTTGTCAATGAAACGGGGGCCACTTTTCAAAAAGAACCAGGCTATTCCGAGAAAGGGCAGGGCGACAAAGGTAAAGGTCAGGATCCAGACCAGGATGGGGCGTTCGGATTCATCGGAGAAATCCAGTCCGAATAAGTTTTTCAGCAACCAGTATTCACCAGCCATCAGAAAGGTCATGACTGGCGGTTTGGTCGAGTAGGAATGCCCTTCCATGACCACCCGGTCAACAATCGGTGTTGCAGGGCGTTTGCCGCGGGGGGGTTTCATGAGGAACGGGCTTTCATCGATGATCCAGGTGCCGCGTTCGACCAGGCTTTCGATAGCGGCAAAGCGGGACATGTCATTGTCGAGCTGGGCCGAGGGATAAATGGCAAAGGCGAGAAAGACAGCCATGATGAAGATCAGAAGCCATCCGAGCTTTTCCACTGGAAAAGTGGATACATTCATCTGGCTTTTTGGGGCTGTCTCCATGGGTCCCGATCCGGGGCTGTTATCTACATCGCTGTGATGTTATAGCCGCAGTCCACATAGATTACCTCACCGGTGATGCCCCGGGATAGGTTGCTGGCCATGAAAAGGGCCGCATCGGCGACTTCCTCGGTATCGGTATTGCGCCGCAATGGGGCACGGTCGCGTGCATATTGAAGCATGGTGGTGAAGCCGGCGATGCCACGTGCCGCAGAGGTGTTGATCGGTCCCGGAGACAGGGCATTCACCCGGATATTTTCCGGGCCGAGATCCGCCGCCAGGTAACGCATATTGGCTTCGAGGGAGGCTTTGGCGACCCCCATGATGTTGTAGTTGGGAACCACACGTTCACTGCCATGGTAGGTCATGGTCATGATGCTGCCCCCACCCCTCTTTAACATGAGTGGGCGGGCGGCCCGTGCTGCAATCGTCAGTGTGTAGGAGCTGACTGTATGGGCGATCTGGAAACCCTCACATGAAGTGTCGAGGTACCTTCCATCCAAATCTTCCCGGAGAGCATAGGCGACACTGTGAACCACGACATCCAGCCCGTCGTGCTCTTTATCGATGGAGGAGAAGAGGGCATCCACCTGTGCAGGCTGGGTGAGATCACAGCAGAAATGGGAGCAGTTCTCGAGAGAAGCGCACATGGCAATCATCTTTTCGGCAAACCGCTCATCCTGGTAAGTCAGGATGACTTTGGCTCCTGCTTCTGAGAATCGCTTGCCGACTGCCCAGGCAATACTCCATTTATTGGCAGCCCCCAGAACAAGGGCGATACGTCCTTCAAGCAACCTTGGTGTTGAACTCACTCTGGCACTCTCCTGTGCATCTCATCGAAGCAGAATTCGGATTCATGCAGTCCAGGACTGCACACAAATGGGAGATCATAGGTTGAGACCGGCCTATGGTGAAGGGCTTGAGAGCAATTTGCCGGAAAGGGCAATTCCGGGGCAGGCTCAGAAGCGGCCTTTAATCTTTGGCAAGCGCCTGCAGTTCATCATCCTTGAGCCGTGTACAGAAGGCTGAAAGGTTTCTCCATTGACACGCTGCTCGGCGTACTTCCGGTAAACCTTCACGAGCATGTCGGCGAGATTCTCTCGCGGGACTTTCAGGATGAGGCGCCGTCCAAAGGCCGGATTTTCGCCATAACCTCCGCCCGCAAAGAGGTTATAGGCTTCGGTTTTTTCATCGGTGCCCTTTTTCGGTATGAGAACCCCGGTCATCCCGATATCACCGGTCTGAAACTGTCCGCAGGAGTTGGGGCAGCCGCTCATGTGGAGGCGCAGCCCCTCATGATGTGGAATTTCCTTTTCCAGCCGTTCGACCAGCTCCACCCCGACTCTCTTGGTTTCCGTGATCGCCAGGTTACAGAACTGAATGCCTGTGCAGGTGATCAGGAGACGGCGGGTCTGAGAGGCATTGACTTCCAGTCCAGCCTGCAAAAGGTCCTTGCAGAGCGGATCGACCTGATTTTCCGGGATATCGAGGAGGATGATGTTCTGATGGTTGGTCAGACGGACCCGCCCCTGGCCATATCGTTCCGAGGCTTCAGCAACTGCGGCGAGCTGCTGGGCATTGGTCCTGCCGGCTTTGACAGGAACCCCGACATAGACCAGGCCAGGCTGTTTCTGGGGGTGAATGCCGACATGATCATCATCCAGCATTTTGGGGGGGATATATTCATCACTCCAGGGGGTCATGGAGTAACCCAGGCGGTGTTCCAGCTCATCTCGAAATTTATCCGGGCCCCATTCTTCCACCAGGAACTTCATGCGCGCCCGTTTGCGGTTCTCGCGGTTGCCATAATCTCTGAAGATTCCGCAGATATGTTCACAGACATCCGGGAGTTCCCTTTCCTCCAGCAGGACATTCAGGGATTTGGCGAATTTGGGGGTGGTGGAGAGGCCCCCGCCCACACACACCACGAAGCGAATCCGGCCTGGATCCTCACGGTGCCTGACAGCCGACAGGCCGATATCGTTGATCAGGGGCTGGGCGCAGTCCAGAGAGCATCCAGCGACAGAAATCTTGAATTTCCGTGGAAGGTTCGAATACAGGCGGTTGCCCAGCAGGCGCCTTTCTACCGCTTTCAGAGTATCCGCCGTGTCGGTGATTTCATGAGCATCGATGCCCGCAACCGGACAACCGACCACATTACGTGTGACATCCCCGCATGCGGCGGTGGTCGTCAAACCGGCCGCCTGGAGCCGTTCGATCGCATCGGCCAGGTTTTCAGTGGCAACCCAGTGGAGCTGGATATTCTGGCGGGTGGTGATATCCGCCAGATCACGGCCGTAGTCGTGGGATATGGAGGAAATCACCCTCAACTTGGCGGCTGTCAGCTGGCCTCCGCCAATCTTGATTCGCAGCATGAAATATCCATCATTCGGCCTTTGCTGGTAAATGCCATACCAGCGCATCAGAGCAAAGTGATCCTTTTCGATGCTTGAAAAGCCTGTATGTTTGAACTGGCGGATCAGATCGATGGAATCTAATCCATCCATTTTGAGCTTTATTTCTTCGATGTGTATCATTAACGGTAAAAACCTTCCAGGTTGAACGAATGTTTCATATTACGACGCCAGCAGGCTTGAAGCAAGCGAATGAGCCTGTTTCGGGAGGGTATCAACCGGTTTGCAGGCGAAATGGATGCCTTTGCCTTGACATAGGGGTATCGGTCGATATCATCCCAGTAAGAATAAGCGAGATTGGATAATCAGAGATGGGAAAATTGTGCCGCAGCGATGCCGAACTGCAATGCGAGCTGGAACCTCTTCGGCGTGCGGGAAAACAGATTGTTACAACCAATGGCTGTTTTGACATTGTCAGCTATGCCCACCTGGTCATGCTGCGGGAAGCCAAATCCCAGGGAGAAATCCTGGTGGTCGGGGTTAACAGCGATTTATCGGTCAATAAACTCAAAGGTCCCACACGCCCGATCCGCCCGGAACTGGAGCGTGCCAGCATCATCGCAGCCTTTGATATCGTTGATTTTGTCATCCTTTTTGATGAAAAAGACTGCACCGATTTTGTCACCCGGGTTCGCCCGAATGTGCATGTGAATGATGCCTCTTATGGCGAAGACTGCATTGAATCCCAGGCAGTCAAAGATTGCGGTGGGAGGCTTTACCTGGTGCCGAAATTCGAGTGGGAATCGAATACACAGCTGCTGGAAAGGATCAAGACACTGCTGTGAGTATGGCTGACAACCAGGACAGTTTGTTCACCATCTGGGCGCCGCGGATCATCATCGGTTTTTGTGTGGTGCTGTTGATCTATTTCACCCAGCGAACCTATCGATTCAGTGGGGTATATGATGAGACCTTTCTGGATCCGGCCAACCTGAATCTTGTGCGCGGCCCCTGGGCCAAATTTGAGTACTACAAGCGTGGTGAACTCGGATATGTGGGAACACCTCTCTTTTCAGCGACGGATGAGATCGAGACCGGGACTGAAACAGTCGATGACCTGCCGGCCTCAATCCCTTCTGAGGCGACAGCCACAACCGATTCTGCATCCTGAACGGGATAGCCCGAATCCGGGGTTCAAATCAGACCGCGATAAAGAGCGCTTCCGATGCGGATATCGGTGGCGCCTTCCATCAGAGCAACCTGAAAATCCTGCGACATCCCCATCGACAGCCTGGGAAGGCGAACTCCAAGCCTGGATTCCAGCTGGTCTCGAAGCAGGCGCAGGTTTCGAAAAACCGGTCGAACTTCCCCGGGATCTTCCACCTCCGGGGCCAGAGTCATCAAACCGGCCCAGTCGAGCAATGGAGATTGAATCAGCATCTGCCCAAGCTTTTCGGCCTGGCCAGGTTCAACCCCGCTTTTGGATGCCTCACCCGAGATGTTCACCTGGAGGAAAACAGGGAAAGGCTTGCAGGTTCATGCTCCGCTTTTCGTGCGAGCTGGCGGATCAATTCCAGGATGAGACTCTCACGGTCAATCGAGTGAATGACATGGAAAGATTCGATCACCTGGCGGACTTTGTTGGTCTGAAGGTGTCCGATGAAATGCCAGCAGAGCGGCAGGGTCTGCAGGGCATTGATTTTCGGGCTGGCGATCTGGATTCGATTTTCACCGAAATCCTTCTGGCCAAGGTGGTAAAGGGCTTCGATGACCGGGGCTTCGACATATTTGCTGACAGCAATCAGGCGGATTTCATCGGACGCACGCCCCGAAGCATGGCATGCCTGGTCGATCTGGCTCTGGATGGAATTGAAGTTGGCGGCCAGAATGCCTTCTTTCATACGATTCTCTGCGAGCTCCTTCCTCCGATTAACATGACAGCTCCGATGAGCAGGATCAGAAATACACCATAAGCAGAACACAGGCCATAAGCGCCAGCATGAAACTCACCGAAAATCGCGACCGAAATCGGTTTATTTCCCGGAGTAAAGAGAATCGCCGAGGCGATGAACTCACCGAGCGCGGTGACAAAAGCCAGCAGGCCGCCACCCACCAGGGCGGGAAATAACAGAGGGATCGAAACAGTGCGGAGGGTCCGCAACCGTCCCGCACCAAGGCTGCGCGCCGCCTCCTCGACCGACTCGCCCACCTGCTCCCAGGCAGCAGCCAGCGGGCGCACGACAAGAGGGATATTCCGGATGAAATAGGCCATGGGCAGCAGCCAGGCGGTTTGAGAAAGGTTCAACCCGAGTGTGAGGAGTGAAGGCTGCCCGAATGTCACGAGCAGGTTGATCGCGATGACTGTCCCGGGCAGCGCCCAGGGAAGCATGACCAGCAGATCCGTGATGGCCTTATTCCCGGCCGATCTGGCCTTCAGCAGGAAAGCTGCGGCGATTCCGAATGCCAGATTGGCGAGAGTGGCGATTCCTGCCATCCAGGTGCTGTTACGAACAGGCTGAACGATATCGGTGGAGATATCAGCAAGCCCGAGAATCCGCCTGTAGTTTTCAAGGGTGTACCCGGGAGGCAGGAGCTGCCAAGTCCAGGAACCATCCTGTGTGAAAGACCAGAGAAGGATCCCGAGATGGGGCAGCAGCAACAGAATCAGAACAGCCCAGGCAAGAATCCCGAGGCAGCACCTTGCCGGCAGGGATTGGGCTTTCCAGGGTTTGCGGGGCACCCCTTTGCCGAGGGGCTGGTAGTGCCGTGATCCGCGCAGAAAGCGCAGGAACAGAAGCATCGAGAGTGAAGCGCCCATGAAGAGCGTGGTGGCGGTGAAGGCATCCTGCCACAGGTCCTGTGTCTTGAGGTTATAGATATAAGTGCTCAGATACAGTCCTTCGACATCGAACAGGAGGGGAGCCGAAAAAGAAGCCATCGAGGCCATGAACACCATGATGGCGGCTCCATACAGCGCCGGGATCAGCATGGGAAACTCGATCAGCAGGAGGGTCCGCCAGCGGGACATCCCCAGGCTGCGTGAGGCCTCGATGAGAGAGTTGTCCATTTCCCGCAGGGCATTCGACACCAGGAAGAAGAAAAAGGGGAAGAAGGAATAACCATGGATGGCGATCACCCCATCCCTTCCGGAGAGGTAAAAAGGAGGCTGATCCAGCCTGAACAGCAATGCCAGGCAACGGGGCAGGATGCCGGCTTCTGAAAAAATCAGGTCGAAAGAGACGACCCCGACAATCGGGGGAAGGGTCAATGGAAGAAAGGCCAGGGATGCCAGCCAGTTCCTTCCCGGAAAACGGTTCCGTTCGACAAGGAAAGCGAGAGGAATTCCAATCAGGGCAGCGAGGAAGACACTGGCGCAGGAAACCACCAGGCTTCCTCCAAGCGCCAGGAGGCCGATGCCGGGAACCAGGCGAGACCCCTCCTCGGATTCGATGAAGAAGCGCTGGTAGGCTTTGAGCGACAAAGTGCCCTGGTCGATCAGGCTTCGGGCCAGTGTCTCAAGTGCGGGATACACCACGAGGACCAGGAGGGTCCCCCATACCATGAAAAGCAGAGAATACCTTCCAGGAAAGAACCGGATCAGCCTCAATCGCCTGGATGGCCCCATAAAATCACACGGTTTCTTCCCTGGCGTTTGGCACGATACAGGGCCTCATCGGCGCGGCGTAAAATCTCATCTTCATTGGAAAGTTCCTGAGTCGGATCGAAGCAGGTCACACCCACACTCATCGTGATCTGATGGATCCCGACCGATGAGGCATATTGCTCATTCTGGATCTTCATGCGCAGCCGCAGCCCGGCGGCCAGTGTGCCGGGAGAGGTGATTTCCGGCAGGATGACAGCGAATTCTTCTCCTCCATAACGGGAAGCAATATCGGTGAAGCGGGTGGTCTGGCGAATTGTTCGAGCCACCATGCGAAGGACTTCATCTCCCACCAGATGCCCATGGGTATCATTGACTTTCTTGAAGTGATCGATATCGGCCATGGCCAGACCCAGGCAATGCCGGTATCGAACAGCCCGCCGGACTTCTTCTGTCAGCCGGTAGTCGAAATACCGCCGGTTATAAAGCCCGGTCAGCGGACATGTGATCGCCATATCCTCGAGCTCACGATTCCGTTGCCGCAGGAATTCCTGCACCCGAAGGGCTTCGTACAGCTCACTCAGGTCCAGGATGATGGCATACAGGCTGGCGCTCTGAGCGGTTGGGTCGGAGTAACGGATCAGGCGGAGCAGCACCGGGATCGGCTCAGGTTTGCCGGCTGCCAGCATTCCCACCTGGATGCGCACCTGGCCCTGTTCCTGGGTGTAACGGTAAGCCTGGTTCAAGGATTCATGGCGGTCCGAAGGAAACAGCGACCGGAAATCTTTCCCGAGATAATCGGAGGATTTTCCACCCAGGATTTCCGCCAGGCGATCATTGGTAAAGACGATTTTCCATTCTTCGGTGAGAAAACAGACCGCTTCCTCGATCGCATCGATAAGATCGAAGCGGTGTGGTTCCGTTGTTCCGGAAATAATCTTTTGTGTCGGCCCTGATCTGCTTGTCGCCATACTATTTCATTGGATGATTCACCTGCAAATGACGGATTCCCATAGCCTGTCGAACCTGTCTGCAGGCCCCTCTCAGGGATGAATTATTAGGCTATCCCTTCAATCGATCCGGAACAAGGGAAACGGCTGATTCCGGGGAGCCTTATTTTCTTGACGGATTAAAGTAGCATTTCTATATTCTTTTTAAGAGAATCCATGCTCAATGCTGCTGTTACTCCGAATTTCCTTTCTTTTGGTTTTTATAATCGTTGGCCCGGGATGGCCTCAAAGCCCCACACCCGACCCACGTGCCGACCTGGATCAGAGTGGCAGGATCGATGACCGGGATCTGTTTATTTTCCATCAATTCTGGTTTTCGCTTTTTCCCACAGTGACGCCAACCGAGGCGGGTCCGAGCCGGACTCCCACCCTGACCAGCACAATGACTCCGACAGTAACAAATTCACCGACTCCCACGTATTCTCCCACAGTTTCCCTGACCGGGCGTGTTTTCGGCATCATTACCGATGGCGCCAGTGGTGAGCCGGTTCCTTTCTTTCAGATTTTTCTGGACTTGCCGGATCCATACCCGGATCGAAATGGAGCCACAAACAGCCAGGGATTCTATGAGTTTATCAACCTCCCGATGGATACACAGGCGGTTCTGAATAACATTTCCTCTGTCGGATATGCATCGTTCCAGATCGGCATCCTGATTTCCGCTAATCTTGAACGGAATATCCAGCTGATCCCTCATACACCCACCCCAACATCGACCCCGACCTTCACTCCCCAGCTTTACCGCGGACCATCACAATACATTCACCCCGACCGAACCCCGACGATCACCTCAACTCCGACGATCACTCTCACCCGGACTGAAACCAGCACTCCAACCCCTGTCAATTCACGCACACCGACCCGAACCGCCACCCCCACCCGGACTTTTACAAAAGCGCCGCCGACAGTGACTCCGACAGCGACACCCGTGAAGCTTTTCAACACCAGCTGGAGCGGGACCGCCCTGATCGATGGAGGAGTATCCAACATCACCCTCTCGAATGATGAAGATCTTCTTCCGAATCAGCTGCGGGTGGTGTTCCGTGGCACAAAAATCTATGTCAACACACCCGTGATCAGTGGCATATCTTTTTCTTTTCCTGGCACCAGCCAGCAGAATGGGACCGGATATATCATCCTGAATGGCACTTTCAGCGATGGAGATCATCTGTCCGGTGCCATACAGCATCGCTCGGCTGTCAGCCAGCCGCTTTCCAGCGGAACCTTCACTGTCCAGAGGGACTGATCCGCCAAGTTTCCTGCAAGTTCCTCATTCAGGTTCTGGCGTGACCCTCCGATAATCCTTTTATCAGCGTCTGTGGTAGTGGGAATTCATTTTTTTAAGCTGAAAGGGCATCAAGTTAAATGGGTCGTAGAGGGGGCTCGACGACTTTGCAGGTGAAATCTGTCCAATATGCTATGACCAACCAGCAGAGAGATATCCCAAATATTGAAATCTCTCCCAACTCCCAATCTTCTTCGACAAATGGCCGTAACAGTGTCGTTTTTCTTGTACGGTCGGATGTCAAAAAAGAACTGGAACGGGGCAAGCGAAAGTTTGAATCAGGGGATTGTGAAGGGGCCAAGGTGGCCTATGAACGGGCACTGGATCTCGATCCGGGTTGTGCAATTGCCTACTTTTACCTCGGATTCACCTTCCATGAGATGGGGAATTACGAGATGGCCAAGGAATACTACCTCCAGGCCATCGACCTCGAGAAACGCCAGGCCCTTTTCCTCGAGCACCTGGCCCGGCTGCACTTTGAGCTCGAGGAGTATTCGGTCTGCCTGGTGCGCTTTCAGGAAGCCATGGTGGTCGGATCATTGCAGCCGATCAGTTATGGCCTCATGGGTCGCGCCCATTATGAACTGGACCGGTTTACTGAAGCCATCGACTGCCTGCAGAAAATGCTGGAGATCGAGACCGAACCACGCCTTCAACGGATCGCGTATTATTACCTGGTCCTCACCCATCTGCGGGACAACTCCCCGATACCGGCACGCCTCTATGCCCAGAAACTGCTGGCGGTAAGCGAATATGACCGCCTGATTTTTTCCGGGCTGGCGGAGCGTTTCCAGAATGCCGGCTGCCTTTCCCTTGCTCTGGCTTTCCTGGAGAGGTTGCGGGAAGAATCCTGCGATGTCACAGACCGAATCGAGGATGTCCAGCTGGCGATTGCCCGGGCTGATTCGCAAATACCCAGATTGTTCAGCAGTGATGAAGAAAAACTGCTTCACCGCATTCATTTTCTTTCACAATCCGGAACCGACCGGATATACAAGGTATTGCTGACCCTCATGGAAACCTCCTCAGTGCTGGTAAAAGAGGCGGTGCTGACCTGGTGCCGCAAGTTTGGTTATGAGGTGCCGGACAAAGATCTGTCGGATTGCCTGAATGGCCCGGCTCTGCTGAAAGAGGCGGCGTTTCAGTACATGGCGGAAACATTCGAGCCTCGATTTCTGAATTTCCTGCTGGGGCAGATGCACCATTCCAGCCGGGATGTTCAGCTTGCGGTGGCACGGTACCTCGAAAGATCGGGGCAGCTCGAGCATCTATCTGTCCTCGAATGCCAGATGGAAACCGCCAGCGGCGCGGGACTGAGGCGCCAGATTCAGCGTGCGATCAACCAGATCAAACGGCGCCACACCGAAGAAACCGACAAGCTGATTCACAAGAACCTGGAGACTCTTCGAAGAACTTCCCTGTCAGAGAAAAAAGAAGGCTGGGGAACCCTGCAGTGGATCTTTATCACACTGGTGGGGGCTTATCTGCTGATCTGGATGATGTTCCATCTGTTTTGAAATGGAATGAAAGAAGGGTGGGGGCAAAGCCTGGAAAGCCTCGCCCCCAGTGTCCGATCCGGATTACTTCTTCGAGAGGCTATCGAGGCCTTTCTGCGCGGCGATGGGAATCTGATCGCCATCCTTTGCCTTGAGCAGGCTCTCATAGATCTTTCTGGCTCTCTCGGTTTCTCCCTGAGCCGCCAGGTTGTCGGCGAACATCAGGCGGATATTCGCACGGACATCGGGATCGATGGGCTTGCCGATCGACTCGAAAATCTTCCTGAGTTCCCTGGGAGGCAGCGCGCCTGATTTGGCGAGGGCTTCAAGGGACAGGAGCTTGAGATCTCCCTTGGACTGGTTCATGAACTTCTCGAGAGCGGGACCGGCGCTTTTGTCTTTGCGCTGGCCGAGAGCACCCAGCAGAGCGATAGTGAAATCACCCTGGGATTTCTCGAGGGACTGTTCAAGACATGCGGTCGCCGC
>LMZT01000147.1 GCA_001567115.1 Candidatus Hinthialibacteria bacterium OLB16 | reverse complement strand
GCTGAACAGCAGACGGCTGGCATGTTCATGATAAGACCACTTGACAGGGTGAAGAGCGACTGCCTTCCTGACTTCATTGAGCGCCTGCTCTTTTTTCCCCTGGACAGCATAGCATCCGCCAGCTGGTCATGCAGGTATGCGGTCTGTGGAGACCAGGACAATGCAGCCTTCAAATCTTTTTCAGCGGACGCCAGATTCCTCATCTCAGCTGCCAATCCCGCGCGATAGGACAAGGCATCCGGGTAGGGTGGCCAGAAAAACAGGCTTCGATCGAGATTCCTCAGGCAGCTCACAGCATCATGGTCACGTTGAAAGGATTGAGATGCCTGATCGAACAGCACATGCGAATAGCTGCGCAAAGAAGCCAGCAATATAAAAACCCCGATTCCGATTCCCCACAGGATTCGCATCCCCCTCGTGCTGGCCCGTATTTGTTTCGGGGCTGCATCGATATTGGCTGGAAGGACCGCGATGATGGCCGCCAATGCCAGCAGCGGAGCGATGTTGTGATGAAATCCAACCAGGGTGGCGATGAAGAAACAGGCCAGGGCGCTGCCCCGCCAGATGTTTTCGGGTGAGCGACTCAGATTTTTGAAGAAATGGGCACCCAGCTGGATCACTCCAAACACAAACAACAGCAGGCCGACCGCTCCGGTATCGGTCATCACTTCGAGCAGAATGTTGTGGGGGTAAAGGGTCTGGTGGGGAGTCAAACCTCTGAGACTGGGATACCACGCGCCATATCCTCCAATTCCGGCTCCGAGCAGCGGCTCCATCCTGGCAAGGCGTGAGGCTGCTTCCCAGTAGATCAGCCGGGCATGCACTGTTTCTGTCCGGGAAAGCATGGCTCGCCCCCCTGGGGAAGCCACCAGTAAGGTTATAAGCACAACCCCGGCACAGACCAGAGATATCAGGCTGCGCCGTGAAAACCCCCTGTAGAAGATGACCTGAACCAGAATCCCGGCCAGAAGCCCCAGGAGCGGAGTTCGGGATCGTGTTCCCCAGAGGACAAACAGCTGCAGCCCAGCTGAAACGGCCAAACCACTCCACAGGATGATTGAAGATCCCTGCTGCCGGATCAGAGAGCCCAAAAATGGGATTGCCAGCAGTGAAATGGAAAGAAAAACCCCCAGGTCGATCGGGTTCCCGAAGGGAAAATGGAAACGCTGCTGGGCGGCGGCATGGAGGATGGCATCCCGGTACTCCGGATCGAGGGTTTCCTCACTCAGAGCCTGCTCCATCTGATCGAATGGAATCTGCCATGAAGGGTTCAAAACTGAAATAAAGGTGGCCAGGCCCCACAACCCGAAAACGAATACCCACCTCCAGATGCATCCTCTCCGGAAAAAGACCAGGCAGCAGCCGGCCAGAAGAAATGAACTCCCCCAGGCCTCAACCAGGCCAAAGGCTTTATCCCAGTCCGGGGCGCGCAGCAGCTGGATCAACAGCCATGCAATGAGGCACTGAACCACCAGTGAACGGGGCAGGGGATACTCTCCTCCCCAGATCAATGCGAGGCTGGTTCCTCCAAGAACGGCCAGAAAGAAAACATTGGCAGCCGGCCAGACCGGAAACAGGACTTCCCGAAACGGCAGGAGAACAAAAAGGAGAAAGGTGATGGCTCCCAGCCACCCGCCGACAACCGGCAGTTTAGCATGTCCATCGGGCATTCCTGGAGATGGCCTTTCGTGTGGTTACCAACTCGCCGTCAAAGGTTTTACAGAAAAAATATCCGCTGATAGATACGGCTCGGACCACTCGCCTGCAACAGCATACCAGACTCCTGCCCCAAGAGGCCCAGTTCGGATGGCGGATGGGCTGTCATCCAGCAGCTCCAGCTGAAAATCTTCAGGTTCAGTGGAGGCCTGCGACCAGATTTTCGCGCGAACCCTGGCCTCGTTGTTTCCGTGGACCTCGATGATGACAGTATGGAAACGTTCAGGCTCCACATCCACAGGCCCTTCACGCATTTCCGCACTTCGCCAGGATCTGCCGCCCGTATGCTTTTCGAGCCAGGCCTCGTTTCCTTCGATCCGCAGGCGGTATCCGGACAGGCAGTTTTCCCCGGTCGCGGCCCGGACAACAATGCAGGTCCCCACTCTTGTTACCGGCCAGCGCACCATCTCGAAACGGACACTATAATCCTCGATGGGCAATGGCCCGGTGGTGACACCTCCGCTTGCCAGGTGTTCATGCAGGTTCTGCCAGTTCAAAACCCCCGACTGGTTGAAAATTTCAAGTGGGAACCTCCCATGGCTGTGTGTCCACTTGTCCAGATGACCGCAGCAGAAGGCATCGAAAAAAAGAATATTCGAAGAGTCCCCTTCTTTGTGGCCGCTGCCCCAGCTCAGAGATGAGATCGGCAAGCCAACCACAAAGACCCAGATAAATTTGCGGAATGCCGCCGGATTTCCTCGATCAGGTCGCATCCTGGAGAGTGGCGAGAAATTCCTGGTTATCACGTGTTTTCTTCATGTGATTGACCAGTCTTTCCATGACTTCTGCCGGAGGCATGTCGGCGATGATTTTTCGCAGCAGCCAGATCTTTTCGAGCTCATCCATTTCCTGGAGGAGTTCTTCTTTTCGTGTGCTGGAACGGCTGATGTCGATTGCCGGATAAATCCTGCGTTCGGAAATCTTCCGGTCGAGGTGAAGTTCCATGTTGCCGGTGCCTTTGAACTCCTCGTAGATGACTTCATCCATGCGGCTGCCGGTATCGATCAGGGCGGTGGCGATGATCGTGAGACTCCCACCCTCTTCGATGTTCCGGGCCGCACCGAAGAACCGTTTCGGCCTCTGAAGCGCCGCACTGTCGACACCACCTGTGAGGATCTTTCCGCTGTGAGGAACCACCTGGTTATAAGCCCGGGCCAGGCGGGTGATGCTGTCCAGCATGATGACCACATCGCGGCTCATTTCAGTCAGGCGTTTGGCTTTTTCAATGACCATTTCGGCGACCTGAACATGGCGCTCGGGGGGTTCATCAAAGGTGGAGGAGACGACTTCGCCCCGGACACTCCGTTCCATGTCAGTGACTTCCTCGGGGCGTTCATCGATCAACAGCACAATCAGGGTGACATTGGGATAATTGGTGGTTAAGGCAGTCGCCAGATCCTTGAGCAGCATGGTCTTGCCTGCTTTGGGTGGTGAAACCACCAGGCCACGCTGTCCTTTTCCGATCGGGCAGATCAGATCCACCAGGCGTGAGCTGATTTTGTGAGAATCATATTCGAGCTTGTAGCGTGTATCCGGATGGAGCGGCGTCATGTTTTCAAACAGGCGCCTGGTACGGGCAAACTCCACCGGTTCGTGGTTGATGGCCTTGACTTTGAGCAGGGCGAAGTAACGCTCCCCTTCTTTGGGGCGGCGGATTTCACCGGTCACCGTATCGCCTTTGCGCAGATCGAAACGGCGGATCTGCGAGGGGGACACATAAATGTCATCCGGGCCGGGGAGGTAGTTGTAATCGGCACTCCGGAGGAATCCGAAACCATCCGGCAGCACCTCGAGCACCCCCTCTCCAAGCACAATCCCGGCGGTTTCCGCCTGGGTCTGGAGGATTTTGTAGATCATCTCCGACTTGCGGAGGCCGGAAAAGCGTTCGATCCGCAACCGCTCGCCGATCTGCATCAGGTCGGTGATGGATTTGTGCTTGAGCTGTTCGATCTCGATCGTTTCAACCGGGGCCACCTCCACAGGTGGAGGTGGGGGAGAAGATGCCGTCCCTTCGTCATCCTCGGTATCAATAACCGCATTTACTCTGGAAACTTCTGAATTCTGCTTCGATTCGTCGTCGGTATTCTTCCTGCGACCTCTCATTGTCTATTACCCTTTCGGCTTTCGCCCATTTCTCTTGGGGAGGCAGCTGCGCCTCCCTGATTTTCCAATAGATTTCACTGCTGCGATCCCATCGCGAGAGCGCGGCTTCATCGCTGCAACGGATGCACCAGACTTCATCGAACCACTCTTCGATTCCCCATTCGGGAATCAAGGCCGCCTCGACAGCCACCACCTGGTGGGCCTCTCGAGGTTTCTCCAGCCACTCACGCAAAGCATTCAGCAATCGTGGGTGAATGATTCGATTGTATTCCAACAGCACACGCTTGTCGGAAAAAACCATTTCGCCAATTTTCTTTCGATCCAGGCTTCCATCCGCTGCCTGAACCCCGGCTCCCAGCAACCGGACAACTTCATCGCGGACATCTGTCTTGGTGAGAAGCTGATGCCCGATCCTGTCTGCCTGTGCGGTCTCGGCCCCCAATTCCGCCAGAATCCGAAGCGCAAGGCTTTTTCCGCTCCCGACTGTGCCTGTAATCCCGAGCGAGGGCATCCCCTTTTCAGCCCAGGGAAGCCCAGGATTTTCTGTGCTGACATCCACCTCGATCGGAACAGTGAGAGGCAGGGCTTCCCGCATGATTTTCGGGAGCCGCTCGACTACCTCTCCCACCTCCTCCTCGGGGGTTTCGAGGATGAGCTCATCATGGACTGTCAGCACCATGGCCGCCTGCAGGTTTTGAGTTTTCAGTTCGGCTTCGAGGTCGACCATGGCTTTTTTCAGAATATCGGCGGCCGACCCCTGGATGGGAGCATTGATCGCCGCCCGGGCCTCGGCCCCGGTGCGGCTCCTGGGGCGGGGTATCTCAATCTTTCGGCCAACCAGAGTCCGGACCGATCCTTCGCGTTCAGCCAGCTCGAGAGTCTGGTCGAAATACTCCTTGATCCTTGGGTACCGCATGAAGTAACGATCCATGAAGACCTTGGCATCTCCACGGCTGATCCCCAGCCGCGAAGCCAGCCCGAATGAACTCATTCCATAATTCAGCCCGAAATTGATTTCCTTGGCCTTGCGCCGCATATCCTTGTCCACCTGGCCTGGGTCCACCTCAAAAATCTGTGATGCAGTGAATGTGTGGATATCCTGGCCTTCCTGGAATGCCCGCATGAATCCGGGATCCTGTGAGAAGTGGGCGAGGACACGCAGTTCGATCTGGGAGTAATCTGCTGAAACAAATACACATCCCTCCCGGGCGATGAATGCCTCGCGCACTCGGCGGCCAATATCGGTCCGTATTGGAATATTCTGCAGATTGGGATCGCTGCTCGAGATTCGGCCGGTGTTTGCAATGGTGGTCCGGTAAGATGTATGCAGCCTTTTATCGATGGGGCTGATGAGTTTCGGGAGAGCATCGAGATAAGTCCCTTTCAGTTTGGCAGCCCCGCGGTATTCGATGATTTTTTCCGCCAGTGGTTCTCCGGCACGTGCCAGGTCTTCAAGGACTTCCTGACGGGTGGACCGGCTTTTTCCCGCTGGCACCCCCCGTTCATCGAACAGAATCTGGGCCAGCTGCGCCGGGGAGTTGGGATTGAAGGTCCGGCCCGCAATCTCAAAAATTTCACTCTCCACCCGGTCGAGAATTTTCTGGACTTCTCTGGATTGCTCCCGGAGGATCGAGGGGTCGATATAGATCCCGCGAGTTTCCATCCCCTGCAGGCACAGGTTCAAAGGGATTTCGACTTTTCGAAACCAGTCTTCAACCCCTTCAGAGACCAGTTCCGGATAAAGCACCTTGTGGAGTGCCGCTGTGGCTTCGGCATCTTCTGCGCCATATTCGCAGGCTGCCTGCACATCGACAGTCTCCATTGTTTCCTGTTTGCCCGGAGACGAGCCGATCAGGTCGCTGATCGGAATCATTGTCCGCCCAAGATAAAGCTGGGCGAGGTTATCCAGTTTGTAAGACTCCAGGCGGCTGTGGAGAAAATGGGCCAGGACCATCGTATCGGAAATCCAGCCCTTCACCGGCAATCCATGCCGATCGAGAATCCTGGCGTCATACTTGATGTTGTGGCCGATTTTCCCGACCTGTTCATCGATCAGGATGGGACCCAGCAGGTCCTGAACCGATTCTAGCGAATGGTTTTCGGCTCCACGATGGGCAATGGGCAGGTACCAGCCTCTTCCATCGGCCAATCCGATGCAGATCCCGACCAGTTTCGCTGAATGCGAATCGATGCTGGTGGTTTCGGTATCAAGGCCGAATGGATGTTCTTTCTTTAAGGTTTCAATTAACTCCCGGAGAGCGGATTGGGTCTGAACCAGGGTATACTGAAGGTTTTGTCTGTCTGAAACCGCCGGTTTGATGTCCTCAAACAGGTTGCCGGTGGAATAAAGGTGTTGCTCGGCTTCGTAGGTGGCCCGCTTGAAACCCAGTTCCCGAAAGATTCGGGCCGCTCTTTCCCAGTCTGCCTTTGTGGGACGGATATCCTGGAGGGTCACTTCAACCGGTACATTCGTTTTCAAAGTTGCCAGCTCCCTCGAGAGCAGCGCATTGTCCTTGTGGCTGACCAGAGACTCTTTCAATCTCGGTTTTGCAACCCGGTCGATATTCTCATAAACAGCATCGAGAGTCCCGAATTCCTTGAGCAGGGATGCCGCTGTTTTCTCTCCAACCCCGGGAACTCCGGGGATGTTATCGACACTGTCTCCCATCAGGCCGAGCAGATCGGCAAATCTTTCCGGGGGGCAGCCATAACGCTCCTGCACTGCCTGCTGGTCATAAATCTTTGTGTTGTTTCCATGCCGCCGAATGACTTTGATATGCCCATTGACAACTTGAAGCATGTCCTTATCCGGAGAGAAGATGAACACATCATACCCCTCACCAGCAGCTTGGAGGGCGATAGTCGCGAGGATATCATCCGCCTCGATCCCCTCAGAGGAAACGACAGCGATTCCAAGGATCCCCAGGACCTCTTCGATCAGAGCCAGCTGATCGAGCAGATCGGTGGGAGTTGGCGGCCTGTCTGCTTTGTAATCCGAGTAGGTTTCGGTTCTTTCCACAGGAGTGCCACGATCCATCGCGACAGCGATGAGTTCCGGGGAATACTCGTTCCGTAATTGGGTCAGTGTCTGGTAAAAACCGAAAACCGCCCCGGTTGGACGACCTTCCGGACTTTTCAGGTCCTGCAGGGCATAGAACGACTGGTATGCCAATGCAGTTCCATCGATAAGGAGCACCAGACTCCGTGATACTGTCATCTTTTTCCTGATTTAGCCTGCGTGGATTCTGTCAGATTGGTTTAACCTGATTAACTTGAACCTGTTTTTTACATTCGGGTTTTTCTCGGCCTGGCAACCTGATCTGCTGGCTTCTCCAGCCACAGATCAGACCAGGGCAGAGAATTGTGTCTGTAAATCCAGATAAAAAAAGTGTCTTATTCCTTCTCAAAAAGAATCAACTGATTTATAGGGTTTTTCGTTTAACCGGGACCTCTCCTCTGGAGAGGACAGTTGAGATTATTTCCACCGATCGGAATCCTGCAATGCTGGAAGTTTTTCGATTCTGTCCGGTTAACGGAATCGGTTTTCACACTCTCTTGAATTTATGGGAACCCTAACGGCGGAAAGCCGAAGACTTCGAACATCGGTGTCATGGACCTCTGGGGGAACTGCCCGATCCATTTTCACCCTCAATTTATATAAAGGCTAAGGTTCCTTTTCTCATCTGTCAAGAGATTTCAACAGTTTTTTCAAATTGTATCGAAAGCCAGGGACTGGCATTACCGGCAGGCCTAAAGCGATTTCTCTAGATTTTTGTCAACGGACCATGGGTTCTTGGGGTTCTCTTTGTGCCACTGGAGTTCCATACTCTTCAGGATACCCCCATCAGAGGGAATAGAACTTTTTTGATGAAGGAGCTATACACTCATGTCGTTCCAGCACCATGTTTCCCGGCCTCTTTACAAAATATGCCACCTTATTCCGTTTCTGTTGCTGTTGGTGATCCTGTTAACTGGGACCTGCTTTGCCGAGACAGTCCTTTTCGATGGGACCAGCATGGATGGCTGGGCGCATACCGGGCCGGGCTATTTCCGCATCGATCCCATTCAGAAAAGCCTGGTCGCTATGGGTGGAATGGGGATGCTGTTTTATTACGATCAGCAGTTTGCCGATTTCGAATTGACCCTGGATTACAGAATTGCCCGTTGGGATGCCAACAGCGGTGTCTTTATCCGTTTTCCGAACCTCCCCATAAAAATCAGCCTCAGGTCAATGGCCAGGAGATGGCTGGGCCTTGGGCTGCGGTGCATGAGGGCTATGAAATCCAGATCTGTGATGCCTGTGGAGGGAACACCGGCACCGGCTCGCTCTACAGTTTTTTGACAGAACCAAATCCGCATCCAAACCAGTCGGAGAATGGAATGAGATGAAAATCCGTGCGGAAGGCCAGCATTACCAGGTCTGGATTAATGGCGAGAAAGTCGGTGATTACACCGGCAGCCGTGCCCTGAAAGGGTTCATCGGGCTTCAAAATCATCATGTTGATGAAGAAGCCAGCTTCAGAAATATCCGCATACAGGAACTTGGAGGGAAATAAATGAACGAAACAATTGACCGCCTTTTATTCGAGGACCGCATCTTTCCGCCAGATCCGGCCTTCACCGCCCAGGCTCATATCAAGGATGATTCCATATACCAGGAAGCGAGTCTCGATCGACTCGGATTTTGGGCCAAATGGGCTGGTCAATTGGAGTGGATGGAACCCTGGACAGAGGTCCTGGAGTGGAAAGCTCCGTTTGCAAAATGGTTTGTCGATGGAAAATTGAATGCCTGTGTCAACTGTGTGGACCGCCATGTACGGAATGGCCTGCATAACAAAGCCGCCATTATCTGGGAAGGAGAGCCTGGTGATCGGCGGACTCTGACCTATTGGGACATGCAGCGGGAAGTCTGCAAGTTTGCAAATGTCCTCAAAGATTTAGGTGTCCAGAAAGGGGATCGAGTTGTTTTCTATATGCCGATGATCCCGGAGCTGGCCATCGGTGTGCTTGCCTGCGCGAGGATCGGGGCACCGCATTCAGTTGTTTTCGGTGGATTCTCAGCCACTTCTTTGAAAGACCGGATCAATGACCAGCAGGCCAAAGTGGTGGTGACCGCGGATGGCGGCTGGCGACGCGGGGGAATTGTTCCGCTCAAGCAGACGACCGATGAAGCCCTCAAGGACTGCCCTTCGATCACCGCCTGTGTTGTATTTCAACGCATCGGCGGAAGTCATTCGATCACCATGAAAGAGGGGCGTGATCTCTGGTGGCATGACCTGATGGCCAAAGCCGATGCCTGGTGTGAGCCGGAGAAAATGGATTCGGAGGATCTCCTGTTTATCCTGTATACCTCCGGAACAACCGGCAAACCGAAAGGCATCATGCACACCACCGGTGGATATCTGCTTGGAGCCTATATGACTTCGCTCCTGGTCTTCGACCTGAAACCTGAGGATGTTTTCTGGTGCACAGCCGATATCGGCTGGGTCACAGGCCACAGCTATTTTGTTTATGGCCCGATGTCCAATGGGGCCACCCAGGTGATGTATGAGGGGGCGCCGGACACTCCATCTCGGGATCGTTTCTGGAAACTCTGCGAAGACCATGGAGTCACTGTTTTTTACACCGCCCCGACTGCGATCCGCGCCTTCATGAAATGGGGGCCGCAGCACCCTGAGTCACGCAACCTTTCCCGCCTGCGCCTGCTGGGATCTGTCGGAGAGCCTATCAATCCCGAAGCCTGGATGTGGTATCATACCCATATCGGAAATGGCCGGTGCCCGATTGTCGACACCTGGTGGCAGACAGAAACCGGCTCGATCATGATTACCCCGCTCCCCGGTGTGACAACCCTCAAACCTGGCTCGGCAACTGTCCCATTTCCAGGCATCGAAGCAGAGATTCTGACCGAAAAAGGTAAGGTTGTGACTTCCGGTGGAGGCTATCTGTGCATCAAATCCCCATGGCCTTTCATGCTGCGCGGGATTTATGGGGATCCCGAGCGCTACGAGCAGACCTATTGGAGCAAATGGAAAGGCATGTACTTTCCAGGCGATGGCGCCACACGGGATGATGATGGCTATTTCTGGATCCTGGGGCGTGTCGATGATGTCATCAATGTGGCCGGACATCGGATCGGAACCATGGAGGTCGAAAGCGCTCTGGTTGATCACCCGCTTGTGGCCGAGGCGGCTGTTGTTGGAATCCCGCATGAGATCAAAGGAACCGCAATCGCCGCTTTTGTCATTATCAAAGAGGCTGGCGCACCAGGCCCGGACCTCGAGAAGACCCTGAAACAGCATGTGGTCGATCAGATCGGGGCGATTGCCCGCCCGGAAAAAATTATCTTCTCCTCGGATCTCCCGAAAACCCGCAGTGGCAAAATCATGAGAAGGCTGCTGCGTGATATCGCCGAAGGTAAAACTCTCGGTGATACCACCTCCCTTGCGGATCCGGCAGTTGTCGAATCCCTCAAGGTCAAATACGAAGGCGAGGAGGGTTGATCATTCATCTCCCGCCGATCGACTCGATAGAACACGGATAGACTTCATGATCAGGACCTGTCGAAGCCTCTTTCTGGCAGTTCTTTTTGGATGGGTTTCATTGAATGGCGGATGGATCCAGGCCCAGGAGCCTCCTGCACCTGGATCCGATCGCCTGGTTCAGATGAACAGTGTTTTCGGCCGGCCGCGCCAGGCCACCAAAGACTCGATCTATTTCATCAATGGTGATGTTCTGGGCGGTGAGGTCACCAATGAAATCCTGCATCTGACAGCTCCCTATGGCGAGATCATGCTCCCCCTTCGCAAATGTGCCGGCATCTCTTTTGAGAACTCCGAGAGAGCGGGAGAAACTGTAATTACCCTGAATGCGAATCGGCTCTCGGGCATCTTCTCGGATCGTACCATCAACTTTCGGATTGAATCCGCCAATGCCGAAGTCCCCATCCGGAAGGACCGCATCCGCATGATCATACTGAGGAAATCACCACTCGAGGTGGGCCTGTTAAACTCCTCTGTCGATACGGATCTGTTTGTCATGAAAAATGGGGACCTGATGACCGGCAAGTTTCTGGAGCAGGGCATCAAGATTCGCCAGGACCTGAACGAAGTTACTGTTCCATTGCCCGAATCAGAGAGCATTGACTTCTCCAGGTCGGAAGATGGAATTGCGACCATCCGAAGGCGGAATGGGGAGACAACCTCCGGCGTCCTCCAGACCGAGGAATTGACCCTTGTTCTGGACATTGGGATACGCCTGGATTCTGTTTTCAAGGATCGCTTGATACGTTTTTCGGCTGGCGATGGGATACGGAAAGCATTTGCAGAACTCGATCGAACTTCGCCTCACCTCGCCGAGCTGCCTTCGGAAGACGATACACCCCCCCCGGCCGACCGCTCCACCACCCACACCCACCTCTTTGCCGACACCGACTGAAATGCCACTCCCGACTCAGACTCCTTCTCCCTCCGCGACTGCCTTGCCGGAACCGATTGTTTTCGAGAGTGAAAAGTATGGCTTCCGCATCGAGCGTCCGAATGAATCCTGGAGAATTACCACCGAGCCGGAAGAGCTGCGGAGTTTGAATGAAGATGCAGTCGTGGCTTTTGAATCACCCGAAGGCGTGTTTTCGATGGTGATTCTCGAGCATCTTCCGCAAGTTTCCCTGGATGAATATGTCTCCGCAGTGTCCCCCGATCTGGAAAATGTCGAGCTCCTCAGCGATGAAAAAGGAACCTTGACCGGATTTCCGGCACGAAAGCGGGTTTTCGTGGAACACACAACGATCTTCCATTCCGCTTTTTTTACACCCTCGTGGCCAAGGGTGAGGACCGGATGCAGATCGTATCCTGGTGCGCTGAATCAACCTTGACCGAGCAGCTGGTGAAACAGATCAATGTGCTCGAAAACAGCTTTGGCCCCTATCAACCTCCTTCCCCTGCACCCCGCAAGTCTCCAACACGTCTCCCAGTGCGAGGGGGTAACAGTGGTGACGTTCCCCCGCGTTGACAGTTGGACAACCGATAAGGCGTTTGCGCATAGGCTGATCTGGGCGAGTCTGGCGCTTTTTGCTGCCCACCTTCCATTGCTCCTGATCTTTAAAGGTGAATTTACCGATGGCGTTCTCCAGGCGGCCTACTTCGATGAACCGTTATACGTGGTGGCTCCTGAGGCGCCGCCTGCGCGCTATGTCCCGCCGTTATACCCGGCTTTGATGTGGATTGGAAAAAGCTGCGGAGTGGATCCCTTTCTTGCCGGCCGGATCGTTTCTCTTCTGGCGTATTGCCTGACTGGTGCGGTGATCGCCTTGGGAACCCGGCTTTTTTTTTCACAGACTTTTTCGCCCTGGGCATCCTGGGCAGCCTGGATCCTCTGGGCGTTGTCCCCCATGGCGAATCGTTGGGCGCTCCATGCAATGAGTGACATGGTTTTCTGCTTTCTGATGACTCTTTCACTTTCCTTTTTTTGCTTTCATCTCGAGCCTCTTCTGAAAGGAATAAGACTTTCTGGTGGTGTGGAAATCTGTTCGGGCTGCTGTCTCTGTGGACCCGTTACCAGGGGCTTTACTGCCTTCCTGCCGCAGTGATTTCCTTTGCCCTGAACTCCGGGTGGACGGGGCGGAGAGGCCCTCATCTGCTCTCAGCCGCTCATATTATCAGCGCCATTCTTATCTGGTGCGGCAGCCTGTGGCTTCTTTCAAGCGGGTTGGGGATTCATCAGGGCCAGTTCTCCGAGAGGTCGATCTATCCCCCCGAGGTGTACCTGAAATTTGCTTTGGCGGCCTTTCGTTATCTGCCCTATGCGGTGACAACTGGCCTGCTTGGCCTGGCTTTTTTTGGCCTCTGGCAATTGAACCGGAATCATCCCCGCGCACGGCCATGGATCCTGTATGGGTTCCTTGTGGGCCTCGGGGGACTGCTGTTGCAGACCTTCTTTCTCTCTTTCCAGTTCCGGTATGGGCTTCCCCTCCTGCCTTGGTTATGTGTTCTGGGCGGCCTTGGGCTGGTTCGCACACCCGCCAGATACCGGGTCATGATAACCCTGGCGATGGTGGCCTGGTCCGGGACCATGACTGCAGCTGTCTGCATGTACCAGCATGAGACCTTTGGGGATATGGCACGGCTGGCACACAGGGTTCCACACTATCTGGAGCCTGGGCAAAGGGTCTGGGCCTGTGAGGAGTACAACCCCCTTTATCGGAATGTCAAGTTATCGGTCTGGTCAGGGTTTCAGGTCGATTGGCTGGATGAACAATCCCTGCCGCAGGTCCGTCCAGGCGATCTGGTGGTTAACCCGAATGTCTATCCGATCCCACCTTCGATCTTTCTGGCACTGCGTCAGAACTGGTCGCTGCGGACCCTCGCGGAGGAAACCAGCCGAACAATGCCACTTTTTCCGGGAGAAATCCTCATCCTGCAGGTTCCGACACCTCAGGGCAATCTCTCAATTCGGTCGACCAGCCAGCCGGAGCTGATGGCATATCGGTACACACCCCAGTATTATGAAACTTCTCTTTACCGGATCTTTCCGCGTAGTGCAGAATCATTCGATGCAAACCAGGGAAGGGAGCCTTTACAGGCAGCTCCATGACTGATTATCACGATCTTGTCCGGCAGGAACGTCTTCACAGGCGGATATATGAGGTTGCCGGAATCCTTTTTCTGCTTGGCTTTGTGATTGGATTCATCATCCTGTACCGTCTCGGCTCTTCCCATGACTGGAAAAGAATGGATCTTGTGATTCAGGATGGTGTGCTGCCCGAAGCGGAACAGGTTCACCTGGTTGGAAAAGGGGCCTGGCTGGTCTGGACAAATTCCAATGGAGGGATTGTGGGGGCCTATGATTTCAACCACCCGGGGCAACCAAAGTTTCTTCAACCTCCCCCTCACTTGAAAATCCGGATTTTCGATGTTATCCAGGGTGACCTGGTGGCGCTTATTGTCAGGCCTCAGGCGACTTTCTCCGAAGTTCTCTTGCGTGGCTGGAGCCTGTTTTTTTCCGATGATCCCCCGCCACTTCCTTCTGCCCTCGAAGGCCGAAAGGCCACCACCTTCCTTGTACGGCTGAACCTGGGCACAGGGGAAATTGTTTCGCTGCTTCCAGGAAGCACATCCGATCTGAAAGGCCGCCAGACCAGCCTGAATGATTTTGAGATGGGAAGGGTTTCACTGTCATCCAATCAGATCAGCCTCGCCTGGTGGCGTGCCCATGAAGAAATTGGATCGACTCCGCTCTCGGCCACAGTCACAGAACACCTGGAGGTTGTGTCGACTGGCCCGCATTTCCGCAAGCTATTCGAACGGGAATATGCCACCAATGGCACACTTTCGATCCGCTCCAGATTGCTGAACTCGGTTGGAAAACCGCTCTGGATGACCGAGGATATGTTCCTCTATCTTTCATTTCTCGACCAGGGCAGCCTGGTTCCTTTCGATTGCCGTGAAGGAACCATTCAGGCCGCCTATCCACTCGCGACTCTGCAGGAAACCCTGCTGGGCAGCGTGCCTCAACTGCAGTATGAACCCGAAGGGATATTTGTTGTAAATGGCGATGGGAAAACTCCCCAGCTTTTCCTCTATTCACGCCTGCAGGATTCCATCCACTTCTTCGTTCTGGATTCGTTGTTCCGTCTGGTAAGGCACTCTCGCCTGGAAGCGGGAGCCTATGATTTCACTTCAGTCGTGTGGCTCGAGACAAGCCAGACCCTGCTGGTCGAAGACCATTCTCAGCGACGGCTGGTGAGCCTGACCCCCAAAGGTGAGCTGAAGTCCACCTTTCCTCTGCCTCCTGACTGGGATGATGGATTCAAAATTCTCGGCGAGGATTCGTCTGGCCAGCTGATCGGATTTAACCGTGGCGCTTTCCTGCGAGCCGGGAGTGGTGATCCCGCGTGGGAGACACTCGATCTCTTCCGTTGAAAACAGCTGGTGCTTCCGATGGAGCAGGTTTTTTACGGCTGCGCAGCCTGGAGCCTTGGATGGGATTATTTCAGAGTTCCCACAGACACAGATTCATAGCGCGGGCCGGATTTTTCCAGGAAACTTCGGATCAGGTGGATTTCCCGAACTGTGTGAGTCCCCCAGGCCTGGGAATATATTTCAGGCTCGACCGTGATTCCCACTGGTTCGCTTCGAGCACGCCCAAGAGTCAAATGAGCTTCAAAAGGTTTTTTGTCTCCCGGCAATCCGATTCCAGCACATGCCTGGCGTACTGTGACGGCCAGATGTGAAAGCAGATCCTTCCCGGATTTGACCCCTACCCAGACAACTCGCGCCTTCGAAAGCCTGGGGAAACCTCCAAGGCCAGCCAGCTCGATGTCAAATTGTGAATGAGAGGCGGCAGCCTCCCGGAGGCATTCTGAAAGCCGGTCGACCCTTTCGGGCTGAACAGGCCGAGAAACAGCAGGGTGATATGCCAGTTCTCAGGCCTGACCCAGCGGATCGAGCGGTACGCATGGTTCAGGGATTGGCATTTGCCCTCGGCCGATTCCCGCAGGCTGTTCCAGAGAGGGATTCCGACAAAGAGCCGCCACTCTTTTTGAGATCCTGAAGGCTCAAGCAGGCTCTGTCGCTGGTGAGGGATGGATTTATCGCCCATTGGCCTGGACATCCCTCAGGTAATCCGCGGCTTCCTCAGGTGGTGTGGGGTTGACAAACATGCCGGTGGCCCATTCGTAGCCGGTCGGTCGTGTAATCCGGGGAATGACTTCCAGATGCCAATGATAATCCTCCTCGAGGGTCAGCCATCGGTCGCGACGGGGCTTCGGAATCGGTGCGGATTTCAGAATGACATTGATATCCGGCTCGGACAGGGCAATCGCCAGAACCCGGTTGACAGCAAGGAGTGCATCCGCAAGGTCGAGAATCTGGTCAGGGGATATGGTTCCGTAATCGTGGGAGTGAACCCGGGGCAGAATCCAGACTTCGAAAGCATTTCGTGAAGCGAATGGGCACATGGCAATGAATCCCCGATTCTGATAGACCAGGCGGACTTTATCCTCGCACTCCTGATCGATCAGATCGCAGTACCCGCACCTGTCTTTGTATTCAAAGTATTGCCGTGCGCCAGTCAGCTCCTGGCGGACCCCGGCGGGGATGGCTGGTGTGGCGATCAGCTGGCTGTAAGGGTGGCTGAGCCGTGCCCCCGAACGGCGCCCCTGGTTTCTGAAAATCGATAAATACCGCATCCTCAGGTCGTTCTTCAGGTCATTCAGGCGCTCTTTCCAGGCCGACAAAACCAGCTCCAGCTGGGAATTTGGAAAATCATGAAGCAGAAGGTCATGATGCGGAGATTCAATGATGATCTCATGGGCGCCAAAGCCTGAAATCCGGTCATACATGCCCAGTCCTTCCCGTTCCAGAGAACGTTCTATCTGCAGGATCGGGAGGCGGTTTGGAATGACTCGCAAGGCCCAGGGAGCCCCATTGTTCTCGGGCAGATGGTTGGGATATGCAAGGATTTCGTGGACCGGGCCGATCTCATTTCCCGGACAGAAAGGGCAGGTTTCCTGCGGGGTGATGAATCGGACATCCGTCGTCAATACAACTGCCGCCTCCTGGTCGGGGGAAATAACCACCCAATGGCCTGAAATTGGATCTTTCCGTAATTCTGACATTTGATTTTCCTGGATTTTCACTTATTCCAGTCGTTGGAATCCTCAATGACAGATCAGGTTTCTCACTCGGCTGATTCTTTTCGATATGATCTGCCGGAACAATCCCCCAATACATACAACTCTTCCGGATGTTTGAAAACAGCCACCAGCACATAGCGATCGGTTGTCATGGATGGGCCTCCATGTTTCAATGCACCCATGGATATCCAGCGCATCCATGAAAAAAAGCCTTCTTCAGGCTGCATGAAATTCTGCCTGGTCGGGTGTGCTGTCACAACGACACTGATGGTCACTTCCATCGTGGTCGCTTTTCTCCTTCTTCGTTCCAAAGGGCCGGTTCTGGTTGCGAAAACACTGACTTTCATTTCGGACAAAGCGGTCACCGATCTGGAAATCAGCGAAGAACAGAAAGACCGCATCCGCGCTCAGCTGAAGAGATTGTCTGTCCGTCTGGAGGAAGGGAAACTGTCTTTTGAGGATATGCGGAAAATCATGAAAAATCTCGAGCAAGGCTCGTTTCCCCCTCTGCTGTTTCTTGAAATGCTCAAAGGCGATATCCAGCATTTCAAGGATTTTTCGCCGGAAGAGGTCACCCAGGGTGTTCACGTCCTGGGGCGCTTTCAGAGAGGCCTGGTGGAAGGGAAGTTACTCCCCGCTGCCTTCAAGGAAATTTGGCCGATGGATGAGAAAAACCCAATGGATAAACAGGCTGTGGGGAGTACCACTGCCCCTGAATGGAGGGAGATTCTCTTAAAAATGAAGGGACTGGTCGATCAGGCCGGGATTCCCCAGGATCATTACAGTGTCGATTTTGCTGAACAGATGAGGCTCCTTGTTGAATCGATACTGGATGAATCAGGCAGTTCATCTCCCGCAGGACTGCCTTCGGCAGCCACATCGTCCCCGATGATCCTCGAGGCGACCGGATCTGAAGGCCTTGAAGTGAAATAGATGAGCCGGATACACATTCTTCCTGAACATGTGGCTTCACAGATCGCTGCGGGCGAGGTGGTTCAACGCCCGGCATCGGTGGTGAGGGAATTGGTGGATAACAGCCTGGATGCCGGGGCTGGCAGGCTCTTGATCGAGGTGGCCAGAGGGGGCAATACGCTCATCCGGGTTCTCGATGATGGGTGTGGCATGTCGAAAGAAGAACTCCCGATGGCATTGAGGCGCCATGCCACCAGCAAGATCGAATCTGAAGCGGATTTGATGAGCATCCGCACATTCGGTTTTCGTGGTGAAGCGCTCGCCGCAATTGCTTCAGTCTCCCATGTCGAAATCATCTCCAGGCAGCCCTCGGAAAGACAGGGACACCGTCTTGATGCGATTGGCAGCGAGGTGAAGGTGATCGAGCCGATCGGGGTTCCGCCCGGCACACAGGTGACTGTTTCCGATCTCTTTTTTAACACCCCGGCCCGGAAAAAATTTTTGAAATCTCCGGCCACCGAAATGGACCGGGTGATCGAGATCTTTCTGCGAACAGCCATGAGCTGCCCTTCGATCCATTTTGACCTGATCCATAATGAGCGCAAAGTTCGCACATTTTCTCCAGTGCCCAGCCGGGTGGATCGACTGGTCCAGATCTTTGGAAATGAAGTGGTGGCGGAGCTGCTCCCGGTTGATTATGCCAATGACCTGATCCAGGTAACCGGCTTCACCAGCCGTGCCACACTTCACCGAAATACAGCCAGCGATGTCTACTTCTTTGTCAATGGACGCTTTGTCAGAGATCGCCTGCTGCTCAGGTGCCTGATTGAATCCTATCGGGCCAGCCTGCCCCAGCGTCGTTACCCGGTGACCGTTCTGTTCATCCAGCTCCCGCCGGAATATGTGGATGTCAATGTCCATCCCTCCAAGGAAGAAATCCGTTTCAGGGATGAACGCCTGGTGTGGAATGTCCTCTTCTCGGCGCTTCGCCAGGCGCAGGAACAGGGAGAGGCTCTCCCGCTTCCCCGTGCCCAGATACAAAGAGAAGCGCAGCCGGTTCCTGCAGGCCAACCGGCTCAGTCCCAGGGGGAACCTTCCCCCAGGCCTCCGGTCGAAGACTTTCCGTTTCTCGAGATTCTCCCGGCAGAAACCAGTTTGTCTCAACCCCTGGCGGGCACTCCTGCCAGCTCTCAAAAAACTGCTCCCAAACTTCCGGATGATGACCGCCAGCCATTCCAGGAGCCTGTCAGGGCCTCATCACACCGGGACGAACCAGGTCTTGAACCTGTTGCACCGATCGAAAGCCTCAATCGGGGGCCTCTCAATTCGCTTGAGGAATTGAAAGTCCAGACCTCTCTTCCAACTGTGGTGGAGACACCCTGGATCCCTCTGGCGCAGGTGTTTGACAGCTACATTGTCGCCCAGAGGGACGACCAGATGGCTCTGTTTGATCAACATGCTTTGCATGAGCGCATCCAGTTTGAAAAGTTTCGCCAGCAGTTCCAGGCACGCTCCATTAACCGCCAGAAGCTGCTTTTTCCATTGACAGTCGAAATTCCATTGCAACGCCAGGGCGCCCTGCAGGAGTCACTGGACCTGCTGGTTGATCTCGGCTTCGAGATGGAACCATTTGGAGGAAATACATATCTGGTTCAGAGCCTTCCTGCAGACCTTTCCCTTTCTGAGGTGAAAGGCCTTCTGGAGGATGCCCTCGATGATCTGGCATCGATTGGAAAAGTCGCGCCAGTGGGTGACCGGGCTGAAAAGGTTCTAGCCCGCATGGCCTGCCGAAGCGCTGTCAAAGCCGGTGATCCACTCTCTCAGAGGCAGATGGAGGACCTCCTGAGCCATTACACCGAAATGCCGGCTCTGGCCACCTGCCCTCATGGCCGCCCGCCAATCTGGAAGATCAGCCGCCGTGAATTGGAAAAATGGTTTGACCGTTAGTAAGTGATTGAGAGAACTTGCTTTAGGTGGATTATCGAAGGTGAGTTGAAAAAAATTGTGAGAAAGCCTTGACGGGCTGGTCCGATTCTTGTAGATTCCCCTTTCGTGCCCATGTTTTCCGGTTTGTCAGGAATTTATGGGTTTTATTACACAATCGCGCAAAGACAGAGGGAGTTTCGTGCCGACCATTAACCAGCTGATCCGTCACGGTCGCCAGCAGTCATTGAACAAGTCCAAGGTGCCCGGCCTCAAAGGCTGCCCCCAGAGACGCGGGGTCTGCACCCGTGTCTGGACCATGACTCCCAAAAAACCAAACTCCGCTCTGCGTAAAGTGGCGCGTGTCCGCCTTTCAACCGGTATCGAGGTCAATGCCTATATCGGTGGAGAGGGCCACAACCTCCAGGAGCACTCCATGGTGCTGGTGCGCGGGGGCAGGGTGAAAGACCTCCCCAGCGTCCGCTACCACATCGTACGTGGCGTGCTCGATACAACTGGGGTGGCGAAACGCTGCAACGGACGCTCAAAATACGGAGCTAAAAGACCTAAAAAGTCTTAAAGCGATAGATTCATTCTTGAGGAAAGCGCACCGGTCACCGACCAGCCGGTGACGCGGCATGAACCGAAGTGATGGTTCCTCTGCCTGCTCACGAGGAATATGCCAAGGAAAAAAACTATTATCAGGCGGGTCGTTTTGCCCGACCCAAAATTCAAGAGTGTTCTGGTCAGCATGCTGATCAACAGGCTCACTCTGTGCGGCAAGCGAAGCGTCGCAGAAAAAATCGTTTACAGGGCATTTGATACTATTGCCGAGAAAACAGGCGAGGATCCCCTTGAGGTTTTCAATCGTGCGATTGACAACTCCAAGCCCCTCGTTGAAGTGCGTTCCCGCAGAGTCGGTGGCGCGACATACCAGGTTCCTGTGGAAGTCCGCCAGGAGCGGAGAATCACATTGGCTCTCCGCTGGCTGACCGGCTACGCTCGGAACCGGAATGAAAGGTCGATGGAAAACAAACTTGTCGGCGAGCTTCTGGATGCCGCCAAAGGACAAGGGGAAACAATCAAGAAACGCCAGGATACCCATCGTATGGCTGAAGCCAACAAGGCTTTTGCCCACTATCGCTGGTAATCCGCCCCGGTAACCGCCCAAATTATCATGGCAACAGCAACTGTAGAAAGTCTTGATCTTGTCAGAAATATCGGCATCATGGCCCATATCGATGCCGGTAAAACGACAACTACCGAACGAATTCTCTACTACACCGGTCGAACCCACAAAATTGGCGAGGTTCATGACGGTGCCGCTGAAATGGACTGGATGGTCCAGGAGCGGGAGCGCGGGATCACAATCCAATCCGCTGCAACCACCTGTTTCTGGAAAAACCACCGGATCAACATCATCGACACCCCGGGCCACGTCGATTTTACTGTTGAAGTCGAGCGCTCCCTGAGGGTTCTGGATGGTGCGGTCGCCCTGTTTTGTGCAGTCGGCGGGGTTGAGCCACAGTCCGAAACCGTCTGGCGCCAGGCCGATAAATATAAAGTCCCCAGGCTGGCATTCGTCAATAAAATGGACCGCATGGGTGCTGATTTTTTTGGCACTGTCCGCCTTATGCACGAAAGACTGGGAGCGAATGCAGTTCCGATTCAGATCCCGATCGGTGCCGAAGAAAACTTTACCGCCCTGGTGGATCTCATCGAAGGTGTTGCCTACACATGGAACACCGAAGAAGCTGGCGCCAAGCCAATCCAGTTTGAAATTCCGGAAGAATATCGCGATGTCTATATAAAAAACCGGACTCACCTGATCGAGGCCGCTGCAGACCAGGATGAGACCATCCTCGAAAGGTACCTCGAGGGACAGGATATTCCGGTTGAAGACCTCAAGGCTGTCATCCGCAAGGCGGTGATCGCCAACGATTTCATCCCGGTGCTGTGTGGGGCTTCATTCAAGAATAAAGGGGTCCAGCTGCTCCTCAATGCCGTGGTGGATTACCTTCCATCACCCCTCGATAAACCCCCAGTTCAAGGCCACCTCCCGGATGAGCCTGATAACCATGTCATCCGTGAGCCTCGCGAAGATGCTCCGTTTTCCGCCCTTGCTTTCAAACTGCAGACCGATGTTCATGGGAAGCTGGTCTATTTCCGGGTTTATTCCGGAGCGATCAACAGCGGCCAGTATGTCATGAACATGACTACCGGAAAAAAAGAGCGTGTTGGGCGTCTGTTGCGGATGCACTCCAACAAGCGCGAAGAAGTTGAAAGAGTGACAACCGGAGAAATTGCTGTCGCCATCGGCCTGAGCAATACCTATACCGGTGACACACTCTGTGATCCGGCCAACCCGATTGTCCTGGAGTCTCTCGAATTCCCTGAGCCGGTCATCAGTGTTGCAATTGAGCCTAAAACAAAGCTGGACCAGGATCGCCTGGCTGTCAGTCTTGCCAAACTGGCCGAAGAAGATCCCACTTTCCAGATACGGACAGATGAGGAGACCGGCCAGACCATTATCGCCGGGATGGGCGAATTGCACCTCGAAATCATTGTCGACCGCCTGACACGTGAATTCAAAGTTGGAGCGAATGTCGGCAAGCCGCAGGTCGCTTACCGTGAAACCATGTCGATTGCCTCATCCTCCGAAGGACGCTTTGTGCGTCAGTCCGGCGGACGTGGCCAGTATGGCCATGTCGTCATGGAGTTTGAGCCTCTCGAGCCGGGCACCGGTTTTGAGTTCGATAACCGCATTGTGGGTGGAGCGATACCCAAAGAGTACATCCCCGCTGTCGAAAAAGGCATTCTCGCAGCCATGCAGAATGGTGTCATTGCGGGGTATCCGGTGGTCGATATCAAGGCTATTCTGGTGGATGGCACCTTCCATGCCGTCGACTCCAGCGAAATGGCTTTCTCGATTGCCGGTTCGATGGCCTTCCAGGAAGGTTTCAAAAAAGGGAAACCGGTTATCCTGGAACCTGTCATGGAAGTTGAGGTTGTTACCCCTGAATCATACCTGGGGGATGTCGTTGGCAGCTTGAACTCCCGGCGCGGCCGCATCGAAAGAATGGATTCCCGCAGTGTCAGCCAGGTGATTACCGCCCTGGTGCCACTCGCTGAAATGTTTGGTTATGCAACCACACTGCGCTCCCTGACTCAGGGCCGTGCCACCTATACCATGCAGGTGGCCCACTATGAGTCAGTGCCGCAGAAGATCATGGATGAAATCATCGCGCGAGCGAGATAGAAATTGTGAAAGAGGCCTTCCTCCGCGACTGGTCGGAGGATGGTCAGGTTGATACATCGGTATCTGGAGGAAGGACGATGGGAAAAGCGAAATTCGAGAGGACGAAACCGCACGTCAATATCGGAACGATTGGTCACGTCGATCACGGCAAGACCACACTCACCGCAGCAATTACCATGCGGCAAGCCCACAAAGGCAAGGCTCAGGTACGCAAGTACGATGACATCGACAATGCACCTGAGGAAAAGGCTCGAGGGATAACCATCGCCACCCAGCATGTCGAATATGAGAGCGACAACCGTCACTATGCTCATGTCGACTGCCCAGGCCACGCTGACTATATCAAGAACATGATCACTGGTGCGGCTCAGATGGATGGTGCCATCCTTGTTGTTTCGGCTGCAGATGGCCCCATGCCACAGACCCGCGAGCACGTTCTGCTGGCACGCCAGGTGAACGTTCCCCACATCGTGGTCTTCATGAACAAGGCCGATATGGTGGATGATCCCGAACTCCTTCAGCTGGTTGAGCTGGAAGTTCGTGAACTGCTCTCCTCGTATGGCTTCCCCGGTGACGACATCCCTGTCGTAATCGGTTCGGCCCTCAAAGCCATGGAATCCGAAGGCAAGGATGACGCCGCCTGCAAGTGCATCGATGAACTTGTTGAAGCGGTCGACAGCTACATTCCGCTCCCCGAGCGCGATGTCGACAAACCGTTCCTGATGCCGGTCGAAGACGTTTTCTCGATCGCCGGCCGCGGTACTGTGGCGACTGGGCGTGTCGAACGTGGAACCATCAAGCGCATGGAAGAAGTCGAGCTGGTTGGAATCCGCGACACAGTCAAAACTACCTGCACCGATATTGAAATGTTCCGCAAGCTGCTCGATTCAGCCCAGGCAGGCGACAATGTCGGTCTTCTGCTTCGTGGCGTGGAGCGTACCGGAATCGAGCGCGGCCAGGTTATCGCCAAACCAGGCTCGATCAAGCCGCACAAGAAATTCAAGGCTACCTGCTACATCCTCAGCAAGGATGAAGGCGGCCGCCACACTCCATTCTTCAATGGCTACCGTCCCCAGTTCTATTTCCGGACAACAGACGTGACCGGTTCGGTCTATCTGCCGGAAGGGACCGAAATGGTTATGCCGGGAGATAATATCGAAATCAATGGTGAATTGCTCACCCCGATCGCTATGGAAAAAGAACTGCGCTTCGCAATCCGTGAAGGTGGAAGGACTGTCGGCGCTGGCGTCATTAGCGAGATTGTTGAATAGGATCATAAAGGAAATCTCTTATGGTGCAGCCAAATCTGATCAGGATCCGGCTGAAATCTTTCGATCATCGGTTGATTGACCAGTCAACCCAGCAGATCGTTGAAACCGCCCGGAGGACCGGAGCGAAAATCGTTGGACCGATTCCTCTGCCGACTAATTTCAGCCGGTTCACTGTGAATAGGTCCACCTTTACGGACAAAAAATCGCGTGAACAGTTTGAGATGAGAACCCACAAGCGACTCATCGATATCCGCGAATCCAGTCCGAAAACCATGGATGCCCTTCAGCAGCTCGACCTGCCAGCGGGCGTCTTTGTCGAAATCCAAGTGTAAACGGAACCGCACCGATGACTAAGACCCTTTTGGGACGAAAACTGCGGATGACCCACATGTATGATGAGAATGGTGTCGTCATACCCATGACCGCCCTGCAGGTGGGACCATGCCCGGTTGTCCAGGTGAAGAAAACAGAGTCCGATGGATACTCTGCTTATCAGATCGGTTTCGGGGAAATCAAGGAAAAAAAAGTTTCCAAACCCTTGAGAGGCCATTTTGATAAGGCAGGTGTCGATTCGACCCGTTACCTGCGCGAAGTGCGCTGTAACAAGGATGATGAATTGCCCGAAATCGGGACAACTCTTTCAGCCGACACATTTGCTGAAGGTGAATTTGTCGATATAACCGGAACAAGCAAGGGAAGAGGATTCGCCGGGGTGGTCAAACGCCACCACTTTCGTGGCCAGGCGGCATCGCATGGCCAGATGGAAACCCGCGTATCAGGCTCGATTGGGGCCAGCTCCTACCCTTCAAGAGTTTTCCGGGGCCAGAGAATGGCTGGAAGAATGGGGGGAACCAAAGTGACCGCATTGGGGCTGAAAGTCGCCAAAGTGGATGCTGAGAATCACCTCATTTATGTCAAGGGATGCGTTCCTGGACCTCCGGGACGCCTGATAGAAATCCGCGCCAGTAACCGCGGAAAGGCTTTAAAAAAGAAATAGGAAGGGCTTCCATGCCGAAGTTACCCCTTTATCGTCAAGATGGAACGGCCATCGGGGAGATCGAACTCCCGGATGCGGTCTTCGCCTGTGATGATCGCCCCGGCCTGGTTCACCAGGTGGTGGTTGCCCAGAGAGCCAATCTGCGCCAGGGAACATCCATGACCAAGAACCGGTCACATGTCCGCGGCGGCGGAAAAAAACCGTGGCGCCAGAAAGGCACAGGCCGCGCTCGCCAGGGAAGCATCCGTGCCCCACAGTGGGTTGGCGGTGGACGTGCCTTCGGCAACCAGAAAAGCAACTTTCATCAGGACCTTCCTGTGAAAATGAAGAGAGGCGCTCTCCGTTGCGCTCTTTCCCAGAAGGTTAAAGAGAACGCCATCAAGGTTGTTGATGAAATTCAACTCGAACAGATCAAAACCAAAATCTTTGCTTCCATCCTGGGGGCTTTGGATTGCGGAAAAGGGACTGTTCTGGTTCATGATGGACTGAGTGAGATCGCCAGTTTGTCTGCCCGGAATATCCCCGGGTTGAAACTGGTACGGTCTCAGGATTTCTCAACCCTGGATGCGGTTGAAGCGCGGAACCTCGTGTTGCTGAAAAATACTGTCGAGTCGCTCTCTCTGCGGCTGATTGGATAAGGTAAAGAGGATATCATGGCCCAGCATCTGCGAACACCACAGGATGTGGTTGAAAAGTTCTGGTTTACTGAACGCACCAACATGCTTCAGGAAGACGAGGGCCGTTATGCCTTCAAGGTTGACCTTCGTGCCAATAAAGCCCAGATCAAGAATGCAATCGAGTCGATCTTCAAGGTCAAGGTGGACAATGTCCGTGTCATGAATGTTCCTGGCAAAATCCGCCGTGTCCGAGTCCGTGCAGGCAGCACTCCTCATTGGAAAAAAGCCATCGTAAAGCTTAAACCGGGCTATACGATCGAATTCTAAGGATCTTGAAAAATGGCTATCAAGACATATAAACCCGTTACTGCGAGCCGCCGGTTTCTGACGAATTCCGCTTTCGAGGAGATCACACGCAGCAAGCCGGAGAGGTCGCTGCTCGCCCCGAAAACACGCTCGTCAGGACGCAACAGCTATGGACGTGTCACCAGCAGGCATCGTGGAGGCGGCCACAAGCAGAGATATCGCATTGTCGATTTCAAACGGACCAAGGATGGCATTCCCGCCAAAGTGGCTCATATCGAATATGATCCCAACCGCTCCGCACGAATCGCTCTGCTGCATTATGCGGATGGCGAAAAGCGGTATATCATCGCACCTGCCAACATCAAGGTGGGAGATGTCATCGAAAGCGGGCCGAATGCCGAACACAAGGAAGGGAACTGTCTCCCCCTCCGGAAGATTCTTGAAGGCACCCTGATCCATGCGATCGAGCTGAAAATAGGCAAGGGAGCTGCAATGGCACGTTCGGCTGGCTCTTATGCCCAGGTGGCTGCCAAAGAGGGTGAATATGCCCAGATCAAACTGCCTTCTTCCGAAGTGCGTTATGTCCACCTGGACTGCCGTGCGACCATCGGCACAGTTGGCAATGCCGATCACATGAACATCTCCATCGGAAAAGCGGGACGATCCCGCTGGCTGGGGAGGCGCCCCCTGTCACGAGGTGTGGCGCGCAATCCAGTCGACCACCCGATGGGTGGTGGAGAAGGGAAGTCCTCCGGCGGAAGGCACCCGTGTTCACCCTGGGGAACACCAAGCAAAGGTTATCGTACACGTAAAAACCATCGCACCGAAGCGATGATTGTTCGCAGAAGAAAGAGCTAGGTCTCCGAAACAAGGATAAAATATGCCGAGATCGCTTAAAAAGGGTCCTTTTGTGGACGCTCACCTGGTCAAAAAAATCGAGACCTTGAATGAGTCTCGTGAGAAGAGAGTGATACGCACTTGGTCGCGCCGCAGCACCATATTGCCTGAAATGGTCGGCCATAACATTGCTGTCCATAATGGAAAAAAGTTCATCCCGGTCTATGTGACCGAAAACATGGTCGGACATAAACTGGGTGAGTTTTCACCCACTCGAACTTTCAAAGCACATGGCGGAAAATCGGGTAAAGCCGTCCGGATGAAGGGATAAGAAAATGGCTGCCAAAGCAAGTCACATGTTTGCCAGGGTGACCCCACGCAAATGCCGTCTTGTGGTGGATATGATTCGTGGCAAGAAGTACCACGAAGCCCAGGCGATCCTTCACTTTACATTTAACAAGCCAGCCCGTTTCGTGGAAAAGGTGCTGCAGTCTGCCTTCCATAATGCAACCACCAATTTCAACATGGATGGCGATTCTCTCTATGTTTCCAGAATCTGGGTGGATGAAGCCGGCATGGCGGGCATCCAGGGCAAACTGAAACGAATTCAACCGGCTCCACAGGGCCGCGCACACCCAATCCTCAAAAGAGCCAGCCACATTCATGTGGAACTCGAGGAAAAATAAGGCACAGCGGGGAGAAAGGAACACAGCATCGTGGGACAGAAAGTTCACCCGAAAGCAAATCGGCTCGGCATTACCACCACATGGAAATCGAAATGGTATGCCGAAAAAACCTTTGCCGACTGCCTGCACGAAGACCGCTTGATCCGAAACCTGGTCAAGAAACAGCTCTCCCATGCCGGCATCTCGAATGTCGAAATTGAACGCTATACAAAAAAATTGCGTATCACCATCCATACCGCACGCCCGGGAATCATCATCGGCCGCCGCGGCCAGGAGGTGGAACGCCTCAAGAAACTGGTTCAGTCGAAAACTGACAAACAGGTCATTCTGAATATCCAGGAAATTAAACAGGCGGATCTCGATTCCCAGCTGGTGGCTGAAAACATCGCGCTGCAGCTTGAGAATCGCGCTTCCTTCCGCCGCACTCTGAAACGGGCCATCCAGACTGTCATGCAGGCCGGTGCTCTGGGAACCCGTGTCATTATCTCGGGGCGGCTGGGTGGAGCGGAAATGTCCCGCACCGAAGGATACCGCGAAGGCAGAGTCCCCCTCCACACATTTCGGGCGGATATCGATTATGGTTTCGCTGAAGCACGGACCACCTATGGTGTGATTGGCGTCAAAGTCTGGATCTTCAAGGGTGAAATCCTGCCACGCCGCCCGCAGGAAGTTGTTGCTGAAGAGGAGAGTAATGTAAGCCATGTTAATGCCTAAGCGGAGTAAATTCCGCAAATGTCAAAAAGGAAGGCTCACCGGTACCGCTTACCGCGGCAGCGAGGTTTCGTTTGGTGAATTTGGCCTGAAAGCAGTGACCAATGGCTGGGTGACCTCCCGCCAGATTGAGGCAGCGCGTATTGCGATAACCCGGTACATGAAACGAACCGGAAAAGTATGGATTCGCGTGTTCCCGCACAAACCGGTTACCAAACACCCGGCAGAAACACGCATGGGATCCGGTAAAGGAACCCCTGAAATGCACGTCGTGGTGGTCAAACCAGGAATGATCCTTTTTGAAGTGGAAGGAATTCCCCGGGACCAGGCGGAAGAAGCCATGCGGCTGGCCGGGCACAAATTGCCTGTCAGAACCCGCACTGTGGCGCGCGATGAGATTCGGATTGAATAGACAGGAAAACCACGATGAAAGCTAATGATTTCCGTGATATGACCAAAAGCGAGATCGACCACAAAGTGGTCTCGCTCAAAGAGGAGCTGTTTTCAAACAGGTTTAAAATGACCACCGGTCAGATCGAAAACTCAAACCTCCTCAAAAAATTGAAGAGGGACATTGCACGCGGGCTGACCGTGCTGAGAGAAACCGAGCTTGTTGAGAAGAAGAAAAATGGCTAGAACTGCACTCCGTAAAACCCGTGTAGGCACCGTGGTCTCCACTAAAATGGACAAGACCGCCGTGGTGCTGGTCGAACGGCCGGTTGAGCACCCGCTGTATGGTAAAACCATCAAACGCAGCAAGAAATACCATGCGCATGATGAAAATAACACCTGCGGCGAAGGCGATATCGTTCGAATGATGGAAACCCGTCCGCTTTCCAGGACCAAATGCTGGCGAGTGGTTGAAATTGTAAAAAAAGCAGGCTGAATCTCACTAATGCGAACCGACCCTGCGGGGATTTATAAAGCAGGCGGGAGTAGAAAACAGGAAATGAGTCTGTTATGATTCAAGTACAAACTTTTCTGTCTGTGGCAGACAATACAGGTGCCAAAAAGGTGCAGTGTATTCGTGTGTTGGGTGGAACCAATCGGCGCTATGCCAGTTTGGGTGACCTGATTGTCGTGGCTGTGAAAGAGGCTATCCCGGAGGGGACTGTCAAAAAGGGCGAAGTGAAAAAAGCTGTTATCGTTCGAATGCGCAAACAGTTTCGTCGTCCCGATGGTTCATACATTCGTTTTGACGAGAACGCTGCTGTTCTGGTCAATGACGCAAAAGAACCGATCGGCACACGTGTCTTCGGCCCGATTGCGCGGGAACTCAGGGATCGCAAATTCATGAGGATCGTCTCACTTGCCCCCGAGGTGATCTGAGTGCCACGGATTGAAGGGGATAATTTGGGGGGCCGACACATGCAGGAGGTGGGCAAAATGAATAAACTGGCAGTGTTGGGTGTTTTTGTTGCAGGTATGTGGTTCTGTTCAGGGGATCAGTCAGCCCAGGCGCAATCAGCGACCGACAAGCTCGGCCGGGGGCTGGCGAATACTTTCCTCGGGGTGTTTGAGGTTCCCAACCAGGTGATCAACACCTATCGGGAAAATACTGGCAAGTACACCGCCAACCGCGATCGCGCCACAGTCAAGGCCATCTCGGTGGGTACCGTCAAGGGGGTTCGCGAAGGAATTCGACGCACAAGCCATGGGATTTGGGATACTATCACATTCCTCAGTCCTGGCCCGGGCGGAAACAATTTCAAATCGCGGATCAAACCTGAGTACATTACGGAAACATACGATTATTAATCGAATTATCTGAAGCAATCCCGCGGGATACGGGAACCCATAGGCCTCGGGGGAAACTCCGAGGTTTGTGTGTGAGGATCATCAATATGGCTCGTGCATTTGTTAAAAAAGGCGATACCGTCCGCATCATCAGCGGCCGAAAAACCGAACGGGGGAAAACCGGCAAGGTTCTGCGTGTCTTTCCAAAGGATCAGCGCATCCTGGTGGAAAATATCAACCTGCGGAAGAAGCATGTCCGCCCAAATCCCCAGAAAAATATCAAAGGCGGTATCATTGAACGCGAAATCCCTGTCCATCAGTCGAATGTGAAAGTGATTAGCGAAGAGTAAAGCGGGATCCACTGAATCATGAACAGGCTTACACAGAAATACAACGAACAGGTTGTGCCAGCGATGATAAAGCGCTTTGGGTACAAGAACCCCATGGAAGTGCCCAAAATAGTCAAGGTGACCCTGAATATGGGCGTTGGCGAAGGCACTCGGGATACGAAAATTCTCGATGGGCTGCGAGTCAACATGGCGGCCATCGCCGGTCAGCAGCCGGTGATTACACGCGCCAGGAAATCCATATCCAACTTCAAAGTCCGCCAGGGAATGCCGATCGGCTGCATGGTGACCCTCCGGCGGGAACAGATGTGGTCTCTGCTGGATCGCCTGATTTCCATCGCCATACCTCGTATACGAGACTTCCGCGGGCTGCCTACACGCAGTTTCGATGGAAGAGGGAATTATTCATTCGGGTTGACCGAACAGCTGGTCTTCCCCGAGATTCATTACGACAACATTCCACGCCTGCATGGCATGGATGTGACAATAGTAACCACAGCGCGCAATGACGAAGAAGGCCGCGAGCTGCTCGCCCTTCTCGGGATGCCGTTCAGAAAATAGCAGCCGGAAAGGACACGCTCGAGCCGATGGCTAAAAGAAGTTTAATTGTTAAATCACAGCGTACGCCGAAATTCGCCTCCCGGGCCTACCACCGGTGCCAGGTCTGCGGAAGGTCCCGCGGTTATTATCGAAAATTCCGGCTGTGCCGTATCTGCTTGAGAGAAATGGCCCATCGTGGCGAAATCCCCGGCATGGTCAAGTCCAGCTGGTAGAGAAGGAACGGAGAAGAGAAAACCATGTCGATGACAGATCCGATTGCCGATTTCCTGACACGGATTCGCAATGCCAACACAGTCTCCAAAGACCGTGTCGAAATGCCTTCCTCCAAGCTGAAGAGGAGCCTGGCCAATATCCTCAAACAGGAAGGCTTTATCCGCAATTATCGATACCTCGATAACAAAAAGCAGGGCATCCTGCGCATTTATCTGAAGTATGGCGAGAATGGCGAAAAAGTTATTTCCCGCCTCGAGCGAGTCAGCAAGCCGAGTGTGCGGATTTATGTCGGGAAGGAGGATATTCCTCGAGTTCAGGGGGGTATCGGTGTCGTCATCCTATCCACTAACCAAGGAGTCATGTCCGGCAAACAGGCACGCAAGCTGGGAATTGGTGGCGAGGTCCTGTGCCGAATCTGGTGAGAATATTATGTCACGAATCGGAAAAATGCCCATAACGATCCCCAGCGGGGTCCAGGTTAAAATCGAAAACAGCACGATCGATGTGAAAGGGCCAAAAGGCGCTTTGAGCCGGTCCATTCATTCACGCATCTCGGTGAACATCGAGGATGAAAAAATCCTGGTGACACGGCCCAATGATGAGAAGCAGAACAAGGCCCTCCATGGCCTGACACGCGCTCTGATCAACAACATGGTTGTTGGAGTGACCCAGGGATTCACCCGCCGGCTTGAGATTCAGGGAGTCGGTTATCGTGCGGCGGTTGAGGGAAAAAGCCTCAAGCTGGATCTCGGATATTCCCATCCGATTTTTTATCCATTCCCCCAGGGAATCGATATTCGTGTAGAAAAGAATACCCTCCTTTTCGTCGAAGGAATCGACAAGGAGGTTGTTGGGCAGACAGCGGCGGAAATCCGCGCTTTCAGAAAACCTGAACCCTATAAAGGCAAAGGGGTTCGCTATGCCGGCGAAGTCATTCGTCTCAAGGTCGGCAAGAAGAACGCTTAATCCCGGAAGGTCTCGAAGCGAAAATGACGGTCCAATCAAGACGTGTGGGACGAGATGCAAGGCATCGACGTGTGCGTAAAAAGATCACCGGCACATCGGAAAGGCCACGTTTGGCGGTATTCCGGTCTCTCCGGCATATTTCCGGCCAGGTGATCGATGATTCCACCGGACGCACCTTGTGCGCGATTACCACCAACTCGAAAGAGTTCCGTGCACTGGTGAAATCCACAAGCAGCGTTGAAGCCGCTGCGCGTGCCGGCAAAATCATGGGTGAAAAAATTAAAGCTGCTGGCATTTCAACAGTGGTCTTCGACCGTGGTGGATACCTCTTCCATGGCCGAGTCAAAGCTTTCGCAGATGGTGCCCGAGAGGCGGGTATCGAATTCTAATATTGGCACTGGATACGTAATGAGAAACGAGCAGTCGAAATCATCGCAGAAAAGCGAGTTGCAGGAAAAAATCATTCAAATCAACCGGAGCGCCAAGGTTGTCAAAGGAGGACGCCGTTTCTCCTTCAGCGCCCTGGTGGCTGTCGGTGATGGCAAAGGGCGTGTCGGACTGGGCCACGGAAAAGCGACCGAAGTGCCCGATGCGATCCGGAAGGCAATCGAAAAAGCTTCCCAGAACATGTTCGCGGTTCCAATGATCGGCTCTTCGATCCCCCATGACACCACAGGGGAATTCAGTGCTGCCCGGGTTCTTCTGAAACCGGCATCACGCGGTACCGGTGTGATCGCGGGTGGCCCGGTTCGCGATATTCTCGAGGTGGCCGGAGTCCGGGATATTCTGACCAAGTCACTCGGCTCCAGCAACCAGATCAATATCGCCAAAGCCACCATCGAAGGATTGAAAGGCCTCCGAATGGCCTCTCAGGCGGCTGCTTCGGGGAAAAACAGTTCGAGAGATTCTGGGGTATTGAAACTGTCATGAGTGAAAAAAAGGTTCGTATCACATTGAAAAAGAGCAAATACGGACGCAAGCCTGATCGAGCGGCGACACTTGTGGCGCTTGGGCTTCATCGTATCAACCAGTCCGTCGAAGTTCAGCTCACCCCTCAGATTGCAGGGATGACTCGTAAGGTGTGCGACTTAATTTGTGTCGAGGAAATATCGTGAGTTCACCAAAGCTTTCTCCCCCACCGGGGTCGAAAAAAACAAAAAAGAGGCTGGGTCGTGGATATGGCTCCGGACTTGGCAAGACTGCCGGTCGTGGAACCAAAGGCCAAGGTGCACGCGCAGGCAGCAAGCAGCGTGCCTGGTTTGAAGGCGGTCAGATGCCCCTTCAAAGGCGTGTGCCCAAACGGGGCTTCAAACCCATTGACCGGACCGAGTTTCAGATTGTCAATCTGGCCAATTTTTCCAAACTTACGGATGGAACTGTGGTAACCCCTGAAGAAATGGCTGCCAGAGGCTGGATTAAAAACTCTGATGGACTGGTCAAAATCCTGGGTGAGGGTGAGATCGGTGTCAAAGTCGAATTGAGTGCCCATGCCATCAGCAAAAGCGCCCTCGAAAAACTCCAGAAGGCTGGTGGAAAATTTAACCTGATCCCACGCTACAATACCCAGGATGCTTCATCCGCCAAAACTGCTCCCTCCAGGATTGAGAACTGACCGAAATGCTCGGCGCCTTCAAAAATATTTTCAAAATTCCTGAGCTTCGGAAGCGCCTCCTTTTTACTCTGGGCATCCTTCTTCTGCTCCAGGTTGGCAATCAGATCCCCATTCCCGGGATCGACAGCAACCTCCTTCTCCAGCTGTCCCGGGGAAGTGGGGGGGCAAATGATATCTTCGGCCTCATCAATCAGTTCACCGGTGGCGCATTTCAACGGTTGTCCATTTTTGCGATGGGCGTGATGCCTTATATTACCGCCTCGATTGTCCTCCAGCTCCTGACCATCGTGATTCCAACCCTCGAGCAGCTCTCCAAAGAGGGCGAAGAGGGTCGGAAAAAAATCGAGCAATGGACACGTTATCTGACTGTTGTGATTACCTTTGGCCAGTCATTCATGCTGCTTTCGGCTTACCAGCATCAGGAAGTCAATGGATTTTCCGTCGCATATAACCCGGGCTTCAGCTTCCTTTTCCAGGGAGCCATCGCGATGACAGCGGGTTCGATCCTCGTGATGTGGATGGGTGAACAGATTACCCAGCAGGGAATCGGGAATGGCATTTCACTGATCATCTTTGCCAATATCATCGCACGCTTTCCACAGGCAATCGCCCTTCTGGGCGGGCTTGTGAAGGAAGACATGATATCAACCTTCACTCTCGTTTTCATGATCGCCCTGATGGTCGGTGTCATCGGCTTCATCGTTCTGCTGACCTATGGCCAGCGTCGGGTCATGATCAAACGCGGGAAGATGATTGTCGGACGCCGGCAGGCACCGGCAACCACCTCTTACCTCCCCCTGCGAATCAACACCGCAGGCGTGATTCCTGTCATCTTTGCCTCATCGATCATGATCTTCCCTTCGACAATTCTTTCGTTGATCGGTGGCTTTCTCCCTGAAAAAATCAACATGTACCTTCAGGATTTCACTCACTGGTTTGTGCCGGGGAATCCACTGTATGTCCTGGGTGAATTCCTTCTGATCCTGTTTTTCTGCTACTTCTACACAGCGATTACCTTCAATCCAAAGGATATCGCTGAGAATCTCCAGAAGCATGGTGTTGCCATTCCCGGTTACCAGCATGGAGCACGCACCGAGGAATATCTGAACAATATCCTGACGAGAATCACACTGGCTGGCGCTATCATGCTGGCCTTTGTCGCGATTCTTCCACAGATATTTATTGCATGGTCGCAGGTTCCACCCCAGATGAATGACTTTTTAGGTGGAACATCGTTAATCATCGTGGTCGGCGTCGCGCTCGATACGGTCAATCAGATTGAAAACCACCTTCGTGTACGGAATTATGATGGTTTTCGTGTCGGGCCAACACGGCGCCCCAGGTTCTAGGTGATTGGTTGATTGACGGTCAAAAATCCGGAATCCTGAAACGGATGTTCACGAGGAGTCAGGAGGGGATGCACCTCAAATCACCCAAAGAGATTCAGGCGCTGGCCGAAAGCAACCGGCTGGTTGCCGAAGTCATGCAGGGTGTAAAACATCTGATCGATGTGGGTGCCATCCCGAAAGAAATCGACCGGTGGGTTGAGAAGGCCATCAGAGAAAGAGGAGGAACTCCTGCTTTCAAAGGCTACCGCGGCTTTCCTGCATCGGTCTGCTTCTCAGTCAATGAAAAAGTGGTCCATGGTATCCCGGACCACACCCCGCTGCGGGATGGTGATATCTGCAGCCTGGATATCGGGGTACTGTATGAGGGCTTTTACGGGGATATGGCCAGGACCTATCCGGTTGGAAATGTTCAGCCGGAAATCCTGAAGCTGATCCGCGTGGCGCATGAATCGCTCGATGATGGAATTCGAGCGTTCCAGGATGGCAACCGGCTCCATGACATCTCTGCGGCAGTTCAGGCCAGAGCGGAGTCGGCGGGGTATAGTGTAGTCAGAGATTTTGTGGGCCATGGAATCGGCAGGAATCTGCATGAAGATCCCCAGGTCCCGAATTTTGGACGCAGCGGTACCGGTGTTCGGCTTCGAGTAGGACTGGCATTGGCCATCGAACCGATGTTGAACCTCGGAACGCATGAGGTTGAAGTTCTGGATGATAACTGGACTGTGGTGACTCGAGACCGGAAGGCCAGTGTGCATGTCGAGGATACTGTGGTCCTGACCGAGGAAGGGCCTAAAATCCTGACACGGTTGCCGGAAGCCGCACCAGTCGCGTGACAGAACACGAACTGAGAACCGCCAAAGTGGTCAAAAACCTTCCCAACCAGCTGTTTGAACTGGAGTTGGGAGGGGGCAAACGTGTGAAAGCCCACTTGGCGGACGAAATGAAGTTAAAATTTACACGGCTCCTGCCGGGCGAGGAAGTCAAGGTGGAAATATCCCCTTATGACCCGGGCAGGGGACGAATAATAAGCCGACTTTGAAAGGGTCAGGTAAACCGATATGAAAGTCAGACCATCGGTCAAACCGATCTGTAATAAGTGCAAGATTATCCGGCGACGGGGCGTCATCCGTGTGATCTGCACCAATCCGCGCCACAAACAGCGCCAAGGCTGAGAAAAGAGGATACTCATGGCTCGTATTGCAGGAATCGATCTTCCCCGCGAGAAACGGATCGATATCGGGCTCTCTTCCATCTATGGGGTGGGAAGAGTCAATGCCAAAGATATCCTGGAAAAGGCAGGTGTGAAACCGGAAACCCGGGTCAAAGACCTGACCGACCAGGAAATTACCAAGATTGCGGCAGTGATCCAGGCAGATTACGTGGTGGAAGGTGATTTGCGCCGCCAGGTACAGATGAACATCAAGCGCCTGATGGACATCGGCTGCTACCGTGGACTGCGCCACCGTCGCGGACTGCCGGTACGAGGCCAGAGGACGCACACCAATGCCCGCACCCGAAAAGGGCCGCGTCGCACTGTTGGCGCCAAAAAGAAGTAGTTTAAGGTTAAATGCAAACAGAGAAACGAATCAGTCTGTTCTCCGAAGAGACTGAAATCTAAGGAACTCCATCGAGGAGGATGACAGAGAGTGGGAAAACAAGCACCACGCACTCGCGTCAAGAAGGTCAAAAAGAATGTCCCGAAAGGGGTGGTACACATTCGTGCGACCTTTAACAACACGATTGTCGCGATTTCTGACATGGCGGGAAATGTCATTGCCTGGGCAACTTCAGGCGGAATGGGATTTCGTGGATCTCGAAAAGGGACTCCTTTCGCTGCCCAGGTTGCTGCAGAAACCTGTGCCAAGCGGGCTATGGAACACGGTCTTCGTTCAGTCGAAGTCCATGTCAAAGGCCCTGGATCAGGGCGCGAATCGGCGATCCGCTCGCTTCAGGCCTGTGGATTGACCATCGCACTGATCAAGGATGTCACCCCCGTTCCGCATAATGGGTGCCGTCCGCCGAAGAAACGTCGCGTATAAGAAACAAGATCATTAAAGAAAGGTTAGGAAATCGTGGCCAAATATATCGGACCGGTGTGCCGCTTGTGTCGGCGGGAAACTACCAAGCTTTTCCTGAAAGGCCCTCGCTGCTACTCGGATAAATGTTCAGTCAGCCGCCGTGAATATGCCCCCGGACAGCATGGAACCAGGCGTGGACGCGGACGCGGATCGAACTACTCCTTCCAGCTGCGTGAAAAACAGAAAGCCCGCCGCATTTACGGGATTCTCGAGACCCAGTTCCGGAATTACTTTTTCAAAGCCAATCGGATGCGTGGGGTCACAGGTGAAAATCTGCTGCAACTCCTGGAGCGCCGCCTGGATAATATCGCCTACCGCATGGGGTGCGCACTCTCCCGTGCCCAGGCACGCCAGCTGGTCCGGCATGGACACTTTACGGTCAACGGTCAGGCCATCAATATCCCATCCTACCTGGTTCGCCCGGGTGATGTGGTTCAACTGATACCAGCCAGCCGTAATATTGCCAATATTCAACTGGCTTGGAACCTGGCGGAAAGCTCCCGTCAGGCGGCCTGGATCAACCGTAACAACGAGGATTTTTCGGCGAAGTTTGAACGGCTGCCGACAGTCGAGGAAATCAATATTCCTGTCAAGGAAGATTTGATCGTCGAACTTTACTCGCGCTAATCGGAAGGGGAGACTGCGATGGATTTCAAGTCGGTTATTTTGCCCAGTCGGATCGAGTGCGAAGAAGAAACGCATTCCGATCGGTATGGGAAGTTCATTGTCGAACCCCTCGAACGGGGATATGGCATCACTCTGGGTAACAGCCTTCGGAGAGTTCTGCTCTCGTCGATTCGTGGATCAGCCCTGCGGAGTGTCAAAATTGCTGGTGTCCTTCAGGAGGTTTCTTCCCTCCCGGGGGTTGTTGAAGATGTCACCGACATCATCCTCAACCTCTCCAATATCGTCTTCAAAATGCACCGTGCGGATCCAGTGAACCTGACCCTCTCTGTTTCCGGGCCGGGTGCCGTCACTGCAGCGGATATCCACCCCAATGCCGATGTCGAGATTCTCAACCCGGATGAACATATTGCCACCATCGGAGAAAACAGCACGCTCGAAATGGAGCTGCTTGTGGATGTGGGGATCGGTTATGTCCCCTCCGAACGGAACCGTACCGATGAGGATGATATCTTTGCAATCGCGGTCGATAGTGTGTTTTCCCCCGTCAAACGGGTCAAATACAAAGTCGAAAATGCCCGTGTGGGTGACATTACCGACTATGACCGCCTGATCCTCGAGATCTGGACCAATGGGACTGTTACACCGGAAGATGCATTATCCTATGCGGGCCGCCTTCTCAAAGATTACATGACCCTCTTCATTCACTTCGAAGAAGGCCCGGTTCCGATTTATGTGACCGAACAGGAAGAACGCCATGAGATCAATCAGAACCTGTTCAAGGCGGTCGATGAACTTGAACTGTCCGTTCGGTCTTATAACTGCCTCAAGGCGGCGAATATTCGGACTGTTGCGGAACTCGTTCAAAAATCGGAAAATGAAATACTGAAGTACCGTAACTTCGGGAGAAAATCTCTTACAGAGATCAAAGAGCTGCTCGATCGCATGGGCCTCTCCCTGGGAGTCACCATGGTTGATGAAGCCACCTTGAAGCAGGCTGAGGAACGCCTGGTCAAGCGTGATGCTGAAACGATGTGAGAGGCCACCTCTCGATCTTTCAGGCAGATTTGCAGGCAGAAACGAAAGGAATGGGTTAGATAATGTACCATCGTATGGGACAAAGGAAATTGGGGAGAACCTCCTCCCATCGGATAGCACTTATGCGCAATCAGGCGGTTTCCCTCCTGACCCATGGGGCCATTGTGACAACCCTTGCCAAATGCAAGGAGCTCCGCCGTTTTGTTGAACCTTTGATCACCCTGGCTAAAGAAGATAATCTGGCTCGTCGGCGCCGGGCCAAAAGAGATATCCAGGATTGGGGCCTGATCAATCATCTGTTCACAGAAATCGGCCCGAGATACCTGACTCGACCGGGAGGATACACTCGGATCGTCCGCCTGCCGGAGCGGACTCGCGATGCCGCTCCGATCGCTCGCATCGAACTGGTCGAGGAATAGCCAGATCACCTGGGGTATTGAAAGGGGATGGGCCGTCATGAGTGTTGATGCTCATGAAAAACTCTTCCAGATACTCGATGAAAACCCGATCTACCCTCTTGCTGCATACCATGGCCTGAGTCGAGGTCTTGAGTACACCATCCGGGCAAAGCGGGCTTTAGGCCATGTCACCGGCCAGGAACTGGCAATCGGAATGGCGGGATTCATGAAAGAAGAGTATGGACCGTATGCCCGCCTGGTGCTGGATGGCTGGAATATCCATTCGACACTCGATTTTGGCCGGATTGTCTATAACCTCATCCGTGCCGGTCTGATGCGCAAACAGGATTCAGATTCCCTCGAAGATTTCCTTGATGTGTATGATTTCGATGCGGTTTTCCCCGCTCAGATCGACTGGCTCCAATCCATTCGGACAGAACTGGGATTGGTACCCATTCAGCCTGAATCAGGATTTTGACCCGACCGAAAAAATTCCTGGTTCTGAAGCACAGCCTGGTTAACTTCCCCGCACGTGCTTGACCTGGATCGAATACTGCCTCACACCCTCTCAACCTTCGGGAAATAAATCCACAGGTGGCCTCCCTGGTCGTTCTCCCCGAAAAAGATCTGTCCATCCCGACCGACAACAGCGGGGCTGAATTCATAGCCATATCGCCTCTGCTGCAGGATGGAGACAGCGACACCAAGATCTTTCAACTCACCGCTCCGGGGTGAAAAGCGCCAGAAACGGCTGATCCCATCCCCCCCGAAGCCATAAAGGCGGCCATCATGTGTTTCGGCCAGTGCTGTAACCGGCTTGTGCCGGGTCTGGCCCAAAGATTTCGAGAACTCGAGAGTTGAAGAACCTTCGCTGAGCCTGTAAATCCGCCCATCCGAATCGGCCACAAACGTGGCTTCCCGGCTGCTCCCATGGAGCCAGCAGATTTTTTCGCCAACCGTGAAGTCATCCGGGAGAAGAACCTCACTCTTTCTGAACCGGGAAGAAGCCGGCTCATATTCCCAGATGCTTCGGTCGGGTCCAATAGCGACAACCTTGCCCGACTGTAATCCTCCCGGCCTGCTCAGCCCCTCAGGTGCTTCAATCTCCGTCCTCTTCGATGTCGGAATGTGAATTCGTACGGCGCCCTGATCAGTCAGGCACAGAAGGTGTTCACGGTCTGCTTCACAATATGAATGAACAGCCTTTTCGCCTTCCGGGAACCGATAAACATCGCTCAGGACAGGTTTTTCGAATCCCCATTCCTGAATCAGATCAAACGGAAGAGGCTGGTGGGGGACTGAGACAATCCGGCTCCCTCCGGTCCCATGAACAACTGCGACAACTGATTCCGGACCGCAGTGGACACCGATGCAGGCCTGGGCATTTTCTATTCGCGCCAGGTCAAACACCATGCCGGTTACACCATGAAACATCGCGACAAACAGGTGAACACAATACCCCTCAGTGCCGCCATAAATCATGCCTTCCCTGGAAATATCCAGCGAGACGATGCGGCTCTCATCGGGTGGAATGGGCCGGCTTGCACCCGGGAAACATAGCGGAAAGGCGACAAATGTCCCCTCGATGGTGAATGTTCCATGAACAATCTCATCGATTACCGCACGCGCTTCCGGGGAATCCATGTCATATCGTTTCTTTTCTACCATGAGCAGCTCCTTACCCCCACATCCTGATGGGAAGATGGGCATTCGGCTTCTTCATTGCCTCCGGCATTTTTACACGGAAGATTCCAACTGGGCGCTTCCCGACATGTCCAAAGTACAGGTCGCCATTGTGGTCGACAGCGCCACGTGAAACATACTGCGCGAAGTCATCCGGACGATGCAGCAGAGCGAATTCCTCGCGTTGGAGAGTTTTTGGATCCAGCCGCCAGACAACGCCTTCGCGTTCCTGCCGATCCTCCGGATATGGATTATAAACCGGGTCCCGCCACCTGGAGGCAACGTAATAAAGCGCTCCATCTGCTCCGAAAACCAACCCGCCACAATGATCCAGAAAAGTATTGCAAGGAATGGAGGGATCTCGATCCTGGGTTGCCGGGCCGAGATCTTCAACCCGCCCCCAATCCCCTTCATTGGCCCAGAAACGGATCAGGCGGGGCTGGGCAATCCAGGTGCACATATAAAAAGCATGGCTGTCCGGGGCTTCGACCACATCATAAATCACACTGTGCCAGCCGGTCTGAAATTCCGGGTTATGGGGAAGGACATAGGGTGAAATTTCAAGCCGCCCGGTTCGAGGATCATAGCGCACCAAACGTCCGTCATCCCGTGAGGTCCAGACACGATGGCTGGAATCCAGGAAGAGCGCCTGGGCGTTGATCGACCCGATCCGGCCCAAATCCTTTCGAGAACGGTTTGCCAGGTCATAAATGATGAAATGATCCCGGGGATAACTCAGGGCATATAGCAATCCGTGCTCCTCATCCATGAGAAGGCAGCGGCATCCTTCTTTCGGGATGATTGTATCCCACCAGAGAACCTTGTCAGTGTGGGTGTCGAAAGCCAGCAGGGCACTGCCCCGAAAACACCTCTCAGGATCCTGCCAGGACCGCCATGGAGAATAAGCCGGCTGGTCGATCGGCGGGCCGGACAGGTGTGTGGCCATGTAGAGAATCCCATCGGAAAGGGAAGGGGCGAAGCTGTAGTGAATCTTGCATTGGGTGGCGCGCCCGGAGTCGCGTGGGTCATCGACCCTCTCATCCAGATCGAACAGGTAATCCAGGGCGTCTGTCTTTTCGTTGTAGCGAACAACTTTGACTGTTCCTCCTGGAACACCTTCCGCGCAGGCTGCGGCATAAATACGGCCATCCGGCCCGGTTGAAAGAGACCAGCAGGAATCCGAATCCGGGTGTTCGGTGAACTGGAACCAGCTCACTTCAGGTTTCATGAACGTCCTCCGCTTCTCTGTTTTTTCTCCAGCTCCTGGATCCGGTCACGGTAGAGCACAGCCTGTTCAAATTCGAGATTCTTTGCTGCCAGCAGCATCCGTGCTTTCAGCCGTGCAATCTGCTCCCGGACCGGAATCCGCTTGTTTTCGAACTCATCGAAAATCTGGTACACCAGGTCATTGGCCTCATCCTTTTTACGGCGGACTTCGACCAGCATGTTGGTAATCGCTTTTTCAACTGTCCGCGGTTGGATATTGTTGTCCTTGTTATATTTTTCTTGAATTTCACGCCGCCGCCGCATCTCTTTCAGTGCTCGATCCATCGATCCGGTCATTTCATCGGCATACAGAATCACCCGGCCTTCCACATTGCGTGCCGCCCTGCCACATATCTGGATCAGCGAGGTCTCCGAGCGAAGGAAGCCTTCCTTGTCTGCATCGAGAACAGCAACCAGCTGCACCTCCGGAAGATCAAGGCCTTCACGCAGCAGGTTGACCCCGACGACAACCTCGATGTCCCCTTTCCGCAGTGATTCCAGAATATCCACCCGTTCAACAGTATCGATCTGAAAGTGGAGGTAACGAGCTTTGATCTGAAGCCTTTGAAGAAACTGTGCCAGATCCTCGGCCATCTTCCGGGTCAATGTGGTCGCCAGAACACGACCGCCCTTTTCCACCACTTCCCGGACCCGTGCTATCAGATCATCCACCTGCCCTCGGGCCGGGCGCACCTCGACCGCCGGATCCACCAGGCCGGTGGGCCGGATTATCAATTCTACAATCTGGCCGCTGACACTCTTTTCCCACTGTGCCGGGGTGGCCGAAACATAAATGGCCCGGTCCACCAGCTCGATGAATTCCTCGAACATGAGGGGGCGGTTGTCCAGGGCTGAAGGAAGCCGGAATCCATAATCGACCAGGGTCTGCTTTCGTGAACGATCCCCGCCATACATCCCATGGATTTGTGGAAGCATGATGTGAGATTCATCGACAAACAGAAGGAAATCCTCAGGGAAATAGTCCAGCAGACAGAAAGGGCGCTCTCCAGGCTCCCGTCCATCCAGGTGCCGGGAATAATTTTCGATTCCCTGGCAGATCCCTGTTTCGCGAAGCATTTCAAGATCAAAACGGGTCCGCATTTCCAGCCGTTGCGCTTCGAGAAGCTTGTTCTGGGAATGGAGTTCCTGCAGCCTCTCTTTAAGTTCGTCCTGAATACTCCTGACTGCCGCCTCCAGCCTGGCCTTGCTGGTCACATAATGCTTCGCGGGCCAGATGGTAACACTCTCGAGATCACGCAGAATCCGCCCGGTCAGGGGTTCGAATTCGGAGATCCGTTCGACCTCATCTCCGAACAGTTCGACCCGGATCGGGGTGTCTCCATATCCCGGAAAAATATCTACGACATCGCCTTTGACCCGGAAGGCCCCTCGATGAAAATCGACATCTTTTCGTGCGTACTGAAGTGCAACCAGTTTTCGGAGTATGGCGGTGCGGTCTGAAAAACCTCCCAGAGTAATGGGGAGATAGGTGTCCAGATATTCGATGGGAGCGCCCAGGCCATAGATCGATGAAACCGAAGCAACCACAATGGTATCTCTTCTTTCGATCAGACTGGTGGTGGATGACAGCCGCAACCGTTCGATCTCATCGTTCACATCGGTTTCTTTCTCGATGTAGGTGTCGGTGGTGGGCACATACGCCTCGGGCTGGTAGTAATCGTAATAACTGACAAAGTATTCGACTGCATTGCCGGGGAAAAACTGTTTGAACTCCGAATAAAGCTGCGCGGCGAGCACCTTGTTGTGCGAAATCACCAGTGCAGGCAAATTCATTGCCTCGATGACCTTGGCCATGGCAAAGGTCTTTCCGCTTCCGGTCACACCGACCAGCGTCTGGAATCGCAGCCCGGCCTGCAGGCCTTCAACCAGCTCGCGGATCGCCTTGGGCTGGTCTCCGGCCGGTTCATATTTCGAAACCAGCTCGAATTTCCCTTCACGTGGCTTGAAGTAGGGCTGTCTCGGGCGGATTGATATTTCTGTTGTCACGACCGGTCCTTCTCAGTGGAACGAGGCATTCATGTCCTCTGGTGTGACCTCACGGACAATTTTCCTGTAGGTCGATCTCTCGCACAGATCATCCAGCAGCGCCTTGTATTCCCTGCCATCAAATGGAATCTCCACCCATTTGTCTTTGAGGCTGGATAGGATCATTGCATTGGCAAGAGCCAGCGAGTGAATCCCATCTTCACCCGGAGCAATTAGAGGTTCTTTATCGAGGATGGCATTCACAAAGTTTTGGGTGATGTCCTGATGGATTCCATTTCCTCTCGATGGAGGGATCTCGATCGTCCAGGATTCAGGTGGGTCGAATCGCCCGGTGCTTTCAATGATAAATTCATCCATCGGGGTGCGGTTTCTTGAAAATGTGATTTTCCCACCGGCGATAACCAGTTTCCCTCGAGTCCCGATAATCTCCTGCTGCCCAGTTCCCGGTGCTTCGCAGGTGCTGGTCAGGAAGACCCCTGTCGCTCCGTTCTCCCATTCAAGATATGCAGTGACATCATCTTCAACCTCGATGTCATGGGATTTTCCCAGCTGGCAGAAAGCGCGCACTTTGTGAGGCATCCCTGCAAGCCACTGGAGCAAATCGATGCTGTGGGGTGATTGATTCAGCAGCACACCTCCTCCTTCACCCGCCCAGGTGGCGCGCCAGCCGCCACTGTCGTAATAGGCCTGGGTGCGATACCAGTCGGTGTTGATCCACAGCACGCGGGTCAGCCTTCCGATTTCTCCCGAATCGATCAGCTCTTTCACTTTGCGGTTGATTCCAGCCGCACGCATCTGGAACATCAGGGCATACACGAGGTGAGGGTATTTTTCATGCTCACGGTTTGCTTCCTCAGCCTGCAGCGTATAAACCCCGACAGGCTTTTCACAAAGGACATGCTTTCCCGCACGAAATGCATCGATGGTCATCGGTGGGTGGAAGTAATGAGGAGTGGCGATCAAAACTGCATCGCATAAATCACCCTCTAAAATATCCCGGTAATCTTCGAACCCAGGCACACCGAACTGTTCCTGGGCATATTTCCGTCTTGCCGGATCGATGTCACATACTGCGGCCAGCTCAATGCGTGAAAGATCGTTGAAACTCCTGCAGTGATGCTCTCCCATTCCGCCGATCCCGATCACACCCATGCGAACCTTTTCCACAATCCCGCCTCCTGATTAATTACCCATACATATTATAAACAGCTGGCAGATGCCTGATGGCACCTTGAGTGGACCAGGCCGATTCCAGCTGGCCATATCCTACCACTCACTCGAATCAAAGAGGAAACCCCCCCGGAATGAACCGGTAAGCTGGGATCTCAAAACAGCAGATATCAAAGGTCTGGGGAGAATGCTATAATTATATTTATGATCGAGTATTCCTGTAATCAGGCATCGAATGAAACTCGATCCGTGAGTTAATCAGCAGGAGGCAAGCCGATGAATGAACAGGGGCATCGTTGTGGTTGTTGTGGACATCATGGGATGGATCGAAGGTCTTTCATGACAGCGGCTATTGCTGGAGGCGCACTGGCTGGGGCTGCTTTCGCTTCGATTTCCGAGGCTGGTGAGAATCCGGCCTCACTGAGTGGAGGACCTCGAGTAGCTTTGAATACAGCACGCCAGGAACTGTTGGTCCAACCGGTGCTGACCTATCGCATCCCCCAACGAGCCAAGGCAACCAGTTGGCGGGATTGGGGTGGAGTCATGACCGAAGCCGATGTGGATGCCGAGATGAAAAGGATTGATTCTGAGCTGGCGCAGGTTTCGAAAAAATGTGAATTCCCACTTAGGTTCCTCCCGCTGGCCAAAGCTGCCACACCTGCTGAGGGCAAAGCCATTGCAGCAACCCAAGCCGATGTCATGCTGATTTATGGCGCTGGCGGTGGTGGAGAAATCCTTGAATCATTGATTTCGCCCGACCGTTACAACCTTCTGTTCCTCCGTCACCGGTCCGGCCCGGTTTACCTCTGGTATGAAATTGCCAGCCCGCGCCTCCTGAGAAAAACGGTCGATGAACTCGGCCAACCAGGCCTTGAACCGGCAGATGTCATGGTGGATGAACCCGCCGATCTGGCCTGGAGGCTCCGCTCTCTCTCGGCATTGAAGAACACCCTCGGCTCGAAGATTCTGGTTGTGGGTGGGGCCAGTGGCTGGGGCATGGGAGGCCAGAAAGCCCCTCAGATTACCAATGAAAAATGGAAGATTCAGTTTGTGGATGTGTCCTATGATGACCTTGGAAAACGGATTCAGAGCGCTCGAAACGATACTGCCAGGGTCCAGGCATGTGACGAGCGAGCCAGGCAGTACCTTTCCCAACGTGGAACCAGCCTCAAAACCGATCAGGGGTTTGTGGACCGTGCATTCCTGTTGACTTCGGTTTTTGAAGACCTGATGGCTGAAGCAGGTGTCTCTGCCATGACCATCAACAACTGCATGGGAACGATCATGCCTATGTCCGAAACCACAGCCTGCCTGCCGTTGTCTGTCATCAATGATTCCGGAGCGATGGCGTTCTGTGAATCCGATTTCGTGGTGATTCCCTCGGGGATCCTTCTTCACAACATTTGTGGAACACCGGTATTTCTCAATGATCCCACCTATCCGCATCATGGCATGGTGACAGTGGCGCACTGCACTGCACCCCGGATGATGGATGGCAAGCGTCTCGAGAAGGCTGGATTATACACCCATTTTGAATCGGACTATGGGGCGGCCCCCAAGGTCGATATGCGTCTGGGACAGACCATCACCATGATCGATCCGGATTTCAATGCAGTGCGCTGGATCGGATTCCGTGGGAAGATCCTGGCGAATCCATTCCATGATATCTGCCGTTCGCAGATCGATGTCTCGATTGAGGGTGACTGCGATAAACTCGCCCGGGAAATGGTTGGATTCCACTGGATGCTTGCCTATGGCGACCATCTCAAAGAGGTTGGATATGCCTTGCGTAAAATCGGTATTGACTGGGTGAATCTTTCCGACGGGTCGCCTGAAACTGTTTAGGATTCACAGGGTTGCCTGGCCTGCAGCGATATATTTTGAAACGGGTCTGATCGGAATAAATTCTGCTTTGGGATGGGGATATTCCAATCGAGGCAAATCATGCAAGTATTACTCTTCCGAGAAGGATCCAGACCATGCCACTCATCAGGGAAGAATCCCATCCTTTTTTTCCTTTTGGATTTGCACTGACACAGCAGGTTGTGGATGCGCTGAATGTCAAAACCATTCTGCCCGAGACAGGCAATCGCGCTGTCCGAAGGAATGTTTTTACCATCCGTGTCCTGGCACAGAGAATCAATGACCATTCCCCCGGCCTTCTCCCCGAGGGGCGTTATGCCTCCAGCGGGGAGCTGATTGCCCTCAGCCTGATCTCCGAAGTTCTCAGGTATTTCTTTGATCATTACTGTTTTGAGGAGAACCCGGGGGCGCTCGGTGATGGGCTGGACCAGTTTTCATCTACCCACGGGGAGGAATCCATCGAGGGAACACTCCACACCTTTGTGGGCTTCTTTCCTCCATTGGATGTCCTTACTTCGGAAGCGGACAGCGCTTCTTTTCTTCAGGCAGCCAGCCCGGATGGCCATTCCAATCAGCTCCTGTCGATTCGCGAATTGCTTCTTCTGTCTCTTTCTGTCGAGAATCCGGCTGCTCAGCACCTTGTTCCACTTTTCGATGACAGGCGCCTGAAAGATGAAACCGTTTATGAGGTGCTTGTTCAGTCCCTCGAAACCTTTTTTGAATCCCAGCCCGCCTCCGAATTTTTAGGAGGCTCTCTGTTCCACATTTTAAGGGCGCCGATGAAAGCGGCTCCGGATTCACTGATCGGCCAGCTTGAATTCATCTATGAGCATTGGGGAAAGATTCTGCCCTCATACTTGCAGACTCGTTTGCTGGTTGGGCGCGATCTGCTGCGTGAAGAGCATCGTCCACGCGGTTTCGGCCCCGCACCGGCCGAAGTATTGACTTTCCGTTCACGCAAACCGGGTCAATTGAGCGCCCATCCGGAGTATGAGCGCTTCACCCGGGATCGCGACTGGATGTCGAATGTAGTCCTCATTGCCAAATCAATATATGTCTGGCTTGATCAGCTTTCAAAATCCTACGAGCATGAAATAACTCGTCTTGACCAGATCCCCGATGAAGAGCTGGATCGTCTGGCGGAATGGGGATTCACTGGTTTGTGGCTGATCGGAGTCTGGGAACGTTCCCATGCCTCCCAGCGCATCAAACAGCTGCGGGGCAACCCTGAAGCGGTGGCCTCTGCTTACTCAATCTATGATTATGTCATCGCAGCCGAGCTGGGCGGGGAATCGGCTTATGAAAACCTGAGGTCACGCGCATGGGCACGGGGCATCAGGCTGGCCAGTGACATGGTCCCCAACCACATGGGAATTGATTCGCGCTGGGTGGTCGAGCACCCGGACTGGTTTATTCAGAGTGATCATTCACCTTTCCCCAACTACTCATTCACAGGTGAAAATCTGTCCGGTGATCCGCGTGTGTCCATACGCATCGAGGATCGATACTGGGACCACCGTGATGCAGCAGTCGTATTCCAGAGAGTCGACAACGCCTCGGGGGAGGCACGCTATGTCTATCATGGCAATGATGGAACCCACATGCCATGGAACGATACAGCGCAGCTCAATTACCTGCTCCCGGAAGTTCGGGAAGCCGCCATTCAGACCATCCTGCATGTGGCACGCAAGTTCCCGATCATCCGTTTCGATGCGGCCATGACACTGGCAAAACGGCACTTTCATCGCCTCTGGTTTCCTCCACCCGGCCTCGGAGGAGATATTCCTTCCAGATCCGAGCATGGGCTGGATGCTGAAGAGTTCAACTCAATCATGCCGGAAGAATTCTGGCGCCAGGTGGTGGACCGCATCGCACAGGAATTGCCGGACACCCTGCTGCTCGCTGAAGCATTCTGGTTGATGGAAGGCTATTTTGTGCGCACCCTCGGGATGCACCGTGTTTATAACAGCGCTTTCATGAACATGCTCAAGGATGAGGAAAATTCCAAATACCGCCTGACCATCAGGAATGTCCTCGAGTTCAGCCCTGAAATCCTGCGCAGGTTTGTAAATTTCATGAACAACCCCGATGAAAAAACCGCTGTCGAGCAGTTCGGAAAAGGTGACAAATACCTCGGCATCTGTCTGATGATGGCCACCATGCCCGGGCTGCCGATGTTCGGGCATGGGCAGATCGAAGGGTTCGCTGAAAAGTATGGGATGGAATACCGCAAAGCCTACTGGGATGAATCGGTGGATCAGGACCTGGTCAATCGCCACATTGGCCAGATTTTTCCATTCCTGCGCAAACGTTACCTTTACAGTGGAGTCGAGAATTTCGCTTTTTATGATTTTTTCACGCCTGAAGGTCATGTCAACGAAGATGTCTTTGCTTATTCAAACCGTGCGGGAAATGAACGGGCCATCATCCTGTACAACAACTCGCTCAGATCCACTTCGGGATGGATTCGGATCTCCACCCCGATCAACATGGGCAGCCAGGATGAAACCGATCTCCAGTCACGCTCGCTGGTTCAGGCGTTGAACCTGCGCACGGAATCGAATGTTTATTACCTCCTGCGTGACCACCGCGATTCTCTTCAGTATATCCGTTCGGGCCGCCAGCTGGCGGATGAAGGCCTGTTTGTTCAGCTGCCTGGTTATCAGTACCAGGCCTTTATCGATCTCGAAGAGATTCTCGATTCAGATGGAACCTGGGGCCAACTGGCCGCCAGATTGTCTGGCAGCGGTGCGCCTGATCTGAAAATTGCACGCAAAGAGATGATCCTGTCGCCGATCCTGAATCCGATGACTGCATTCCTGCTGTCGGTTGTGAAAAACGGAGCGAAAGAGATTTCTATTGCAGGCAACAAGGTCACATCCGATCTGTTTTCTGCGGCACGGAGATACGATCTTGCGACCCTTGACTGGACCCGCATTTCCAGGCAGATCGAAAAGGATTGTATAACCATTGATGACCTGCTTTCGGAATGGGTGGAAAACAGAAGGACCGGCCCGGCCACTGCAAAGCAGGATCCTGAGGCCAGTGAGGAGCTATTGCCCGATGCTCCGCTGCGTTCCGCCTTGCGTGCCCGGTCTGTGCTGGTTCAGTTCGAGAAATTATTCATCCGCCCTCAAACAGTCCAACCCAACGGCGGCTGGGTCTCAGACTGGCTGATCGAACAAGTTCTTGTGCGTGCCTTTGAGGCGGATGGCAACGATAACCCTTCTCCGGGTCTGCTCGCGAATCTGTCTGTCCTGCTGTATGCCAGATCCGGTTTCCTTGGCACCTGCACTGTGGCCACCCTGGCGGAAGACCTGGCTGCCCTCCTGAGTGATGCCGATGTAGCCGAATACCTTCAACTGAATGAATACGAAGGGTCCCGGTGGATCAGCAAGGAACGGCTTGAATGGCTGATCCAGGGGCTGTGGCTGGCAGAGAAAATGCCCTCGATTCAAAAAGAAGATATCAGATCGGAAGATAATCAACCTTCTCAGAATGGGATCGATCAGATCGCCGACGACATCCTTGTTGCCGCTCAGGATGCCGGATATCGCCTTGAACGAATAATTCAGCTGTTGTCTTGAAATTCTGATATTATTGACATTATCTGAACTTTGTTCTCCAGCCCTCATCCTAAGGAGGCACCCTGATGATTCGATGGATTTCCTGCCTCGCAGCATTGGCATTCTCTCTATCCCCAAATTCTTCCTTCTCCCAGATCGATACTTCCAGAAATAAAATCAGCCCGGAACTCCGTGCACAGATTGCGGTTCCATCCGAAGCCCGCCACCCGGTCACAATTATCTGCTCGCAAGATACCGAGCCACCGAAATATTTGAAGCAGATTCAGGTGATGGATGTTGCAGGGATGCGTCTGATACGCGGTTTCCTGACATCACGTGAAATTCTGAAGGCTGCCAGCGACCCCGGAGTGGAGGGAATCTTTGACTTTGGGCCTCGTACACCTCCTTCACCTCCTGATCCGGATGTGCCAGGGATTCAAAGGAAACTTCCAGGTCACGAGGAATTTCAGAAGGCATTGAAGCAGGCTCCCCCTTTCTCCGAGGCAAAGAAGCTGGTTGAGGAAGTCTCTATCAAAGAAAACAAGGATTGGTGGATCAAAAACCCGTTGGGCCTGGAAGAGGCCTGGTCCCTGGGTATCAAAGGAGCGGGAGTAAAAATTGCCATCATTGACACCGGAGTCGATTTTGCAAATCCCGATCTCCTGGGAACCCAGGCGCGTGATTTAAATCCTGCCTCACCACATTATGGCTGGCCGATCTGCTTTGATGACCGTTCCCTTTCGACCTATTACATGTCACACACAACCGAAGGGACCTGGTTTGTCGATACCAGCTCGACCCCTCCGGTCACAATCAATGGGGGTGTGGGAACAGCCAATTTCGCTATCTACCATGGCGATCAGACAGAAACTCACACATACACTTTTAACGCCGAGAGCGTATCGGGGATCTATCGCTTTGGAATTCATCCCGATACCAAGTTGAAGAAAGATGTCCTGAATGATTACTCCGCAGCGGTGCTTCTGGTGGATCATCCGAATACCGCTCAGCGGGGTGTGGGGTACAACACTGTGTATGTCGACCTGGATGGGGACTATGATTTCACCGATGAGAAACCCTGCTTTCGCGGAAGCGAGATTTCTTTTCGAGATATCTGGGATTCCGCCGCGAATACAGCTGGATCAGATGGTTATCCGGATGTTTCCGGAGGCATGGTGTATTTCATCGCCAATGGAGTTCGCAATATCCCCACAGCCGATTGGCTCTACCAGGCTTCTCCTCCTGCGAATGGCTCCCTGGTCGCCTTCATGATCAATGATAAGAATGAAAGGGGCGGGAACCATGGAACATTCTGTGCTTCAGCTGCGGTAGCCAGGGGGATCATCAATGGAGGCGCGCCCGGCATCAAACCACCCTTTCAGGGGCCAGGAGATGGCATGGTTCAGGGGCCAGCGCCCGAGGCGAAGATCATCGCGGTCGGGAATTATTACGTGGGTGGAACACTCGCCAATTTTCACCTTTTTGCCACTCTCGGGTATGATGGCATTGAAAATACCGGCGATGAACCCAACCTTGTCAGCATGAGCTATGGAGCCGGAGATATCGATAATGACGGCTGGGATCCTCACTCGCGTCTGATCGATAAGATGTCCCTCAAAGCGCCACAGATAACCTGGTTGAAGTCGACCGGCAATGGTGCTCCTGGATATTCGACCTGCACGACTCCCTCCTCCTTCAGGGCTGTCACAGTCGGAGCATGTACCAGTTACGATACCTGCGATGAGTACGATTCACTGACAAGCACTGACCAGATTCTCCATGGTGATATTCAATCATGGAGCGGATCCGGGCCGACCGCTACCGGGCAGATCGGTGTCGATGTCGTCGCTCATGGCGCCTGGGGGGGTGGCGATGTGACACTCAATGAAGCCAAGGATGGATGGAAGGCCTGGGATCAGTGGGGAGGAACCAGCCGTTCCTGCCCGGAAACAGCTGGAGTTGCTGCTCTTGTTTGCCAGGCCTATAAGCAGGCCAATGGTGTCTGGCCAAATTCCAAGGCTGTCCGGCGGATCCTGATGAGCTCGGCCATTGATCTCAACTACGACATTCTCCGCCAGGGGAGTGGACGTATCCATGCGGGCCGTGCAGTCAATCTGGCGCGACAGTCAAAAGGCATTCAGGTTAACCCGCCATCGTGGGTTCCCGGAAACTTCCGTGGGACTGAATATCCGGGGTATGCCAGCCTTGTCTATCCAGGGCAGGCTTATCAGAAGACTGTGGATGTCTGGAACCAGGGGGCGCAGCCAATTTCACTTCAGGTGAGGGACAATCAACTGGAGGAATTCGGCCATACCGATTTTGAAATCAACACACTGGCCACTTCCGCTGAAAAACTGGATATACGCCAGCCGGATTATGCAACCCTCTTCCATGGCCCCGGGAAGAATCCCATCCCTGCCGGAACCGATCTGATCGTGTTTGAAGCAATCTATCCTTTCGAAGATTTTGATACCAATTATCAGACAGGCGACCCAGGCTCGATTCTTCCACCTCGCGAGAATTCATACCGCCTCCTGATTTATGACTGGACCGATGTCAATGGCAATGGAAAGCTGTTCGATGACACACGGGGATCGATTCCCGGCCTGGTGGAAGATGGAGAAATGGATGCCGGTGAGTTTATGCGTTTCAATTATGGATATAATAACGGCACATCGCTCAGAGCCTTTGTTGCCAATCCACTCTCGCGATACCACCATGGGATCTGGGTGGGAATCCAGCACCGTAAACCAGTCAGCACTCCCGTGGCGGTCAAAATCCGGATTCGCGCCACCTACTTCCGTGAAGTGGATTGCCCCTGGCTTCAGGCAGGGGTGAACTCACTCCTCATCCCGCCCGGACAGCATGGCTATATCCAATTGAATGCCACTATCCCACCCAATATGCCATTGGGGTTGTATACCGCCAAACTGATCCTCCAGCCCGATCCTCTCCAGCAGGTAACCGATTCGACAGTCATTCCGGTCATGATCAATGTGGCTCGAACACTGGAGAACTCCAATCACTTGATTCATGGCGTGACCGAGTCTGCTGGTCCATTTCGCAATACTTTCCTCTCAGGGGATTTCTCATGGGAAGGCCGGGAGGAATCGGGTGATGGGCGATTCTTTTTCCTGGATTGCAAGAGCCCTTCACACGGCGATTACCTGCTCACACGCACCACCTGGGAGGATACCCTGCCCACCGATATCGATACACTGATCATGGGGCCGGAAAAAGATTCCTTCACAACACCCGGAAGCCCGGATTACCACACCGAATTCGGACCAATACCCTGGTTCCTGTTGGCGGCTTCAGAAGCCCTGGCCGTCCCAACTGGCGGTACCAGACTGCCTCCGGTTCCAACAGTGACTACTCGCTGGCCCCATTAACCGATGGCCTGCATGCCCTGTTTGTCCAGAATGTCCTGTTCAGCGGAAGAAGGTTCGAAATTCCATACCAGGTGGAGATTTCGAAAATCAACATCAAACCCAGCCCTCTCAAACTGTACACCGCCACCAATAATTTTGTGGACAGCATCACTGTGACCTCAGGGATTTCAATGGATGGTTTCACCGGGGAAGCGTATGGCCCCTCAAGCGCCAGCCACTACAATTTTCAATCCATCCAGGAAAGCCAATATTACCATGCAACTTTTGGAACCGATAACTTAACCGGTTTGATCAGGGTGGATGTCAAATCGACAGCGAAAGATGTCGATCTGTACCTGTACCGTGATGGCGCTGATGGCACTACACCGGATGGCGTTTACAAGAACACAGAGCTCGTTATGCAGTCGGATTCTCAAGGCTCTTCCGAATCGATCTTTTATCCTTTTCCTGTCGCAGGCACCTATCGGGCTTATGTTTATACCTGGGCGGTCGATGCACCCGATGACACCATCGATATGGATATAATGGTCTTAAAGAAGAATCCTGGGGTCGTCTCCCCCGGTGCCCCGCATCTGCAGGCAGGTGAAGTTCGCACAGTCGGGTTGAGTGCGTATATCCTGACTCCACCCGGGGAGTATAAGAAGCAATTCCTCTTTCTAACGCTTGGTCCCGGCAGTGTTCCACATGCTCTTCAGCTTTTCATTCCGATCGAGTTCGCTCCTCCAGGTGATGCCAATATGAATGGAATCGTCGATGGCCTCGATGCATTCAGCCTGGCCCAGCACTGGTTAAGCCAGGGAGATATCCCTCTGGCTGTCGATTATGACCGGGATGGAAAGATCAATTCGAAAGATGTGCTGGCCTTCATCAAGTCAGCCAAATGACTCTGGATGCCATGATCTCCATGGGATGACAGAATCGGAGTTCTCCTTCAGTATCACAGGAAAACATCTGTGCAGGAGGCTGGCTATGTCGATCAACCAACACTTTGCATGTTCATTCCGGCGGGATCAGAAGCTGAATCGGATTGTCACTCGAGTTTTCCTCTTGGCTGCAGTGCTCATTCTTCCCGCACAGTGTATCTCGGCGGATAGCCCATTTTCCGGCAAGCCTTTCACCGATGGAGATACGTTCTCCGATACCTGGGTTGCGACCGATGATCTCGGAAGAGTTGTTCCCGGGAATGAGGACTGTGGTTCGCCAAAGAAGGACAAACAGGTGGGGATTTTTTACTGGACCTGGCACACCGGCAATCGACCAGGGCCATTCGATAATACAAAACTGATCGCGACTGCCAAAGATGGGGTTGTCAAATGGCCTGAGCCTCCCGCCGCTCACCACTGGGGTGAGCCGGAGCTGGGCTACTACATCATGACCGACCCATTCGTGATTCGGAAACATGCCACCCTGCTGGTGGATGCGGGCATCGATGTGGTCCTCTTCGACACCACCAATCCCCCTTTCACCTGGAAGGAGGAATATGAAGCCCTCTGCCGTGAATACACCGCAATGCGGGCGGAAGGAGCGCGCACACCGGCCATCGGCTTTATAGCCCCCTTTGGAGATCCCACCCCGATCACCGACCGTGTCTGGAAAGATCTTTATCAGCCAGGTCTGTGGAGTGACCTGTGGTTCCGCTGGGAGGGGAAGCCCTTCATCCTGGCGGACAAGGCCTATATCAAAGATCCGGCCATGCTGGACTTTTTTACTTTCAGGCGCCCGATGCCGGATTACTGGATCGGCCCCACTGGACCGGATCAGTGGAGCTGGCTGGAGGTTTTTCCTCAGCATGTTTTCAAGAACAGCAAAGGGGAAGCCGAGCAGATGAGTGTCGGTGTGGCGCAGAATGCACTCCCCAACACCCCCGGCCCGGCTCCTATGGCGGACAAAAAAGGGGCCATGGGGCGCAGCTGGCATAAAGGGGCTAAAGATCCGCGTGAAGATGCAGTCAGCCTGGGCCTGAATTTCGATGAACAATGGCAAAGGGCTCTTGAGGTAAACCCGAAGTTTATTTTCGTAACCGGCTGGAATGAATGGGTGGCTGGCAGATTCCTTGAATGGAGCCGTTACAAAGATTCCGATTGCTATTTTCCGGGCGGGCTGTTTGTCGATCAGTACACCCAGGAATACAGCCGTGACTGTGAGCCGATGCGGGGTGGGCATGGTGACAACTACTACTACCAGCTGGCCAGCTGGGTGCGGCGGTACAAAGGCGCACGTGAAATCCCAAAAGCAAATGGGAGCCACACGATCGCCATCGATGGCTCTTTCGAGGACTGGAAAGATGCCACCCCCGAATTCAGAGACACCATCGGCGACATTACCCATCGGAACCATAAAGGCTATGGAGAAACCTTGTATGCCAATGACACTGGGCGAAATGATTTCGTCATTGCCAAAGCTGCTTTTGATGACAGGAATCTGTCTTTCTTTGTGCAGACCAGCCAGCCGATCTCCTCACATGCCGATCCCAACTGGATGCTGTTATTCATCGACAGCGACAAGAACACAAAGACCGGGTGGCTGGGGTATGACTACATAATCAACAAAGAGGTTCCATCCGAAACAGAAACAACTGTGAAAGCCTGGAAGGATGGAGATTGGCAGACTGTCGGTCAGGCATCCTATCGGGTCAATGGCAATGGGATGGAGCTGGCAGTCCCGAGGAACCTGACAGGCCTTGATGATGGAACACCCAGTTTCGATTTCCACTGGGCCGACAATATCCAGAGCTTCGAGGGTGTATCCGAGTTCGGTGTCAATGGAGACAGCGCCCCGAATCGGCGCTGGAATTATCGCTTTTCTGTGGCAGACTGAAGCCGCAGGAAGCGCAGACATTTCCGGAATGCAGGGGAGGGAAGCGGCCCCTCCCCTTTTCAGGCGGTTTGCGCCACAACCTTTCCCGTATCCTCACCTTTCCAGAGAAACCACAGAGTTCCCAGCACTCCGAATCCGAAAGCGGCCAGCAGGTTTGTTGCGGGGTTTCTCATCCAGAGAAAAGCTCCACCGAATGCCGCAACTGATACCACCACATCCCGAATCATATAATAAAGCCCGAACATGCGTGCCTTGGCTCCTTCTGGCGCAAGGTCCATGATCAATGCCTTTCTGGTGGGTTCCCCGAATTCCTTCAGCCCCCGCAATACAAAAGCAAATACAAGGCTTGTGAATGAATGGCACCACAGCAGAATAAGAGGGAACAAAGTGAAAAAGACAAAAGTGGCCACCACGAAGGGCTTTTTTGTCGATCGGTCGGCCAGGTATGCTACCGGGATATAGATCAGGATCGCGGTGGCCATTTCGATGGCAGTCAGGAATCCGAATTGAGAAGCTGTAACCGGATGCTGGATGCTTTCCATGCACCAGACCACGACAAAGGCATAAGGAATTTGCTCACAGAAACGAATCAGGATGTCTGAGATGAGCAGATTCTTTAAAGCCGGTCCCATCTGAGCCATCAGGAGGCATGGACTCTTTTGTGAATCATCGGGACTCTCCCGTTTGGCGGGTACATCCTCCGGCAGGAAAATCTGCTGAATCCAGATAGCCAGCCCAGCCATCACGAACGCAAGAATAAAAGCAAGCCGGACCCCGCTGGTCCGCCCCCAGATGTCGATAAACAATCCACCCAGAACTGGACCCAGCCCCATCGGAATACGCCGGACCAGTGAGTGCATGGAAACCCCCATGGTCCGTTTGTTTTTGGGGAGGAGGGTCGAAACGAGGCTCATTGTGGCGGGAAGAGATATGGCGGTCCAGGATAAAAAGAAAACCGCTCCAGCAAGAACCGCTTCCCAGCGGGGAATCAGGATCACAATGGCAAAGCCGGCCATAGCAAGCAGGTTGAACATCAGGAGTGCCTTTTTATGCCCAAAGCGGTCCGACAACAGCCCGCCCGGGAGGGAATACAACGCGGATAAAAGGTTATCAAGCCCGTTCAGAAGCCCAATGGCAAGTGGACCGGCCCCAAGAGCAATGAGGTAGATGGGCAGAAAGCGTTCGGCCATCTTTTCGCCCATCCCCACGAGGATGCACATGGACAGAAGCCCGGCCAGGCTGCGCCGCAATCCCAGAAATTCCTGAAGTTCTCGGATACGCATGGTAAACCCCGGATTCGGAAAGGAAGATCACAGAAGTGATCTTTATCGATTGGTTGTTTCCAGTTTCAGCTGGGTTCGTCGGAGGGGTACTGGAGCGATCTTTCGAGTGCTTCGACACGCTGAAACAGCTTCGGCAATCGCCGCAGGTGGGCCTTCAACCGGAGATCCTGGTCATGGCGCAGGGCAGGGATGCCACTCACCACGGCACGATCCTCGACTTCATCGGAAATCAGGCTCTTGGCCCCAACCATGACTTCATCCCCGACACGGCGATGAGGCTCGATACAGACCTGGCCTGCCAGCGTCACATTGTTCCCGATCGTGACACCCGCTCCGATGGAAACCTGAGCGACAATAATACAATCATCACCGATGCGCGCCTCGGCGCCGATGCGGACCAGGTTATCCAGTTTTGTCCCTGGACCGATCCGGGTCGGATGATTCCGTCCTGGTTCGACTGTGACACTCGCTCCGATCTCGACATCCTTTCCGATTTCGGTCAGAAACTTTCGCCCGGCATTCTCGTTTTCTGCGATCACCTCACAGACCGGCGAGATGAGGACTGTTCCACTGTGAACGATGACATCCTGGCCGGTGCGGACCGCCGCTCCAATAACGACATTCGGGTAGATCCAGGAGCCTGCGCCAATGAAGGTCCCTTGTCCGATCTGGCATCCAGCCATGATGGTAACTTCCGGGCCGATATGCACTCCTTCTTCGATGCAGCAGAAAGGTCCGATCGAAGCGGTCGGATCGATCCGGGCAGTGGGATGAATCATGGCTGTAGGATGGCTCCCGGGTTCGGGGCGCTGGCGCTTTGGAAGAAAAATCCGCATCGCTTCGCCAAAAGTGACATAGGGATCCGCGCTGCGCAGCAAAGGCCGGAACTCCGTCTCCAAATCCATCGGAACAACTATTGCCGAGGCGCGGGAATTCGGGATGGCACTTATGTATTTCTCGTTATGAACAAACGACAGCTCCCCTGGACCTGCCGCATCGATCGTATTGACACCGGATATCAGAACATTCGGATCACCCACCAGCTTGCAGGCGATTCTTTCGGCTAATTCTCCCAATCGGAGGGTAGGCACAATTTCACTCCTTATTCAAAGCCGCAAGCACTTTATCGGTGATGTCCAGGCGGGGATCACTGTAAGCAAGGTCGGACTGCTTGAAAATCATGTGATATCCATTATTCGCGGCAACATCTTTGATCGTGGTTTTAATCTTTTCGATCAATGGCCCCAGGGTTTCCCGGCTTTTTCGCTCGAGATCCTGGTCTTTGGTTGCTTTGTACTCGTTCAGGATATTCCATTTTTTTTTGAGATCCTCGAGCTCAGTCTTTTTTTGCTCTTCGGTTGCGAAAAGGCCTTCTTTAAGCTCAAATTGGCGGACAGCCTTGTCGAAAGTGGCACTCATTTCATCCAGATTGGCCTGCTCCTTGTCTTTTACTCCGCGGATCGATCCCAGCGCATCCTGGTAACGCTTGTACCCCTCACGGATTCGATCCAAATCCACAAAACCGATGCTCAAAGCTTCCCCAAAGGCTTTTGAACCAGGTGTGCTGACCGCAGCAATGGCAATTCCGATCAGGACTACAGGCCAGACAGCACGATATCCTTTCATTTTTCTCCTCCTTCATCCATCCCTTGATTGTTGTGATGCTATCCTTGCACCCCAGAGGTGATTAGAAACTCGCCCCGAAATTGAACTGGAAGTTCTGCTTTTTGTCCTCATCTTCTTTGGCGACAGGGAATCCGAGGTCCAGCCGAACCAGCGCGTTGTTAAACAGGTTGAGCCTCAATCCGGTGCCAACTGCGGCGCGGGTCGTGTTCAGATCAAAATCGGTGGCTTCCTCGAAAACATTGCCTGCATCGACAAAACCAACCGACTGGACTGTATCATTCCAGCGGTAACGCAGTTCGAGGTTGGTATACCACTCGGCTTCGCCCCCAACCCGCATGTCATCATCAAAAATTATCTCATTCCCATCGATATCCACAATCCGGCGCTGAGCATATTTCACCGGAGAAATTCCCGCTACCCGGAATCCGCGGATGGTATTCGAACCTCCCAGGAAGTACCGTTCATGCAATGGAATTCGCTCGGTATCTCCGAACGGAAACTGCATGGCATAATGGCCCCGCAGTGCCAGAACCAGCTTCTCTTTCAGCTGGATGTATCGATCGGCTGTTCCCGCCAGCCCCACGAATTTATTGTCGCCACCCAAACCGGCTCCCTCAATGCTGAAAACATCCCGCAACCCTTTGGTCGGAAAGAAGACATAATCGCGTGTGTCTCTGGCAACCCTCAGCGCCACGCTGCTGGTGACTGTGCTGTCTTCGGCGTAGAGCTTGTCCACCAGAGTCGCATTCTTGTCATCGGGATCCCGCAGGATCAGGTCATTGCCGATATCTTCCAGCTTGACCTGTTCGAGGCGGTACTCGATCTCAGCATGGACCTCTTTGGTAAGCTGCCGGCCGACCGCGACAGTTCCTCCAATCCGTTTCTCGGAGAAATCTTTCCCACCGATTTTATCTGTCCGGCGGTAATAGACGCCGTAACGATTGGTGTAATCTGTGTTATTGAGGTGCGGATTGAAAAAAGTCAGACTCACACTCTGGCGCTTGCTGCCAACATCCGCCGCAAAGGAATAGCTCCAGGCTCTCCCGAAAGCATTGCGGTCTTTGAACTCAAAGTTCAGGCTGGCTCCATAGTCAGTTGAAAAACCACCCCCGAGCTGAATAAATCCGGTGTTGGTTTCTTCCAGCTGCAGCAGCAAATCCGCTTCACGTGTGCCGGGGATGGGTTCAAGTTGGAAACCATGTTTCAGCTTGGGTGGAAAAACACCTTCCTGGGTTTCAAAAAACTGGAGATTCACCAGTTTTCGTTCGGTTTCCTCGATTTTCGACCAGTCCAGAACATCCCCTTCCTCCAGCTCGAATTCCCGTTCAACGACATAATCTTTCGTTTCCATAGGCACATCGAAGGTGCTGTGATCTGCAGCTTCTCCGACACCTTTGATTTGAACATTCCGCAACCTGAGCCTTTGCCCTTCATTCACACGCAGGAACAAATCCGCTACTCCGGTTTCACGATCCGGGATGATCTCGGGTTCGATATCGACCAACCGGTAGCCCTGGTTCCAATACAGTGAACGCACATCCTGAAGGTTCTGAACCAGCCGAGGCCGGTCGAGAATTTCACCTCGTTGAACAGTAAGCGGGTGGAGGATATCCGAGCGGTCAAAGATCGAGGCCCCTTCGATGACCACCTTGCCGAGTCGATACTGTGGGCCTTCGGAGATGTCAAAGTTGACATCGAGGCGGCGGTCATCCTTGACCAGCTTTCTGGTTCCCTCGGAAACCTTTGCCTCGAGGAATCCATGCTGCTGGTAATAGTATTCAAGGGCCTTGATATCTTTCTGGAATTGCTCGTTGTCGAATTTCTTCCGGAAAAGATGAAGAAGTTTCGGTTTGGTCTGGATGTGTTTCCGAAGCGTATCATCGGTAAATGCGGTATTCCCTTCAAAGCCGACCGATTGAAGTTTGAGCTTGCGCCCCTCCTCGATGGCGAATTCAAGAACGACTCCGGCATCGGTCTCCTCGGCCTGGCGTCCTTCGACAAGGACATTGGTAAAACCTTTTGAACTGTAAAAAGTTTCGAGTTTTTCATCGAGGCTTTTAATCAGTTCCGGTTTGAAGAAAAGCGGTTCACCCGCCTCGAAGCCGATTTCCGTATCGAGGCGTTTTTTTCTTGTACTTGGTGTTTCCGCTGTAACGGATATCTGAAACGACCGGGAATTCTTTGACAATAAAGACGAGAGTTTTCAGGGTTTCTGAGCCACGGGTTTCAACACGCAGGCTCAGTGGATCATACCGTTCCAATTCGCTGATCCGGGTGAGATCTTCACTGATCGATCGCTGGGTGAGCTGGCTTTGAAGGGAAACTCCAACCTTGGTCTTGATAACTTTCAGGACTTCAGCCGGATCCGATGTTTTTGTCCCTTCAACCTGAATCTCCCCGATAACCTGTCCCTGGCTGGCGGTGGTGGTCAGACACAGGAATAGTATGAAGGTCAGTACCCTTATCATTGCATCAGCCCACGGGACTCCCAACCCGCATCAATTGATTTCTGCCAGAGCCTCCGAAGTTACCGCCCCCTCTGGGGTGGAAAAAACCAGATCATCATCACGACGGTCCACATAAATATCGGTATTCTCGAATATTTTTCCACGTAAAATTTCATCTGCCAATGGATCTTCGAGGTATCTCTGCATCACTCGCTTGAGCGGGCGGGCCCCATAAACCGGGTCGAATCCCTTTTCGAGGATAAACTCCCGTGCTGAATCCGTTAAATGAATGCGTGTCGAGCTTCCTTTGAAGCGGCTCTCGATATCCCGAACCAGGATATCGATGATGTAGCGCATGTGATCTTCATCCAGTGGATGGAAGATAATCACATCATCGACCCGGTTCAAAAATTCCGGACGGAAATTCCGGCGCAGCTCGCTCATCAAGCGTTCACGGATGCTGGCCATATCCAGCGATTGTGCGTGCGCCTCGAATCCCAGCCCGGTTTTGCGTGTAATCTCCTGGGTTCCGATGTTCGAGGTCATGATCAGGACTGTATTCCTGAAATCGACTGTATGGCCGGTGGTATCGGTGAGGCGGCCTTCCTCCAGAACCTGCAGGAGGATGTTATAAACATCCGGATGCGCTTTCTCGATCTCATCGAGCAGGACCACGGAATAAGGGCGGCGGCGCACTTTTTCGGTCAGCTGGCCGCCTTCGTCATGCCCGATATAGCCGGGAGGCGCTCCAACCAGGCGCGAAACCGCGAACTTCTCCATGTATTCGGACATATCGATGTTGATGAGGGCATCCTCATTGCCAAACAAATAGGCCGCCAGGGCTTTGGCAAGCTCGGATTTCCCGACACCGGTAGGCCCGAGAAACATAAATGACCCGATTGGGCGTTTCCTTTCGGCCAGTCCGGCGCGTGACCGGCGGATTGCTTTGGAAATGGTCTGAATGGCATCTTCCTGCCCGACAATGCGCTTGTGCAGCTCATCCGCCATTTTGAGCAGGCGCTCGCTCTCGCTCTCCTCGAGCTTCACCAGGGGAATTCCGGTCCATTTCGAGACGAGATAGGCAATCTCCTCCTCATCTACGACAACCCGGTTTTCTTCCCGGGATTTGCGTTCTTCCCACTCGCTGGTCTTTGTCTGAATTTCTTCCTTGAGTTCATCGCGCAGCTGCTTGAGATCCATGCATTTTTCAAACTCTTCGGTCACCGAAGCAGCTTCGATCTCCTGGTTGAGCTGTTCGATTCGATCATCCAGCTCCTTGAGCTCGCGCGGTCGGGTGGTGGCCTTGAGGTGGGCACGCGCTCCCGCTTCATCGATCAGGTCGATTGCCTTATCCGGGAGGAAACGATCCGTAATATAACGGTCAGAAAGTTCCGAGGCTGCCTGGATGGCTTTGTCGGTGTAATGAACCTGGTGGTGTGATTCGTATTTCTCGCTCAAACCTTTCAGTATTTCGATGGTTTCCTTGACCGATGGTGGATTGACAATGATTGTCTGGAACCGACGTTCAAGAGCGCTGTCTTTTTCGATGTGTTTTCGATATTCATCGAGTGTGGTAGCGCCGATGCACTGCAACTCCCCTCTCGCCAGGGCTGGCTTGAGCATGTTCGAAGCATCCATCGATCCTTCGGCAGCGCCTGCCCCGACCAGTGTGTGCAACTCATCGACAAACAGGAGGATGTTGTCATTGCGGCGAATTTCTTCGAGGACCGCTTTCAGGCGCTCTTCGAACTGGCCACGGTATTTTGTCCCTGCCACCAGCGCGGCCAGATCGAGGGTGATGAGGCGTTTGCTTGCCAGCAGGTCCGGCGCCTGTTTATTGACAATCTTCTGAGCCAAGCCTTCAGCGATTGCTGTTTTCCCGACTCCCGCTTCACCGATCAGAACCGGATTGTTTTTGGTTCTGCGGCAGAGGATCTGGATCACCCGTTCGACTTCATCATGGCGGCCGATCACCGGATCGAGTTTCCCCATTCGTGCCAAGTCGGTCAGATCGGTTCCAAAAGCATCCAGAGCAGGTGTTTTTGATTTCTTTTTGGTCGCCTGGGCCTGCGGATCACTCGAATTTCCGCTGAGTCCCATCAGGCGTAGAATTTCGGCGCGTGCCTTGACCAGGTCGATCCCTTGAGACAGGAGGACCCGTGCTGCAATCCCATCGCTCTCGCGGATGATTCCGAGCAGGAGGTGTTCAGTGCCAATGAAATTGACCCCCAGGCTTTGAGCTTCCTGGTGGGCGAACTGGATGGCCCTTTTTCCGCTGGGAGACAGCTGCGTTGCATCTTTCTCAAGGAAATAGGAGGTATTCTGGATATGGGCGATCGTTTTCTTCCGCAACAGGGAGAGATCAGCCCCCAGATTTCTCAGGGCAGTTACCGCAACACTGTCCGTCTCGGCGATCAGCCCCAGCAGGATATGCTCGGTTGAGGCATGGCTGCTTCCCAGGTGGGCGGCTTCTTCTTTGGCCCGCCTCATGACCTGTCGTGCGCGTTCGGTTAATCTTTCAAGATTCATATTTGAATGCTCCTCTTGGAATCGCCTTGGGAGGGGCTATTCTCCTTTGTCTTTTTGATACGGACTCACTCAACCTTCATTATAGCACACAATGCTCTCCATGGCTTCCCATCAATCCGGGAAGTGGGAAAGAGGTTGAGGTGCACAACGGGATTATCCTTTCCGCCTGAGACCCGTATTTCCTCTATTCTATCGACAGCATTATCGGGTATAAAAGGGGTAGGGTTGAGAACCCTCTTTTTTCCCCTGGGATAAAATCATTTCCGCCACCAGCAAATCCAGGGCTGTGGTGATTTTCAGGTTCCTCTCATCTCCAGCCACCAGGGCGATTTTCATCCCCTTTTTCTCAAGCAGCATGCAATCATCCGTAACTCCCGGATCCGGATTGCTTCTGAAAATCTGGTGTGCTTCCCGTATCAGATCATACTGGAATGCCTGGGGTGTCTGGATTCGAAAGAGTTCCTTGCGCGGGAGCGTTTCGTTTAAAAAGCCATCCCGCCCCCGTTTCAAAGTATCGGTCAGAGGGATGGCGACAGTGGCTGCTCCGTTGATCTGTGCCAGTTCAATCGAGCTGGCCACCATTTCCCGGGTAAAAAAAGGCCGGGCCGAATCATGAATGAGGACAACCTCCGGGGGCTGTCCGGACAATGCTTCAAGGCCATTGAACACAGAATCCGGGCGTTCATTGCCACCCTCACACACAAGAATTTCCTTATCGGGTGTGCAGGAGGAGAGAGTTTTTGTGATTTCATCCTGGTCGATTGACCTATGAACCAGGACAATCCGGCGAATCTCTTCACATTTCAACAGAGAAACCAGCGAATACCACAGAATCGGATGGCCCATCAGAGGCAGTAATACTTTATTTCCGCCCTGGCCTGCGGATCCCATCCGCTTCCCACTTCCCGCCGCGAGCAGGAGTGCATCGACAACAGGTTGCTTCCGGTTGGATGAGGGTTTCAGTTGTGTTCCGGTCATACCGATTTATGGGCTACAGACAATCGGATTGGAAAGAACACCCACACCCTCCACTTCGACCTCGATGAGATCCCCGTCTTTGAGAAAGATCGGCGGATTCCGATGAACCCCGACCCCGCTGGGTGTTCCGGTCAGAATGATTGTCCCGGGGAGCAGGGTGAACTGGTGTGAGAGGTAACTGACGAGGTGGCGGCAGTTGAAAATCAGGTCACTTGTGTGGCCATCCTGCATGGGTTCCCCATTGAGGCGGCTTCTGACCGAGGCGGAATCCGGATCCTCACCGATGCAGATAAATGGCCCGAGAGGGCAGAAGGTATCGAAGGATTTTCCACGCGCCCACTGGCGGTCGTGTTTCATCTGGCAGTCGCGTGCACTGACGTCATTGGCAGCAGTATAGCCGAGGATCGATCCAGCCGCTTCCTCGACATTCACTTCCCGGGTTTTACGGCCAATGATCAAAGCCAGTTCGGCCTCAAAATCAACCGCATCCGGTGCTGGTTTCGGAAGCAGGATGGGGTGATCCGTCGGGATCACAGTTGTGGTTGCCTTGATAAAAATAAGAGGATGGTCCGGCTCTGGCACTCCGCCTTCCGCAGCATGAGCACGATAATTCAGCCCCATTGCAAATATATTGGGTGGGCAGACCGGTGCGAGGATCTGTGCGATCTCCTCACGATCGATGCATTGGTCCGTCACCGCCCAGAGATCCAGAATATCTCCCGCTACCAGGCGAATCCTGCCGTTGTCTTCCCAGACACCATACTGGATATCACCTTTGCAGGTCTTGAAACGGGCGATTCGCATCGGGGCTGCTCCTTTTGACCGGGTTTATTCCTCGAAGATATGATCCTTCAGGGCATCCTGCCAGGGGCGCATGACTTCCAGCCCCTGTTTTTCCAGGCAGAAATTCCGCATTGCGGAATAAGTCGGCCGTGGGGCCTTCTGCTTAAACTCTGTTGAAGTTACCGGTTTGACCAATGAGGTATCCAGGCCGGCGCATTTCACCGCCTCACAGGCCCAGTCATACCGGCTGCAGCAGCCTTTTCCTGCACAATGATAAAGCCCCTGGGCGGATGTTGAGAACAGATGGATCACCTGATTGACCACATCCCCGATCCAGGTGGGGCATCCCAGCTGGTCTGTGACAATCCGGACCGGCCGGTTCTCGCGGACTTCTCCGATCACCCAGTCGGTGAAATTCCACCCCCCACTGCCATACAGCCAGGAAAGTCGCAATACGATCGAACGGGTGCAGTTGAAGAGAGCTTCCCTCTCTCCCATCAGCTTCGATCTTCCATAAACCGACTGTGGGTTGGGAGTGTCATATTCGATGTAGGGTGGCCCCTGGCGTTCCCCATCGAAGACAAAATCGGTCGAAAAATGAATGAATCGCGCACGGTTGGATTCTGCAGCAACCGCCAGGTTCCGGACCGCAAGAGCATTGATCTGGTAGGCCAGGTCGGCTTCGTCTTCACAACGGTCCACTGCGGTGTGTGCGGCGGCATTGATCAGGATATCCGGCTGAAACTGGAGGATTTGCTTTATAACATCCTGAAGATTGCAGATATCCAGTTCCGGCAGATCGAAGCCAAGCAGATCGTGTGAATAGGATAACACACGGATCAGGCGTTGGCCGAGCTTCCCCTTCGAACCGGTGACAATGATTTTCATTGGCCTGCCATTCCAATTGGTTGTAATCTCAAGTGCATTCTGCTGTCCCTCTCCGGGAGGCTTCATGGCATCTTGTTGGCGCCGGTCTGATAGACCAGGTTGCTGACTTCAATCAGGGATTCAAATGATTCTCCCGCATCTCCCCACCAGCCCTCCAGGATCGAATAGGACATATCCCCCCGCTGGATATAAGCATTGTTGACATCAGTAATTTCCAGTTCACCCCGGCCCGATGGTTTGAGGGTATCGACAATCTTGAAGACCGTGTTATCGAAAAAATAGATTCCAATCACTGCCAGGTTCGATTTAGGCTGCTGGGGTTTCTCCTCGATCCCAAGGACCTTGCCACCAGAGACCTCAGCCACCCCGTAAGGCCGTGGGTCGGCGACTTCTTTGAGGAGGATCTTCGCTCCGGTTTCCTGCGCTTCAAAATCATTTTTGGCCTGCAGGAAATTGTTTTCGATGATGTTATCCCCCAGCATGACAGCCACACGGTCGTCATCGACAAAAAAACGGGTCAGTGCCAGTGCGTCCGCAATTCCACCCTCCCCCTCCTGATAGGTGTAGTTCAGGTGTTTCAACCCAAAGTCCTTTCCATTTCCCAGCAGCCTGAGAAACTCACCGGCATGATTTCCACCACAGACAATCATAATATCCTTGATGCCTGCATTGATCATGGCCTGAATGGGGTAAAAAATCATGGGTCGGTCATAGATCGGCAGCAGGTGCTTGTTGGTAATTTTTGTGAGGGGGCGAAGCCTGGAGCCAAGCCCCCCCGCCAGAATGACACCCTTCATGTTCGAATCCTCCCGGTTTACAGTTCTTTCCATTATCAGCAAAAACAGAAAAGACCTGAAGAGGCTGTTTCCTCAACCATCTGTTTTGGATAAGCAGCGGCTCATATCCAGGATTCTGGAAAGGAGCCGCCTCGATGGCTGATGATAATCGGGAGTGTCAACTCAATGGTGTTCCATCTGTTACTCATTTCGATGATTTCCGCCCTGGCTCAGCCCACATCGGAAGCCCCTAAAAAGGAAATTCTTGTGGGGGTCAACTACTTTGCGGGATGGTGGGAGGCCTTGCCGAACAAATGGCATGACAGCACAGGCCGGGATTGGCGTCCGGACTACCCGGGCCGGGCACCCCTTTTGGGAATGTACAACACCCAGGAGACAATGGATCAGGAAATCCGGGCAGCCTCCGGGAATGGTGTGGATTTCTTCCTGATCCTCTGGTACCCGGTGCATACCATTCCCAACCCGGAACCAGGCCTGGCCTCCCTGAATGCTGGTGTCGATCAGTATGTTCATTCACCGGAATCCGGACGCATGAAATTTGCGATCGAATTCTGCAATCATGATCCATTTGTCGTGAAGACTGATGAGGAATGGCAGCGGTGCATCCAGGCCTGGTTGCCTGCTCTGGGCCATCCGGCTTATCTCAAGATCGATGGAAAACTGTTTTTCAAGTTCCACAGCCTTCATCATCTGTACAAGCATTGCGGTCAGGACATCAATCTGTGCCGTCAACGCATCGAGTCGCTGAGGGAGGCTGTCAGAAAAGCGGGGCTGGGGGAGATGCTGATCGGTTGTGGGGTTTCTGCGCATGAGAAGATCGGGGCAGGGCACCCTGCCTGCCAGCTGTTCGAATTCACCACAACCTATATGGATGTGCCAACGGGTGACCAGACCCCCCGGATCATCCGTATGAAGAAATCGCCGACCATGCCCATCAGGGCAGACTGGCCCATGCAGAAGATGCGCTTCCCTATATCCCATACCTTCCAGCTGGCTGGAACCCACGCCCCTGGCATGATCCCCGGCCGTGTTATCAGCTCCCCAATCGTGAGCAGTGGAGGCATGCCCTGGAACAGATAAAACACGATCTACAGGGGAATCCCAGGCTGGGCTTTCCCCATCAGAAGATGTTCACCATCTATGCCTGGAATGAGTATGGAGAGGGAGGAATTGTAGCGCCCACACAGGGGGATCAGGCCATGAAACTCGAGGTGATCCGTGAGGTCTTTCCGACACAGTCGATCAAGCCCTGAAAGGCGCTGAAACTCTTCACTTTTATTCGATTAGTGAGATTGTCTCCTGCTGCTGGCGCGAGGCCAATTTCTGCCCGGGTACCACTTCAGCAGGTTTTTTGTGATAATCTCAAGCGAAATGCGATTTTGTTTTCTCCAATTTGTCCTGGTGTGCACCTTCCTTGCTGTTGTGCCGGCTCAATCGAATTCCCAGGATCAATCCTATATCGACAGCTTCGATTACTACTGGAGAAGCCTCGGCCAGATTCCGGATACAGTTCCAACTCTGGAACAGTATGCAGTTCCACAGACATACGACAGCCGGCACCTCTATTCGGTCCTGCAGATTTGGCTGAACCGTATCAACAGCAGGCAGAATCTCGACACTGACATGGCATGGGGGTCTTCTTATCAGGCACAGTCTCTCAATGACATGTACCGTGGGACCGGGGACAGGAAATACCTTGATGTGAACCTCGAAATTATCCGTGCCACCATGGCCAACCGCGATGATAAAAAGGGATATGCCACCTTCTTCGGTGAAACCGCCCCCGCCTGGGGGACTTCATATTACGCTGGAAGGCATACCATTCATGCTGTCCATACCGGGATGATTGCTTTCGGAGTTGTCGAATTTCTGGAGCTGGTTCAAAGGGAGCCGGATCTCCTGAATGAAATTGGTGCAGAGTTCAACACCTGGCTGGCGGAGATTCGAGAAACCCTTGACTGGCATGACCGCCAGTGGGTTGATGGCCCGAGTCCGGATGAGGGGCATTACATCTTCAAAGACGACCTTCCCTCTGAGGAAGGAAATATCCTCCCCGGGAACTGGCAGAGCGCCATGGGATTGGCATTATGGGGTTCCTGGAAGGCGAGTGGAAATATCAAGCACAAGGTCATGGCCCGAAAGATCGGCCAATATATGAAGCGGAGGATGGGGCTGTATGCCGGTCCGAAGTATGGCCCCGGAGCCTATTTCTGGCCCTACTACTTATCGATTCTTCCATTAAACAATCCCTTGCCCGAGCAGCAAGTCTTGGATCTCAATGGCGGAGAGGATTTTTCTCATGCCGCGCTCACTGCGGCGTTTCCTTTAACCCTCGGATTGGAGGGGGAGGTTTTTACCGAAAGCGACATGCAGGCATTCGCACGGACCATCATCCGGGGCTTTGGCAGGCTCGGCGAGGGTGTGTTGTTCGGAAACATTGTCGGAACTACAGCATTTGGCCCCAACCAGGTATTGATTCCTGGATATTTTCTGCGTATCGCGCCATTCAGCCGTGAAGCCTATGATGTCGTCGCTGAATTCTTGCTGCGTTACCAGCAGAATCCACGGAATGTAGATATCTCTCAGCTGATTCGTTTTTATCCGCGACCTCTTTCCGCCAATCACCCCGCCTGGTCGTTGTATGAATGAACAGCCCTTTTTATATTTTTATGGTTATCGATGATTTTTTTCAAATGAAAGAGAAGATTTCAAAATTGCAGCCCCAGGTCCATAAATAAAAACCTGGCTGACCGAAAGGAAAGGATGTTCCAGATGTTTATACGTTTTATTTTTACAGTGGCCCCCCTGGTTTTTTTCTGCCTGCAGACAGCGGCAACACCCCTGGATGACTACATTGCAGCCCCTGATCCGAATTATTCTTACAGCCTCGCGAATTCTATCAGTGGTCCGGGTTATACAGCCAAAGTATGGGAAATGACTTCACAGGCCTGGCGCAGCCCCTCTGAGGTCGATCGCACCTTATGGAAGCATTGGCTTATAGTTGTTGTTCCATCGATCCTGCATCATGACAAGTCCTTGCTGTATATCAGTGCTGGAAACAATGGCGGCCCCGCACCCTCTACAGTCGATTCCAGCCTCCTGTCGGCAGCCTTTCTCACCAACTCTGTTGTTGCTGAGATACGGATGATTCCGAACCAGCCGATCAAGTTCTCCGATGAATCCGATCCAAGGTACATCGCCAGTGGCCGGATCGAGGATGAGCTGATCGCCTTTGCCTGGGATAAATACAAGCAGAGCCTGGATGCAAACCAGGAAGATCCCCTGTGGCTGCCGCGGCTTCCGATGACCAAAGCGGTTGTGCGTGCCATGGACACCATCCAATCCGAATATCCATCGATTACTGGTTTCATGCTCGCAGGAGCATCGAAGCGCGGCTGGACCACCTGGACAACAGCCGCTGTCGATTCGCGGGTTGAAGCGATCGCCCCCATGGTGATCGATGTGCTCAATGTCGAGAAAAGCATCCAGCACCACTGGGAAGCCTATGGCTACTGGGCTGATGCTCTGAATGATTATGTTGACATGGGTTTTATGGATTGGATGGGGACTGCACAGAGCCAGGCCATGTTTGCGATCGTCGATCCATATTCCTACCGGAACCGTTACACCATGCCCAAATTTATCGTGAACTCAACCGGAGATCAGTTCTTCCTGCCGGATTCCTCCCAGTTTTATTTCGATGACCTGGTGGGTGAAAAGCACCTGCGATATGTTCCCAATACAGACCATGGTCTGAATGCCGATGCCGTTCAAAGCCTCCTGGCCTGCTACCATTCCTTTCTGAACAAGACACCCCGGCCGCAGTACTCCTGGACCCGGCAGCCGGATGGATCACTGCATGTGCAGACTGTGGCGAGCCCGACCGCTGTCAGGCTCTGGCAGGCGACCAATCCTTCAGCGAGAAACTTTCGCCTGGATTCGATCGGCCCTGCCTGGACCAGCACTCCCTTGAGCAATCAGGGTGGTGGCCTCTATATCGGCCAGGTGAACCCTCCAGCGCAGGGTTGGAGTGCTTTCTTTGTTGAACTGGAATTTCCGAGTGGGGCATTGTACCCCTTCAAGTTCACTACAGATGTCAGTGTCGTTCCTGATGTGCTGCCCTTTGCAGAAACACCCACGCCCACACCGACACAGAATCCATCTTCGGTCGGCAACTGGCCCTTCCTCAGATAAGGAGACGGGGGAGAGGCCTGCCCCATTGCAGACTCGGGGGCAGGCTCTATCGGGTCCTGCTCACTGGCCAGACTTTCAGTTTCTGATCTCCATCCGAGGCTGTCTCGAATGGCCCTGGGAAAGGGTTGTCCGTTTGGCGCTGCAGCCCGAAGTAATCGTGCTGAATCTTCAATGGAGTGCCATCGGCATTGTCGTAGGCGGCCCCTGAGATTGCCGATCTACCAAGCAGTCCGGTTGTAATGATCTGGCGCTTCTGTGTCCCGGACCAGGCTTTATCGAATCTGCCTGAAAGAAAGACCTCTCCGCCCTTTTCAGCCAATCCAAGGCCGGGGTCATAATCCGGGATGACGAGTGGATCCTTTTCGTGCTTCGATGGTTTGGCACTGCCGAGAAAAACATTGCCAGCCATAAAAACTGGAAGTGTTGCATCATCATAAAGGCTCAGATCGGCAGCTCCGGTGAGAATATTGTTGCAGTAACGGTCATCGCCAAAGGGGTTGTCATGCATCCCGGCCAATTCTGTGGAATGCGGCTTGTGAAAAGGGGTCTGCCGTCCATCGAATCTGTTCAGCACCAGCTTCCCGGCCATCAGGTTATACAGATAAGCGCCACCCTGGGAGACTGAAAGCAGCGACATGGGTGAGAGGAAAATGTTGTTGTCAACCACGAAAGGGCCGTGATTGACTTCGACAAAAAGGTCCTGATCGATATTGTCATAAAACAGGTTGGAAGACACACGTGTCCCCTGCGCCATCCAGTCAAGCCAGAGTCCACGGCAGCAGCGATAAATCCGATTCCCTTCGATTATTACATCGACAGCGGCATGAAGTTTGATTCCGGACATCTCCGCCCCGGTAAAGAGCTGGCGAACATGGATGTCATGGATGGTATTGCCCGAGATGGTGCTGAACACGGCGCCCAGGCTGCCGACAATTCCAGCCTGCTCACAGTGTGATATGGTGTTGTTGCGAACAACATGGTGGCCGATTGTGCCCTTGTCCCAGCCGTTCTGCAAAGCGCGTTCGATGGTTTTGACATAGCCCTCCGCCGTATCCGCCGAAGTGTTATCCCATTCATCCCCGTATTTTCCAAGTGAAATCCCTGAGCAGATCGAGTGGCTCACTGTGTTGTTTTCTATGATCCACCCCCTGCTCCAGTGTGTGCCGATCAATCCGGTCTGCTCCGCTGTCGGAGGAGCCCATTGTGTCGCAGCATGGCAGAGAGTAAAGCCGCGCACAGTGATGTAGTTGATGTTTGGCCTGGCCGGATAGAAAACTGTTTTGCGGACATTGATCTCAACCTCCTGGTCATTTGGATTCACCCCTTTGAACTGAGCCCAGAGGGTTGTGTTCTGATCATCGACTGTGCCATACCATAACGGAGTCTCACTGGCTGGCTGCAGCACATCCTCCAGTGCCGCCGCTTCGGCCAGCCAGAAGCCATTGAGGTACACAGCGCCTGTGTGGTGCTGCCGGTCTTTCGGATTGAACCAGTCACCGTGGATTAGGTCACTGTATGGATTGAAGCCTCCGAAGAAGCTGTTGGGAAGGACTGTTTTCCAGGTGTCACCCTGGACTTTCTCCCAGTTCCTGATGATTTCAGACCCCTTGATTTCAGCCTTTTCACCAGCAGCTGACTGGTAGGTTATGCGCTTATCCTCCGAGTCACCTCCCCTTGGAGGCTGGACCGATTCACGATAGACCCCCGAGTGGACAGTGATGATATCTCCAGGCTGCGCAAGTTGCGCTGCGGCGGATATCGTTCGCAATGGCTTTTCCTGGGAACCTTCATTTGCATCATCGCCATGCACCGAAACATGGTATTCCCTGCCTGTCTGGCTTGTTCCTGTCTGTGCAGTCGCGGCCATGAAGAGACAAGCCCCGGAAACAACCAGCAGCAATGCAGTCTGTAGCAGCCGTGCCATTATTTTCCCTCCTGCAGAAATCAGATCATCAGTTGGGCATTAATTTAGTGAGGTCATATGCGATTGGATAGGGAAAAAATATGCTTGGCAGCATCATTTTGTTGTTGACCATTTTTTAACTGACGGGATAACATTGCCCTCCTTACAAATCGGTCTCGAGAGGAGGATCAGAATGCAAGACCGAAAAATCGATAGAGTTGTTCTGGTACTATCAATCCTCCTTGGAGGGTTGATCCATCCCGTATCAGCCCAGGATCCAGTTCCCACTCCGGATTTACCCCAAATTGATTTAAACCACGACCAGGTAATCGATGCTAAAGACCTGATCATCTTCATGAGCCAGTGGCAGGTCCAAATCCTTCCAACCCCAACTCCCACACCTCCGAATCCGGGAGGAGCCTGGCGGGAGGGTATCATTGGAACGATTGCGACAGGCGTCACAATTTCGCAGATATCTGGTGATGATGGTCATTACAGGATGGGGGCGCCTCAGTCTTTCAGCGACCATGGCAATGGAACCATTACTGATAACAACACGGGGCTGATGTGGCTGAAGGATCCGGCATCCACTGTTGTCAGTGCCACATATACATGGGATGAGGCCAATCAGGCTTGTGCGAGCCTGGAGTTTTCCGGATATTCGGACTGGCGTTTACCATCAATTGAGGAACTCTCGACTCTGACCGATGCAGGCCGGCCTGATCCAGCCATCAATCCGATTTTTTCCTCTCGAACAGAAGCTGCCTATTGGTCTGCCACGCCCTTTAAAAATAACCCGGAAGGTCATGCATGGATGAAATACTCTTATGGGCCGGTTAACTGGACCTTCAAATCAGTCTCGAATTTTATACGCCCGGTGCGTGGAGGTAACTCAAGCAAGAACCAACGTTTCACTGTCAACGGAAACGGAACTGTTAGCGACAACAACACTGGATTGATGTGGATACAAGATCCGAGTGTCCCTGGAGTTGCCGGAGCGATGAATTGGTCAGAGGCTCTCAGCACTTGTGAGAGTCTCACTTTTGCCGGATTTGCCGACTGGCGTTTGCCGAATCTCAATGAATTGAGCAGCCTGATAGACTATTCGAGGAGCGCCCCCGCAATTGACCCTGTTTTTCTCAACACCAGTTCATGGGCTTGGACCTCAACACCTGTGGCTGGTGTTCCGGGGCAATCCTGGTATGTGTCTTTTGATGTGGGGATTGTTTTTTACGCAAAACAGGGCCTGACAGGTTATATCCGGCCGGTTCGCTCCGCTCTCACGAAAACAACTCACTGAGGGCAGGGTGGGCTGATCTTTGCAGATATTTCCAATCGAGATCTGTTTCAAGCCAGAAAACCCAATTGGTTGCATCATTGCCCGGCCCGGTTTGATGCCTGATTCACCTGTTCTTTAATTGAGCTGCCGACGCCATTCGCTGAACTCAGCGCGGATATCCTCATTGGAAATGAAAGGCTTATAAACCACTCTGGCACGATAGCCATATTCCTTTCCAACCTCAGGATTCCGAATCAGTAAGTGGTGGTCCCAGGCGGGGTTTTTGCCTCCTCCACCAGTCGGGGACTGGCTGAATCGAATCCCCTCACTGCGATCGAAAAACACTGCGAAAACCATCTTGCCACTCCGGCCAAAATAGCAGGGTTCAAGGTACTGGAAATCTGAGAAGTGATTGGCAAGGGTCACATTAAAATCTGCTGAATAGAATGGCTGAAAACGGTCTTCTGCATAGAGGTGGGATGATTTCACCCCATGGACTTCGGAGAATGCTTCAATCCAGCGCGGGGTGGGATCCTCCTGGCTTCTCCCCCAGAAGAATACCGCACGGTTCTCCGGTCGATGGATGTAACTGGCCCAGAACAAGCCTGCGTAACCATGGGGAAAATGTGTGAGATCGCCGAGGACAGCCCGGACCTGGATATCGATCGAGTGCGGTGGAACCACCTTGAATATCTGATTGGTCTCGACTTTGGAACGGGGTGAGGGGGGCTGGTGCAACTGGACTGTCTGGCCGTCGATCTGTGAGAGGATCATCGGGTGTTCACGGGGTTCGAAAAGCTCCTCAAGCCGTTCTCCTCCAAAGAAATGCTCGAGATTGAAGCCGGCATAATCCGGGACAAACAGGTTCCCCGGTGAAGCGGAATGCACCAGCGAGGCAATCCCATTGTATCTGCTCTTATGGAACTCCCCGAAGGCAGTATTATCTGCGAAGGTCACTGCCAGATCACCGACAGCGAGGGTGATCGGGCTGGTGGATGTCCCCTGGGCCGCCTGTCCCTGCTCTGCACAGGCATCGAGGGGTGAAATGGATGAAAGGAAGATGCAGAACAGCAGCAGCAACAGCTTAAACAATATCCATCACCTCCTGATGGCCGCAATACACACAGGCTCCGGAGACATTCATCATCACCTTCCCACAGGCCGAGCAGTTTTTCACTTTCCTGGAGATGGGTATCCGCCCATCCCGGCGGCCATCCTCCATATCGATCAGGTTGGCAAGGGCATTGATCTGCTCGCGGGTATAAAGCCCTTTTTCGACCAGGGCGCGCACCAGAGTTTCCACTACCAGCCTCAACCTTTCAACTTCGCGCTGGAGATCTTTGAATCCCTCTTTTCGAGCCGCTTCCTGGCGGGAGGCCTTCTCGGATATTTCATGAGGATCCGATGAGGAAAAATCGTGCGCCATCACAAAATCAACCTTTTCACCAGAAATTAGTCCTGAGCACCCGAGGAACGATACACCATATCACCATTGCTGAAGGTTCCATTGGTCGGTGTATAGGCCATGCCCCTCTGTTTTCCATCTTTGCTGACCCCGATGAACCCATCCGGACCGACACTCAGAATGGCGAATTCGCCCTCGCCAAGCGGTTTGGTCTGAGATGATACCTGAAGCGGATCACCCGGGAAAAAGCGATTGATCGCGAAATCCCAGCCGGGAAAACCCGGATCATTATCGAAATAGATGTATCCGAGGCCGATTTCACTTCCAGAAAAACCGACCTGCCGCTTCGGGTCGTTCCAGAGGTCATAGGGGACTTTGATAAGATAACGTGCGGGGGAGGTGAGCGGGTAGTACGACTCTTCGAAGAACCTGTATTCGCCCATTGGGTTTCGCCCAACCTTCCCAAACTTCGTCGCCCAGCGTTCGCTGGCGGTCTTGGTGCCATCATCCCAGAAATCGAGCAGCAGGACGCCTCGTTCGGTTCGAAAGGCTTCGATCGCTGTGGCGATGCTTTTCATATCCCCTTTGACCCGTGCGACCCGTGCTCGCCCCTGGGCCTCAAGGAAATTCGGAAGGGCGATGGAAATCAGGATCAAAATGATTGCAATGACAATCAGCAGCTCGATCAGAGTAAATGCCCGCTGATGATTTTTCATCACCATGTCTTCCTCCTTCATCTTGAAAATTCAACCACCTGTTTCAGATCAGGTGGAGCCTTTTTCGGCAGATCTTTATCAGGTTAGCCCTTCTGGACCAGTTCGATCAACCATAAATTGAAAAAAACAGTATCTGCCAGGTTTAATCAGGATCGCGTAATGACAGGGCTTCGGCGATTTGATGAGTCATCTCTCGAAGGTTCGCCAGATAATCGGGAGCCAGCGGATCGATGGTGATGACCTGTGCTCCGACCTCAGCGGCAATGGATTCTGCGGTCTTGCTCGAAAATTGTGGCTGCACGAACAGCACTTTGACTTGATGTTCTTTCATCCGGGATATGATTTCAGCCAGATGCCGCGGGCCAGGTTCTTTTCCTTCGACCTCAATCGAACATTGCTTAAGGCCATATCTTTCGAGGAAATAGCCGAAGGCTGGATGGAAAACATAGATCTCGGAGCCTGAAAAAGGAGCCAGCAGTTTCTTGATTTCAGAATCCACCTGCTCGAGATCGGCTTTGAAGGACTTCAGATTGGTCTCAAAATAGTCCCTGTGCTCCGGATCCTTCTGGACAAGCCCGGCATAGATATTCTCCGCCTGAATCTGGACAAGATGAGGATCCAGCCAGATATGGGGATCCGCTTCTCCCTGTCCACCGGATTCCGGAATCCATTTCAGAGGGACTCCTTTCTGTGTCTGAATCAGTGTCAGATTCGGAAGGGTGAAGGCCAGGCGGGTTGCCAGCCCTTTTTCAAAGGGAACCCCGATCAGAAAGCAGATATCCGATTTGGAGATCAGAACCATCTGCTGGGGAGTCGGTTCATAGGTGTGATGGGATTTTCCCGGGCCTACCAGCACCTCCACTTTGACCTGGGAGCCACCGATTCTTTCAACAAAAAAGGCCTGAGGGAGAATGCTGACTACTACATTCAGCGGAGTGGATCCGGCAACTGCAGCAAGGTTGCCTGCAGAAGTGGTCAGTAGATAAGCGATGCAAGCTGCGAGGGAATGCAGGAAACGGGACTGCCTCAAGATTTCAAGCTCTCCAGGACGACCTTCCGCATGACATTGTCAGGAGCATTCTGGCCGGTAAACAGCTCGAACTGCGCGACTGCCTGGTGGATGAACATCTCAACCCCGGAAATGACCCGGCATTTTGCCTGGCGCGCCTCTCGAAGCAGGCGGGTTTCCATCGGGTTGTAAACGATATCGAAGACCACCATCGGCTCACCGAGGAACTGGGCCGGCACAAGAGTCTCATCCACCTTGGGGTGCATTCCAATCGGAGTGCAATTGACCAGCAGATTGGAATGCTGAAGGGCATCTTTGATTGTCTGGTCATTGATCATGTGCCCCTCGACATGAGCCGAGGAAATCTGGGCGACATGCCGTGTGAGCGCTTTTAATTCATCCTCAACCACGCCCAGGAGAGTCAGCTTGGCGATATCGGTCTTTGCCGCCAGGGTGCAGGCGATCGCACGGGCGCTGCCTCCGCTGCCAAGGATCGTGACCTCACTGCCAGACAGTTTGATGCCTGCCGACTCGATGGCACGCAGTGCGCCATATCCATCCGTATTATATCCACGAAGGACACCATCGGTGTTCACCAGGGTGTTGATCGAACCGATGCTGGCCGCAACCGGATCGATTTCATCCGCCAATGCCATTGCTGCAACCTTATGGGGGATTGTAATGCTGAATCCGCGGATCCCCAATCCGCGCATCCCGCTGACTGCCTGTGCAATGTCATCGACTTCGAATGCCACATACACCATATTCAAGCCCTTGGACTGAAGCGCTGCATTATGGATGGTGGGGGAAAGGGAATGGCGCACCGGCTTTCCCAGCACCGCGCAAATTTGGGTATGTGCATCGATTTTCATATCTATCTCCTTCCCAGACTCCGCTTCTGGATAGTCTGGAGCCGATTAATTCACAGTTTTTTTCAGAATAAAACCTGATTGAATCAGGAAATTTCCGGTTTGCCCACCTGCGGTCCCCACCTTGAGACAGCAAAGAATACCACTTATTTACAGAAAAATCACCTTATCCAGAAAATCCAGGAGGTTGCTGATGAATAACATTCTGAACAGGGTTGGCCTTCCGGGTTCAACAAATCGAAAGAAAAGATAGAATCTACATAAAAT
>LMZT01000146.1 GCA_001567115.1 Candidatus Hinthialibacteria bacterium OLB16 | reverse complement strand
CAATGGCGTTTTCCAGAACAGCTATATTTTCTGGTTCCCACCCGCTGGAAGCATGCCCCAGGCGAATTCCCCAGGGGCACAGACTCCCATCGGCGCGCAGGCGAGCCTGGCACGAGTGTGCCATTGGTACCGACCAGGATGACCTGTCCCTGGCGATAGAAGGCAGCAGCAGGAGCCATCGGCTCCGGTAAGGGTTCTGCCACACGCCATGCGGCAACTTTGCTGGAGTCAGGTGAAAAATGGGTCTTCAGGGCTGGCAGAGCGAGCATGGCCGGCTCGGATTCTGGAGTCTTTGGGACACTCTGAAACGCCCGCCTGTTTTCGGATGCAGATTGAGATTTCCTTTCCCTTTCCCATGCGGCGGGATTCATCGCCAGATGAAATGGCTCGGCGGTGCGATGTGCCTCAGAGCGGGCGGAATGGTAAAGAACTGTCAGAATCAGCAACACGAGGAGCGGGAGCAGAAAAGGGAGAAGCGATTTCAGGGAAGGAACAAAAACTCCTCCCGCTTTTATCCCCAGGCTCGCCCCCTGAGCTGTAGTTGAACGGATGACTTCAGTTGCAAAAAGAGGCACGGATGCAAGCGCCTCCCTTCCCTGATGCAGAACATCCCCTGGAGTGGAGGATCCGAACCTTGTCTGATGAGTGCCATCCTTCGAGATTTGCGGATTGCCTGCTTCGATACTCGACGCGGCTTCTTCATTTTGAATCGGCCTGGGTGAGGTCTCCTGTCCTGCATCGGGGGAAATGGCTGGAGTATCCATGCTCTGCGCTGAACTGCCTTCATCCGAAGCCGCCTCAGGCAGCGAATCCTCAGGTGCATTGATTGAATGACCTGTATCTCCGTTTTCTGGTAAAGAGTCCGCTGGTGAAGGTTCGGAATCCGGAAGCAAGCCGGGTGGAGAATGAACTGGCTGGGGGGCGGGTGCAGCATTGCCGCCGGGATTCGGCCCTCGATCGGATATTCCATCCGTCGAGTGTGTATCACAGCCCGTTTCAGGTTCACTTTGCGGGGATTCGAGTTCGCCCTCGGGCTTCGAGCCGCTGTCCGGGAGAGAATTCTGTGGAGAGGCTGGTAAATCAAAAGCATCCTCATTTCGTCCGGTGGCTGCAGCCATTTCTGAAGGGTTGTGAAGCGGGCCTTCACCCTGGGAGTGTGAGTCCGCCGCCTGAGGATCCGGTGTGGCGGAGTTTTCACCAGGGGAGGTTTCTGCTGGATCCTGGCCGGATCCCGAACCCGAAGGAGGCAGAAGCGGCCCGGGCCGAGACTGCTGGAATGAATCCGCGAAGGGTTTGTTCAGGGAGCTGGGATTGGATTCAGGAGGGTCGTCTTTCCTTCTGCCTCCCCCTTGTGTCCAGAGGAGCGAAACGCGCTGCAAACCCGCAGGTTCTCCGGAGCGAGGCTCCACCAGCTGGTACTGCAGAACTTCACCGTGATCCTGAACAGGAATGTAATCTTCCAGAGCGAAATCACTCCAATCGCTGTAAATCGAATCACCTGTCTTCGCCAGCCGCCAGCGTATGGGAGGAAGATTTTCAGGATCACCGGACAGACGCAACCCCTGGAGGAAGGAGCCGGGTGGGAGGTGGAATTCATGGACCAGGCAGGCATGTTCCGGTTCATGGCGGGAAAAGATCGAGACATACTTTTTTAATGAATCTTGCCACTCCCCGCCCGGAAGGATTTCGCTGATCCATTCCCCTGGATCGCCGGTTTGCGGTTTCCGGCAAACCTGGACAGTTCGTGTCCCGGGGTGAGCGAGGAAGAGATGGCTTCCGATAGCCAGCAGATGCCAGGGGATGTCCTGGCCTGCCGGGATCATCCCGCAGTCAGACCAGCCCGGGGAGGAATCCTCCAGGCCTCTGAGATGATAGAGGCGCCGTGAGTTTTCTCCGGCGATTCTGGCGGTGATGAACAAGCCCTCCCTGGTGACACCGATCTGCTCGGCCTGCACTCCTGCAGGAGCAAGAGCGGCCAGTTCAGGTTGAGCGATGCTGCCGGAAGGGGATACCGCGACCCGGTACAGATGGGTGGAAGTCGGAAGGGCGGATCGCGGGCGCATCAGCACAAACAGGGTCCCTTCATACCAGCTGGTGTCGGCTATTTCCGCATTGGGAAGCGAGCCGGCATGAGTCCATTTCCCTGCCCGATGAAGGAATACATCGAGGCGATCCTGCTGAGGCCCCGGTTTCAGAATATAGAGATCTTTCCAGGCAATCGTGCCATAAGAAGCATCGGATCGAGGAACCGAGAGTTCGAATGGGAGCAGCGAGGCCCGTGGATGAAGCATGGGGCTGGGAGCTGGTGTGCTGCTGGAAGGGAAAGCAGAGCCAATCTGAACCCGGTTGCTTCCGGAAAGCTGATGTTTCCCTCCAGCCAGGCATTGAGGAAATCATCGGGAGCCTGATGGCTGGTTTCCAGGCACCAGCCTGAAGAAAAAAAGAGGAAGAAGCCTGAGGCGAACAGTATGGCCTGAAAAAACGACATGGGACTGCCCCTTGGGTACGAACCTGGGCATCCCTGCCATGGCCGTTGCCGGATCCCGCGGATTTGCCGGGAGGAAGCTCCGCCTCCTCCCAGACCCTCAAAGAGAGTGGCAAAATCCAAGGTTCTCTCTCACACGCACTGTGATGAGATCGACGGCTGGGGACCGTCACCAGACCTCATTATCAGCTTTCATGCCAAAGACTTGAGTGTGTTTTTATGGATAATGCGCATCACACAGGAATGTCGGAATTCGAGTGAGGCTTGTTTGAGCAGGAACTTCCCGTTCCCGGCAAATTAGTCCAGATCAGGTGTGAAAATTTTTCTCATGTATGCTCATTCAGAATCGACCACACAGCGGAACCCGATGGTACTGCAACGGTCAATGCTGGAATCCATCAACAGGAACTTTGCGTGATCGGTACAGGCAAGCGGTCCGCCCGGGGCATACCAGATGCTGCCTTCCGGTTTGAAGTAACTCCCTCCACGCAGGATCGCGAAACGGATATGGCCATCATCGCGTTCACTTTCAGTCCATTCCCAGACATTGCCGCTCATGTGATAGCACCCGAATGGGCTTCTGCCCTCGGGAAGTGAACGTACCGGAAGAGTTCCCCCGCCATCTGAGGTGCAACGGGCAGGATCAAAGTCATTCCCCCAGGGCCAGAGGCGCCCATCGGTTCCCTGAGCCGCCAGCTGCCATTCCGGCTCGGTCGGAAGGCGCTTGCCGGCCCAATGCGCATAAGCCCTTGCATCCTCCAGGTCGATATAAACAACCGGGTGATCAGCCAGATGATGAGGAAATTCTCTCATTGGCCAGTGTTTGAGGAAATTGGTTGAATCCCGAGGCTGGTAGCCGGAAGCATCCAGGAATCTTTTGAAATCTGAATTGGAGACTTCAGCCTCATCGATGAAAAAAGGCTGAATGTCGATAGTCCCTAAATCACGATCGAGGATCTCCTCAAAAGGAGATCCCCAGAGGAAATCCTTCCATTTTTCCCGGGGGGTTCCTGGATTGGGGTAAGTGCCACACTCACGGCGCAGGTGGTGAAGTTTCATGTGAAAGGAGGTTCCCGGAACCGGGACCATTCCCTGCGGTGGATGTGACTTTGACCTTTTGTGTGTTCGGTCCACTGGTAGTGGATCGACAACCGACAGCGCAAAATTTCGCCGATCCGGTTCGGGGGGAAGGTTGGCGAGGAATCTCTGCTGTTCAAGAAAGTTATGCAGGCTTTCATCAGCCTGAGAGGCGGGCAATGAAAGGATGCATCCGATCTTCTGAATGGAACCTTTAATCCGGGTGACTGGACCTGATGGTTCCTCACGCAGGCGTTTGCCATTCCACAGGTCGAGGTAGAACCGATCCGGGAGATAGGGGAGCTCCAGCAGGGGCTGATCCTGAATCGGTTCCCCGGTATTGATGAGGGTGAAAATTGTTGAACCCGAGTGAGCCCATTTCTGAACCGAAATCCCTTTCTGGGCAGGAGGGAAGAATGGAACCCAGTCCGAACCGGTAAAAAGGTCAGAGAAATGCGTGAGGATGGCATTGCATCTTTTCCAGAGACGGCGGTCTTCCTGAGAAAGCGGGTTGTAGGTGCCAAAGATGTTTTCCCAGACCAGAAAACCGCTGCCATTGAAGAAGGCTGTTTCGATTTCTCCGGCATGAGAGTTATCCCAGCGCCGGGTCTGGAATTGGACATGAGAGGGTTCAACCCACTTCAGGTGCAGCAGGCCGGGAGATGGAGGAAATTCCAGATACTGCGCCCAGGAACCATGGCATAAACTGAGCTGGTCGAGGGGCGGGTGAATTTCTGGCATGAAAACGACACCCTTCCTCCTTTTATCCACTTCTTCGCGGAGTTTCAGGGAAGTTCCCGGGAGGGTGTCGAGAAAAATCCCATCGGCATCGAGCGCTTCTACCAGTTCAGCTAAAACAACTTCATCGCTTTGGGGCTCCCTGCGAGTCCCGGAATCCCAGGGGTTATAATCGATGAATATTTTAACACCGCGTTGCTGCGCCTGATGAACCACCTGCCTCAAGGCAGCCAGCCCGCCAGGGAGATCCCGGTACATGTCAAACTGATTGCGCTCATCAAAGCCGAGGCGCGGGTATCCCTGCCAGAGAACCAGAATGTCATCTCCACCATATTCTCTTTCACCATCATCCAGAATTTTTTCGAGGGTGTAGGTCCCAAGTTCCCGGTCATAAAAATCTTCATCCCAGACCATGACCATGCGGCAGGTGTGGGTAGTGGAAGCCCAGCGAAGGTCGGAGCGATGGATCAGATGGCCTGCCTGAACCGATTCGAAAGCCAATCGGGAAAGCTCTGGCAGGCTGGATAAACTGACCTGCCCGGTCTGTACCTGGATGTTGCGGATCTCGAGGTGGGCTGGATGGGAATCGTGGGTCTCATCCATACCGATGATTGGCTGAAATATGCCATGGAGATCTTTGAGATCGGGGCAGGTGATCGAGACCTCACAGGCTTCCCAGTTGCCTGTTTTCGGAACCTCAACCTGATTCAAAACTCCAGTCCAGCCTTTCCGGGTGAAGGCTTGCGGATCCCTCTGGTCCAGGGCGAAGCAGAGCTGGTTGCCGCCTTCCAGCCAACGCGCCTCGATACGAAACGAGATTTTCTGCCCGGGAGTGATTTTCAAGGCTTGGGTGAAGGGCTGTTTCAGGCGCACCCAGGCACGAACTCCATCGAATCTCATATCAATGACTTTCGATTGAGTTGCCTGATGGAGCTGCGCACGGTACTGCTGCAGTGCCGAAAACCAGGCAGAGTGATCCTGTTCGGGAGATGGCCCGTAAATGAAATGAGCCGACATCTGCAGTCCAGGAGGCGGAGGAGCCATCCACCGGCAGCCTTCATCGGCGCTGAAAACATCCGAGGTAAACGGGAAATCCTTCCCCCATATCGTTTTCGGAGCAGCCACCATAAGCAAGATCAGGAAAATGACCCGGGAGGATTGTGAGATGAACCGTAACATATCAATAGACCTCTCCGATCAGGGGGTTGATCAGCGCAGTTTGATCCCTTTTGAAGCGGCATAAGATTCGACATTTTCACGTGTGATGATGACACTGCCGGTATCGACATCATCGGCGATCTCAGCCATTCCTGGGCCAGCCTTTCGCAAACGGTCGAGGGTCATGATGGACTGATAGCCCATGTTGACCGGATCCTGTCCGACCAGTCCCTCGACCAGGCCATCCTTGACCAGCTGCAGCTCCGCTTCGACCGTATCAAAACCGACCAGGACCAGATCGAGGCCTTTTTCCTTCCGGACATTCGCGGCGGAGATCACCCAGGAGGCAGTGCAGTAAATCCCCTTCAGGTCGGGATGGGAAACCGCATACGCCTCAACCAGCTGGGTTGCCCGGTTGAGATCATCGTTGCAATAGACTGTATCGATGACCTGGATGCCGGATTTGTCGATAGCCCGCATGAATCCGGTGACTCTTTCGGTGTGATTGAGAGCACCAGCGCCTCCGCTGACAATCAGGATTGTGCCCCCGCCCGGGAGGAACTTCTTCATCAGCTTGCCTGCCTCAAATCCCGCTGCTTCGTTGAAGGTTCCCACATAGCAGAGACGTTCGGAGTCCGGAGAATCGGAATCAAAGCAGAGGACCGGAATCCCTTTGGCTCGTGCCTGGGCAATGACACCTACTACACTTTCAGGAACATTGGGGGAAATGCCCAGCCCATCCACACCCCGCTCAAGCAGGGCCTCGAGCTTCTGAACCTGCTGGTTGGCATCGGCAACAGGCGGGGCCACAAATTCGGCCTTGACCCCAAGCTCCCGGGCCGCCTTTTCCATGCCGGTGCGGACATCATCCCAGAAAGGGTTGTTCAAGGATTTCGGGCTGAGGACATAGAAAATCTCTTTTTCGGCAAATCCTGGAGAAAGGATTCCGAGGCTGCATAAAACCAGGGTTGAAAAGAGGATCGATCGGATCATCGGTTTTCTCCTGTCAGTTGGTAAACACCATGGTGACGAATTCTGGCCTCTGAATATAGAGCGGAATCGATGGGAAATCCGGCGGGAGATGGGATGGTACGGCTGAGAGGATTTGAACCCCTAACCTTCTGGTCCGTAGCCAGACGCTCTGTCCAGTTGAGCTACAGCCGCACTTCGCTGTGAATGTAATCAAAAGCCCCCTGGATGACAAGAGTCTCAGGGGCGCTCGGGTGGAGATGGGGGTGCTGCGAGTGAATTGCCGTACCCGATCAGCAGAGTGGAGAGGATCAGCACCAGAATTCCCATGGCGATCAGCCGGTGAGTGCGTGAACTGGTACCTTTCCACTCTTTGAAGAAAATCCCCCAGATGTTGCTGAAAATGATGATAAACGCCATGTGCAGGCTCCAGCTGGAGAAATCAAAAGCGCCCATCTGGGTAGTTCCCATTCCATAAAACATAAACTGGAAATACCAGGTGACCCCCGCAAGAGCTGAGAAGAAATAATTCACCACCAGCAGCCCGGGGGAGCCCTCGAGGTAATCCCCGGCGGAATGGTTGATCCGATGAAGATACAGGCACCATAACAGGTTGGTGGTGAAACCTCCCGCGAGAATGACGATGAAGACAGGCCCATTCTGCCAGAGAGTTTCCGCACCCTGCGCCAATGCCAGTTCAGCGATCGGCTTTCCAACTGCAATCCCAAAGGCCATGCAGGCGCTCATGATGCCGCAGAATATCGCTACCCAGACCCCTTTTTTGAAATCAAACTCACGAATGGTGGCGCGTTTGGCTTCCTCGCTGAGCTCCTGTTCTTTGGAGATGCCAGCCCTGCCACAAATCCCTATTCCCACCAGGCAGAGGAGAACGCCAGACAGAGTCAGCCAGCCGGAAAATGACTCCAGCAGAGATCCGAAAGTTCCACCCGCGAGTGGCGGGATCAAGGTCCCGAAAGCAGCACAAAACCCAAGCGCCAGGGCATACCCCAGAGACATGCCCAGGTAACGCATGGAGAGGCCGAAGGTCAGGCCTCCAATCCCCCACAGAAGGCCAAATCCATAACACCCAAGGAGGCTCCCTGCTGGTGAGGTGGACAGGACTGTCCACAGATTCGGAATTGTCAGTAAAGCGATAATCCAGGGGGCAATGATCCAGCTGAAAACACCACCCACCAGCCAGTAGGTTTCCCAGGACCACTGGCGGACCTTTTTGAATGGGATATAGAAACTCCCTGCAGCAAATCCGCCGATAGCATGAAGGGTTACTCCCAGGAATGGATTGGCTGGCCCCATGCCCTGACCTCCTCACTCAAGAATGAAAAAGCTGGTTGCTGTACGGAAATAACAGAATTCTGGTATAATTCATGACCTGAGAGATTATTGCTAGAACCTCCTCGGGTGGATTGAACTGAAGGAGTTCCCGGCTGCCCATGTCTTGCGTCTCTTCGATAAATCACCCACCTCAACCGCTAAAAATCTCCTTCGCCAGCCAGAGCTTTGTGCTGGGAATCGTTCTGCTTTTCTTCTTCGGATGCCAGCGGGACACCGGCCATCTGGTGGTCAGTGGCCGTGTAGAAGTCGATGATGTTCATGTCGGCTCCAAGATTGGCGGCAGAATCTGGAAGGTCCATTATGAGGAGGGTGACGATGTCAAAGCAGGGGAGGCAATCGTCACACTCGAAGACCGCGAACTGGTCGCGCAGCTCAATCAGGCCAAGGCGGGCCGTGACCAGGCCCGGGCCAATCTGGATCTGCTGCTGGTAGGCACCCGGGCCGAGGATATCGCCAGGGCCGAGGCCGTAGTCGAGGCACGCTCCGCAGAGCTGGCACTCAGACGAAAAGGGTTTCGCGATGAAGAAGTTCGGGAAGCGGAGGCCCAGCTGGCCTCTGCACGCAGCGACCTGGAGTATGCCAGCACTGAATATAAAAGGACCCTGGCTCTGTTCCAGAAGGGGGCGACCGAACGTCGCGATCTGGATAACAAGCGGACCTGTTTGAAACTGCGGGAGCCAAGGCTGAGATCGCATCCCAGCGGCTGATGCTGTTCCGAAGCGGTTCAAGACCCGAAGAAATCACCATGGCGGAAGCGCAACTCAACCAGGCCCGTGCGGACCTCGAGCGCCTGCGCAATGGCGCCCGCCCGGAGGAGATCGCAGCTCAAAGGGCTGCATTGGAAGCCGCTGAGGCGAATGTCACCCGGCTGGAAACACAGCTCGAGGAAACTCGCATTCTGGCGCCGGTCGATTGCATGGTGGAAACACTGGATCTCGAGCCGGGGGACCTGGTAAAAGCAGGGGAAGCAGTTGCTGTGCTGAATCTGAAAAATTCCCCCTGGGTGCGCTGTTATGTCCCCGAGAACCGCCTGGGCTGGGTCGGAGCCGGTGAGCTGGTGGATGTCATGGTGGACTCGTTCCCGGGAGAGCCTTTCGAAGGGAAAGTCCGCCGGATCAATTCAGAAGCGGAATTTACACCGCGCAATGTTCAGACCACCGAAAAAAGGTCCGAGCTGGTATTCGAAATGAAAGTGGACATTCTTTCGAAGGGTGAACTGCTTCGTGCAGGAATGTATGCGGATGTCCATATCCGGAAGAAACCATAGACATGTTTCAGAAGACCCCGGCCCATCTTCGGGAACACCCCACCAGAGGCGCATCGGCACCTGTGATTGCGGTGCAGGATCTGACACGCCGTTTTGGAACCTTTACTGCAGTTGATTCAGTCAGTTTTGAAATCGAGCGCGGAGCCATTTTCGGGTTCCTGGGCCCGAATGGTTCGGGAAAGTCGACTGTCATACGCATGCTCTGTGGACTCCTGCAACCCAGCGGTGGAACTGCCTGGCTGGATGGAATCGATGTCACACGAAATCCGGAGGCAGTCAAAGAACGGATCGGGTATACCTCCCAGAAATTCAGCCTCTATGAAGATTTGACAGTCGAAGAAAACATCCACTTTTTCGGGAAAATTTATGGGCTGTCAGGGAGCCATCTGCGTTCGAGGCGGGATGAGGTCATGGAATTGCTGGGGATTGTTCCTTATGCCGGACGCCTGGCTGGCAGGCTCTCAGGGGGGTGGAAGCAGCGCCTGGCGGTCGCCTGCGCTCTGCTGCACCAGCCGCAGATCATTTTCCTGGATGAACCGACTGCGGGGATCGACCCGGTCGCCCGCCGTGATTTATGGGATCTGTTATTCCTGCTTTCGAGCCAGGGAACCACTCTGTTCGTTACCACACATTATATGGATGAAGCGGAACGTTGCACCCATGTGGGGTACATCTATCTCGCAGAGCTGCTGGTCTGCGGGCATCCAGATGAACTCAAGGCGCTTCCTGAGGTGACACCCCCCGGGACCCATCGGCTCGAACTGGAATGCGACTCTCCCACACAGGCCCTTGAGATTCTGAGAAAAGCAGAAGGAGTCCGCGATGCCACCCTGTTCGGGCAGTCGATTCATCTGCTGGTTGAAGCGAGCCTTGGATCCGAATCAATCCGTGGTCCGCTCGACAAGGCTGCCATCAACAGCCATGAGATCCGTGAAATTGGGCCTTCCCTGGAAGATGTATTCGTCATGCTGACCCGCCATCGGACAGAAGAGCTCAAAGAAAAGAATTCAAAGCCAACTGCTTGAAAAGGATCAGAATCATGTTGAGAGGTTTCTGGGCGATTGTTTTCAAGGAAGGAGTTCAGATCCGCCGGGATCCGAGCACCCGCTTCGTTTTTCTGATCCCTGCCCTTCAGACAATCATTTTCGGATTCGCAATCGACATGGATGTTCAGCACATCCCGACAGTTGTTTTTGACATGGATCGAAGCGTGGAGAGCCGGCGCCTGATAGAGAGTTTCCAGAACACCGGCACCTTCGATATTCTCCGGGAGGTTCAGGGGGAGAAAACCATCCGCGAGGAAATCATCGCCGGGACCGCCAAAGTGGGCATCCTGATCCCTCTCGATTACAGTTCCAATGTTCTGAGCGGGAAGCAGGCCACTGTCCAGGTGCTGGTGGATGGATCGGACAGCACTGTCGCAACCAATGCAGTTCAGACATCCCTGGGAGTCGGCCAGGTTTACTCATTGAACCGCGCCGGCATCCCGGCCGGGGAACGCGGGCTGGATGTGCGTCCGTGGGTTCTGTTCAACCCGGACCTGGAAAGTTCCCATTTTTATGTCCCCGGAATCATTGGAATCATCCTGCAGATCGTCACTGTTTTTCTGACCGCATTTGCGATTGTCCGGGAAAGGGAGCGTGGGACACTGGAACAGCTGGCGGTAACGCCGGTCTCCAAATGGGCGTTGATCCTCGGGAAGCTCCTGCCCTACTCGATCATCGGGATCGGGCAGACACTCTTTGTTCTGCTGTTGATGCGCTATGTTTTTCTGATTCCAATCGAGGGGGACCTGGCATTGCTGATGTTGCTCTCGATTCTGTTTCTTCTTCCGGCTTTATCGATGGGTATTCTGGTTTCCACTGTGTCGCATACCCAGGCACAGGCGACCCAGATCGGTCTTCTGGTGATGCTGCCATCGGTTCTCCTGTCGGGGTTTGCATTCCCGCGGGAGACCATGCCACTGCCGATCTATTTGATCACCTTCCTGATTCCTGTCACGTATTATGTGCAGATCCTTCGTGGGATCATCCTGCGCGGCGCCGATTTTCTGGCATTGTGGCCACAGACAGCCGCATTGGCTGCCTTCACTGTGGTGCTGGTGGTGCTCAGTTCGCTGCGGTTCCAGAAGCGGATGGGATAAATCCTCAAGGGCCGATACGGTAGATATCCCCTTCGCTGTTGGTGCCATTGGTGGGGCTGTAAGCCAGTTCGCGCAGCTGGTCCATGAGCAGGGACTTGGGAACATCCCCATTGAATCCTGTGAAGTTGCTGCCGGGGTGGCCCGCCTTTTCGTTGATATCCCCATACCTTCCAGCTCCTCTGGCATCCAGAAGCGGGAGCAGGGGGGTGCGGATGGTGGCCCCTGAAGGGGCGTTCTTTCCGGCATTTTCCGCCTCATCCTGGTCGGGTCCGAAGCTGGTGACAATCCAGCCGATTTTCTGGCCATCCCGATCCTCGCGATAGGAGTAAAAAACAAAACCGGGCAATTTGCTGAAAGGATCGGTCGGGATGCTTTGCATATACCGGTTGGGTGAGGTCAGTCCGGGCACAGCCCCGAGCGGCGTGCCTGCCGGCAGATTCTGGTAGCCGAGGGTGGATGCTCCATTACCGGAAAAAACTGTCCGGAAGGTGTAAAATCCATAAGGCCCATACTGGCTGAAATGATCCTCGATTTCGATCGGAACCATGCCGGAATCATCGGTTCCAATCGGATAGGCGCGATACTCACTGCGGAAAAATTCGAGAGCGGTAGTCATGGCACGCAGGTCCGCTTCAGCACGCGCCACCTTGGCACGGATCTGTGCCGCAAGAAAATTTGGAAGCGCGATTGAGATCAGAATCAGGATGATCGCAATGACAATCAGCAGTTCGATGAGGGTAAAAGCACGCTTATTCATCATCATCCTCCACTCCATGAAAAACGAATTGTTCCGGATAAGGGGTATCGTACCCTTTGGCATCGTGCCAGAGGATCCGGTTGAGGGTATCTTCAGGGGCCTCATCGATATCTTCAAGGGCGATCTCCATGGATTTTTCGGCCCAGTAACGCTGTTGGGGATGGTCGATCATGGAGACTTCAGGGTTGATCTGATCCAGCGGGATGCGGTTGGGCACTGCATCATACGGTTTCAGGTTGATCTCGTCAGTAAAACAGTCAGTCATGGGAATTGCGGAAGAATCCAGCTGATTCATTGGAGGAAGGCCGAGCATGAGCTCAATCGTTCTGGCCATGCTGGTCTGGTTGTAGTTGGTGCTGACCACAGCCCCACGCTTCGTGTATGGGCTGATAACCATGGCGAGTGTGCGATGGCCATCCACATGGTCAAAACCGTTTCTGGGGGTCAGTCCTGGA
>LMZT01000145.1 GCA_001567115.1 Candidatus Hinthialibacteria bacterium OLB16 | reverse complement strand
TTTTACCAGTCTTCATTTCAGGACTGAAATGGAAGATGATGATATTCTGATCCATGGGCGGCGCTCCGTTGCCGGGAAGCGTGCGCCCTGCTCACCAGGTTTGACCAACAGTGTCACAGGCCTCATTTTTTTGTAACAAGAGGGAACCGATGAGAGTGCGGATTTGGGGTGTTCGAGGTTCGATTCCGGTGCCGGGCAAAGGCACCCTGAAGTATGGTGGCAATACTCCCTGTGTGCAGTTCGAGCTTCCTGCAGGCGCATGCCCGGATCCTGCATTGATCATCTTCGATGCCGGTTCGGGAATTCGTTTGCTGGGGAACAGCATCGTGGAGGAGTTTCCTCCGGGCACCCCTCTTGATATTCACCTGTTCATCACCCATGTTCACTGGGACCATATCCAGGGGTTCCCCTTCTTCCGGCCGCTTTACAGGGAGAATGTCCGTCTGAGGCTGTATGGGCCGGATTCGACGAATCTCGAAAGGTTTCTGCACCAGCAGATGGTGCCGGATTATTTTCCTGTCTCCCTGGATCATGCGGATGTCAAAGCGGATGTTAGCTTCATTCCGCTTGACACAGAGCCTGTGGTGGTCGGTCCGGTGACTGTCCGCCACCACTTTGTCAACCACGCCAATGAAAAGGCGGCAGCCGGCTATCGGGTCGACAGCCCCAGGGGAGGATTCGTTTTTATCCCGGATGTGGAGCCTGCGGACTATCCGGTGGTGAACGAAGACAACCGGATCGAAAGAGAACTGCTGGACTTCATCCAGGGAGCGGATCTGATGCTGTTCGACTCCACCTATACCACCGAGGAATATCCATCCCATAGAGGCTGGGGGCACAGCCCGATGGACTATTCTGTATCCGTTGCGGCCAGAGGGGGAGTCCGCCGACTGGGATTGTACCATTATGAACCGATGCGCGAGGATGACGAGCTCGACCGCCTGGCTGAACAGGCCCGCCTGGATGGTGAGGCGCATGGGATCGAGGTGTTTGCCTCGCGTGAAGGGATGATACTGCCGATCGGGGAATAACCCCTCATTATGATCCAGAGATTCCTGACAGCACTGGTTCTGGCCTGTTTCCTGGGCTGCAACACCGGAACAGTCAAAGGGCCGGTCGGCCAGGGTGACAAAGGAATGGGCTTGAAAGTTCCGGTCCTCGATCTTTTCAAAAAGGAAACCTATGCGCCTGATGGCCTGTCGACAGACAACATCAATCCTGAAGCCCTCAACCCGGTCCCGGCTCAGAGGGATTCCACACCTGAACAGGATGATTTTTCCCGTTACGAGGAATGAGTTGAATCCCCTGTCTTTCCCGATGGTTGAATTGAAAGCCTGTAACGGCTATATCCAGGTGTGACACCTGCTTCGATGCGCTATAACTTTAACATCAAAGGAACCGGAATCGCCCGATGAAACCGACCCCATGCCTGATCTGCTTTGTGCTGGCAGCCTGTGCTTCGATGGGGGCAACCCCGGCGGCCATGGCAATTTCTCCGCCCGGGCTGGTCAGCCCCTCCAATGGTGAGATCCTTCAGCTCAGCGCCCCCCCAAACACCCTGACACTGGTGTGGGGCAAGGTGGCGGATGCCACCGGTTACCTGGTGACTCTCGAAGGCCCGGAAAGCTTCGGAGATCCCATCACCATTCCGGTCGAACAGGCTGCCGGGAATCAGGTTTCACAGAATGTGAATAATTTCACCACCGGGATCTATTCATGGAAGGTGGCCTCACTGCTGGGCAATCAGGCATTTGAGAGTGCGCCTTCTTTTTTCACTGTTCAGACCGGCCAGTCCGGAGGCGGGAATCTGCCTGCTCCAGCGATTCTGCTCCTCCCGGACCGGACCACACTGCGCGGGGATTCCTGGACTGTCCATTTTCAATGGACACGGGTCAATGGAGCCAAAGGCTACCGGCTCTCTTTCGAAGGGCCGCTGAGTGGATCCTTTCAGGTGCCGCAGCCATCAGGTGGATCGACTGTGGTGTCGGAAAGAGGCTTCCCGCCGGCCGCTGCAGGCCGCTATGTCTGGAGTGTGACTCCTTATGACAATCAGGATCTTCTGGGGGAGGGAACAGAGCCTCGTGAGTTCATCCTGACCCCGGTGGATGGACAGCCCTGGGATCTGGATGAATCGCAGCTGCCGTCTCCCGGAGATATTTTCCTGTTCAGCAGCCGTTGGATGGAGGGCTTTTCAGTGGCGGATCTCGATAGTGACGGCGAAACCGATGCCATCGACCTTCTGTCGCTGCTCCAGACCACTCTCCAGGGGCCGGTTCCCGATCCAACCCCGATCCCCGGCCTGACTGCACCGGTTCAGATTCAGCCATCCACCAACACAACTGTTTCTCCCAACAATGTCGAATTCATCTGGCAGCCCATTGTGGGAGCGGTCGGATATGAGCTCAATATCCTCGATTCCAATCCCAACTCGAACATTGTGAAGATAATCGAGCAGCCGGGTTCGGGCACCGCCAGCACCACGATCGGGTATCTTCCACCGCGCCCGCGCAAATGGCGCATCCGGGCTTTCTTCGGAGCGGGAGGCACCGGCCCCTATTCCCATTCGATCCCTTTCAATGTCGCCAACTGATATCTGAAAAACGGCCCCATTCAGGCGATGGCGGAGCTGTTGGTTCAGCGGGAAGCCCCGTAGGAAAGCGGTCAATCCTGCTCGAAGGTCTCACGAATGTCATTGAGGTGCAGGCCGGCCTGAGCGACAACCCGCAGGCGTGCATCATGCAGGTCGGAAAGCTGCTCGAGCCGGAGAGAGTGGTTGGTGTTGATCATCTCCGCCAGAGCCGGATGAACATGCAGGGTGATCTGGTCTCGAGGGTCTTCGAGCAGCAGCTCCTCCAGCCGCCGCATGATCCGGGTCACCATGGTTTCCTCGGACAGGATGATCCCCTCGCCATGGCAGTAAGGCAGGTGTGAGACAGGCTTTTCGGCACCGACCTCCGCACCCGTTTGCGAGTCAGCTGCACCAGCCCCAGCTCGGTCATGGAGAACAGAACAGGATGCGAACGGTCCTGTGCGAGGGAGGCTTTGAACTGCTCCATCAGGGCTTTCTGGTTGAGGGGTGAGAGCATGTCTATAAAATCGATGATGATGATCCCGCCGATGTCGCGCAGCCGCAGCTGGCGCGCGATTTCACGTGTGGCCTCGAGGTTGGTGGCAAAGGCTGTTTCTTCAAGGCTGCCTCGGCCGAGATCCCTTCCTGTGTTGACATCGATGACAGCCAGGGCCTCGGTTTCATCGATGACCAGATACCCGCCGCTTTTGAGCCATACCCGCCGTTGAAGCAGCCTTTCGATTTCCGCCTCGATGCCCCTGGCTCGGAAGAGCGGGATCGGCTCCTTGTAATGATGCACCCTTGGCCCCAGGCCGGGCAGAACGCGCGAGACATACCCTTTCAGGCGGCGGTAGATATCCTCCCCCTCAACAATGATCTCTTCGGTGGAAGCGGTGCAGAAATCCCGCACCACCTGGTAGAGCAGCCCTTCCTCCTCATGCACCAGCGAAGGGATTCCGGCCTGTTCGGATTCTGCGAGGATCTGTTCCCAGCGGGTTTTGAGAAGCTCGAATTCACGCTGCAGCTCCTCAGCCGGGGTATCCTCCGATGCGGTTCGCAGGATGACGCCATACTGCTCACCGACCAGTTCCCTCCCGACTGTTAGCAGCCTTTCGCGTTTCTGCTCATCGGAAATCCTGCGGGAGATGGCCACATGGTTGGATGTGGGAAAAAACACCAGGTAACGCCCTGGCAGCGAGATATGCGCGGTGACACGGCAGCCTTTCTGGCCGAGCGGCTCCTTTTCCATCTGCACCAGGATCGACTGCTCCTCGGCCAGATAATCATTGATCCGGAAATGCGGCGCCTGGTGGCGGTGTTCGCTGAGGCTCGGGATCAGATCGTCATGGCGGGCTTCGGCTCGATCGGTTTCCAGGCCTTCATCATCCATGAGGCGCTCCACATCCCAGAAATGTGAGGATTTCGGAGCCAGATCCTGGACATGCAGGAAGGCATTTCGCCCAATTCCGATGTCAATGAAAGCAGCCTCCAGACCCGGAATGACTGTGGCGACCTGGCCTTTATAGATGTTCCCGATGAGGCTCTTCTGGCCGCTGGGCTGGATAAAAACTTCGGAAAGAAGATCATTCTCCAGGACAGCCACACGTGTCTCATAGGGATCCTGGGAAACGAGTATTCGTGACGAGGTCAATAGGTCCTCCCCGACCCTGGGTCAGGTCATTGTTTTCCGTTTGCTGTGTGATCTCTGGCAGCAATACTACCCTGAAGGGCTTCCCAGAGGAATTGATGTTCACAGTTCCTGGCTCATTCTTCCTCCATGTCTCTTGAGTTCATTCACACAAAAAGGCCAAAGTATCCAGAGCAAGCCGTAATTTAATGCCGTCAAGGAGAAACTGATGCGGGTTCTCATCACTCAACAAATCCCGGAGGCTGGCATTCAGATGATTGTTGACCAGGGATGGGAAGTCACCCTTGGAGAACAGGGCAGGGTCATGCAGCGTGAGGCCCTCCTTGAAAAGGCCAGGGGGAAAGACGGGATCCTCTGCCTGCTGCATGACCGGGTCGATCGTGAATTGATCGACTGCGCAGAAGGGGTCCGGGTTTTTTCGAATTTTGCAGTGGGGTTCAATAACATCGATCTGGATGCCTGCCGCGAAAAGGGCATCCGTGTCACCAATACCCCTGGAGTCTTAACCGATGCAACCGCTGACCTGGCCTGGTCACTGCTGCTGGGGGCTGCACGGCGCGTCAGCGAAGCGGATGCCTTTGTCAGGTCAGGCCGTTTCACAGGCTGGGGGCCGACCATGCTGCTTGGGGCGGATGTCACCGG
>LMZT01000144.1 GCA_001567115.1 Candidatus Hinthialibacteria bacterium OLB16 | reverse complement strand
CGCCGAGGACCGGGGCATTCCAGCTCAAGCCGGGTGACAGCCCCCCCCGGACTTCCAGAAGGCTACTACTCCAATCTTCATGCCCTCTGCATCGGGATCAACGACTACAAGAGCTCTTCCATCCCGGACCTGTCCTATGCCGAAGCGGATGCCGAAGCCATGGCTCAGATTCTGCGCGAAAAATATGCTTTTCATGATACCCGCACCCTGCTTGGAGACAATGCGACCCGCCAGGGAATCACTGCGGCGGTGGCGGACTTTTTTAAATCCAACCGGGTTTCATCCAATGATGCTGTCCTGATCTACTACAGCGGCCATGGGCAGACTGTCGATCTGCCCAATGGCGGAGAGATGGGATTTCTCATCCCGCAGGATGCCTCGATCGAGCTGGAGGGCCCTCCGGATATTGCCGGGTATTACCAGTCCTGCATTCCCATGCAGGACATCAAAACCTGGCGGAACCTGATTCCGGCCCGCCATATCCTGTTCATGGCGGATGCGTGTTATTCCGGCCTGCTGGCCAGCGACCGCTCCATTCCGGCACCGGTTCTGGATGCCCTTAAATTGAGTGTCTGCCAGATTCTCACTGCGGGCACCCGAAACCAGAAAGCCCGTGAGGAAGCCCACCTCGGCCATGGCCTTTTTACCGCCAAAATTCTGGAAGCGCTCAGCAGCGGTGTCGCGGATCTCAATAAAGATGGTTATATCCGCGCCAGTGAGCTGGGGCAGTTCATGCGGGATATCAACCTCGAAAATCAGACTCCTCAAAGCAGAATCATGGATGGGGAAGGCGATTTCATTCTGGTGTCACAGAAGAGAGCCGAAGGGGATCTCTCCGGGGTGGTGATCGACCAGGCAGGCAAAAAGCCGTTGGCGGGAGCCGAGGTGACTTTGGCGGGAACCGAGGCCGGCGATCGCACCAACCGCAAGGGTGAATTCAAATTCAAAGCCCCGGTTGGCGGTTATGCCGGTTTCAGCATTCGCCTGCCGCGTCTCCCCAAACCTGTCGAAGTGGGCATTGCGGTATCTGTCGAAGCCGGTGAAGAGGAGTATGTCGAGCTGGCTGTCCCGCTCCCGGCCGACTACAGCACCGCTGAAAATGTGACCGAAGAGGGCTGGCTCGAGGAAGAAGACCCCCATGGCCGAAAGGTGCGAGTCTGGGATTCCGCCGAGACTCCACCCAAACGGCAGAATGGCTGCATCTGGCGCTATCCGCTTGCAGACAGTGGCGAGACCTGCGATCTGGTCTGGATCGAACCAGGAAAATTTCAAATGGGAAGCCTGAGAGTGAGGATGGGCATCAGGAGGATGAACAACAGCATGAAGTCACTCTGACACGGGGGTTCTGGATGGGCCGTTATGAAATTACAAATAAACAGTTTGGCGCTTTTATCGATGCAACCGACTACAAAACCACCGCTGAAGATGCAGGCAAGGGGTTCGCCTGGAATGGGCTTAAATGGCTTGTGTTCGAGGGTTTGTACTGGCGTGAACCGGTCGTCGCCGGATCCCCCTATCTGGGGGAGGACTACCCGGTCATCCAGGTCTCCTGGAAGGATTGCCAGGCATTCCTCGATTGGGCTGGGCTTGCTTTTCCAACCGAAGCCCAATGGGAGTATGCCTGCCGTGCCGGAACAACTACCCGTTGCTACTGGGGGGATGACCCTGGACTCGAGCAAACCTGTGAATACGCCAATGTGGCTGATTCATCGATGGAAGCCTTGTTTGAAGTCAAAGGGTCCGGCTTTGACTGTACCGATGAATATGCATCGGTTTCCCCGGTTGGCAGCCTGAAGTCGAATGCCTGGGGGCTGTACGATATGTCCGGGAATGCCGGCGAATGGTGCCTCGATGAATATGGAGAGAATTACTTCTCTGTTTCTCCAGCGAAGGATCCAGTCAACCGGAATGGGGATCACATCAAATATACTTTTGAAGAAGAGACTTTCGAAGGCGAGAACCGTGTCATCAAAGGGGGGAACTGGGGCTCTCTGTCTTTCAGGATTCGCTCAGCTTCACGCGACCGGCTCAATCCTCTGGATCGTGGAACGACGACAGGGTTTCGTGCGGTGCATCGGTAGTCATGGGATGGGCATTGCGTGATACACGATGGTGCATTGAAAAGATGCATGTCGCATAACGGCGGCTGATCGCAGATTCTTCGATGACCATCAATACAGACTCAGAAGTACCCGTTCCGGAACCCATTGCTGACCCATCCGACCATTCGATCGAAAAAGAGAGGCGCTGCATTTTGGCTGAAGTGGAGAAACAGGGGATCCTGGCGTGTCAGTTCGATAAACTCTGCTTTATATTTATCAAACAGCTGTGTGTCGCCGCTGGACCGTGGCTGTGCGGCCTGAGCGAGCAGTTTGTACACCCTTGCGGTGGTGAGCAGATATTGGAGCTGCGTCCGTTTTTCAGCAGGTAATAATTCAAAAGCCATGTCGAACGAAGCAGACATCTGATGGATGACATTGTTGAAATCATCATTTCCGGTGGCACCCTTGTATGTCAGCTCGTCCAGCCAGAGGAACCCGTCCCGCAGGTGGCTCGCTGCATCGAGCTGATGAGTCAACTGCAGAGCGTAACGTTCGACGACAGTCTCTTTCCGTAGATCGGCATCCCAGAAATATTCGGCACCAAATGCGGCCATCGGCATCTTTGATGCTACTTCCATGATCATCAGGAATGATTCGTCGATTCTGTTGGACTGAGCCATTTGAGCCCATTTCTGCTGAAAGTCCAGCAAGGGCAGGAGGAATACATGCCCATCTTCGATGTTGGTCTGGTACACAAAGTTGCTTGTGCGAAAGTTCAGCTCTTTCGCCTGTTCAAAGAAAGGCGTGCTTCCCTCATCCCCATGGAAGCTGTCAATAACCACGACATTCTGTGTCTGGCCGGAGAATGCCTTCGCAATTTCCGGCAACAGGCAGTCTCTCAAAGAATAATGATGAATCCGTTCATACCGCCAGACTCCCCAGGTCCAGAATCCGAAACGTGCACTAGGGTTCACCCTATCCCTGATCTCTGAAAAATCTCTTGTTTGCTTTATTAGCTCCCTGCATTGAATAGCCCCTTTACGGCATTCTTCGCACATGCAGCCACCCGGATCATAAAAGGCAATGTCATATTCATCTGCTTCATCGAAATACTGCATCTGATATTGATGAACAATCCTGG
>LMZT01000143.1 GCA_001567115.1 Candidatus Hinthialibacteria bacterium OLB16 | reverse complement strand
AATCACACTTCTGGGCCACTCTATACGGGGCCATCTTTTGAAATAAATAGTATTTCTCTTCCACAATAGAAAAGAGAGTGTGAGGGGACTGCAAGTTTAGTGCAAGTTTACTGCAAGTTGTACCTTATCTAGGGGTATTCTGAGGGTTATCCAGGCAGGAGTGAGAAGTCAAAAACTGTGTTTTTCCTTGAAAATTCAAGGTTTTTGCTTGAAATAAAAACTAGATATTCCAGATTACAAATCAGTTGCTCTACCAACTGAGCTATCCCGGCTTTTTTCATTCGGTCTGGATTTTCTCGATCTTCACCGATTCACACACGCCTGTCAACATTTTTGAAAGACTCCACGAACACCGGCAGTTCACCTGCCCTGCCCTGCCCTTGCCATCTGGAGTATCCTGCTGTTCGAGCCATGCTCAAAACATCGGCCAGCTGGCGCACGAATTCACGGAGGTGGCCAATGAGCACCGACCTGAACCTTGCCATCCAACCCAATGACAGGCTCAAAGAATTCAATTTCGAGGCTCACAACTTCGAGGTGGCTGAACTCTGGAAATCCTTTGAAGCCGGCAGGCCTTTCCGCACCCCCTGCATCCTGGGCTTGAATGCACGCTATTTCATAGCCTCGGAGCTGGCCAATCCGGAGGGGGTGGATTTCCACAGTTATACAGAAAATCCCGATGTCATGTTTGATTTCCAGCTTCGCTTCATGCGCTGGAGCAAATTCAACCTGCTCCAGGATGCTGAACTTGGGCTTCCATCCAAATGGCTGCTGTATGTCGATTTTCAGAACTACTCGGAATCAGCCTGGTATGGGTGCCCGGTCCAGTATTTTGATGGCCAGGTCCCGGACACACACCCAGTATTCGCCGATTGCCCGGAAATGGTTATGGAGAAAGGAATTCCAGACCCCTTCGGCGGGATTTATGCCAAGGGGAAAGATTATTTCGAACGATTCAAGGAGCGTGCAGGCAAAGAAGACTTCCTCGGCCGTCCGATCGAGGTTGCCTGCCCATTCATCGGCAGCGATGGGGTGATGACCATTGCCTGCAACCTGTTTGGACCTGAGTTTGTCTGCACCGCAATGGCAAACGAACCGGAACGTATCCAGCGGCTCTTTGCATTCATCAACGAAAGCACCATTCAGCGCATCCGGGCCTGGCGGAAATATCATGGCCTGCCCGAGAAACAGGAAAACTGCATGCAGGCCGATGACAGCATTGCCTTGATATCTTCTTCCATGTACCGTGATCAGATCCTGCCGCATCATCGAAAATTCTACGCCAGCATCGCTGAGGACAGGGGTCGTGGAATTCATCTGTGCGGAAATGCAACACGCCATTTCAAAACGCTGCATGACGAGCTCGGGATCATGGCTTTCGATACCGGATTCCCGGTCGATTTCGGCTGGCTGAGGCAGCAGCTGGGGCCGCAGGTCAGAATTTATGGAGGGCCACATGCCGAATTGCTCAGGAGCGCAGCCCCTGAGCAGGTTCGTGAGGAATCAAGGCGAATCCTCACCAGCGGGGTGCTGGAGGGTGGGCTTTTTGTGCTGAGGGAAGGCAATAATCTAGCGCCCGGGACCCCATTGGAAAACATCGAGGCCCTGTATTCCTCTGCCCGTGAATGTGGCATCGGCGGCTGATGCTTCGAAGCGTCTCGATCACCCTTCGACTTTCATCAGCTGGGTCCGATCGATGCGAGGCAGCATTCCCAGATCGGCGATCAGCCGGTTCAGCTGTGATCGTGCATACTCCATGCGGTCGATGGGGGTCACATAATCATATTTGAAGGCCTGGACTGTGGAGTCACGCACCGGCCCGAACATCTTGACACACACCGGCATGGAGCGGATCAGGAAAACTTCATTGAGCACATCGGCAACTTCCCTGGTTTTGGGATCCCAGCGTTCATCAATGAAAATTTGCGGCGGGGTGCGATCAGGCAGCTTCCACATTCCCTGATGGTGGAGCTGGTCCTCGACCTTTTTGAGAGCCATTCGGAGTGTTTTGACATCTGCCATTTTCTGACCTCCAGTTCCAATCTTTTATGATGTTCACGGAGATTCACCAACTCATTCCATGTTGTGATCAGCAGACAGATTTTTTAATCAATGATCGTATCAGGGTGTCCTTTGTGTGGGCTTATCCCTCCTCTTATTATAAAAGAATACCAGATTAACGGAATTAAGGAAGCATTAATTTCAGATCATGATTGACAGATTTTTCGGATGGATTTCATGCCGACAGGCACCTGCTGCCCTTCGGAATCCGGGGCCTTCCTGAAGAGGGGATCAGCGGGGATTTCCATGCCGGACTGGAGGCTGGTAGAATCGCCCTCAATCTGAAACAAGGAGCAATGCATCCATGAGGGGCTTTTGGAATGTGATGATGTTACCAATCCTGCTTTTCAGTTGCCTGATGGGAGGATCAGCCATGTCAGCACCAGCCGGGAATCTCAATGTTCTGGCAGATGGCGAGCGCCTTCAGGACCGCCGCATGACCGACCTTAAGACACATGATACACCCTGGACCTTCCAGAAGCCTGCATCGCTTGATGAATGGAAGAATAAACGGGACCGAATCCGCCGCAAAATTCTGATTTCCTGCGGATTGTGGCCGATGCCGGAATCCGGCCAGTTAAAATATGAAATCTTCGAGAAGAAAGAGAATGAGGACTACACAGTCGAGAAAGTGCTGCTGGAAACCTTCCCGGGTTATTATGCAACCGGCAACCTGTATCGTCCGAAACCGGACCCAGCCAACCCGAGCCGGCGTTATCCGGGGGTTCTCTGCCCGCATGGACATTGGACGAATGCCCGCCTGGCACATACCGCCGATGATTCGGTACTGGCTGCCCGTTCGATATCGTTCGCACGGCAAGGATATGTCTGCTTCGCCTATGACATGGTGGGATATAGTGATAACAAGGCCTTGCTCGATCATAATTTCGGTGGAAGAAGGGAAGCGCTGTGGGGAATCATTCCAGCTGGGTTCCAGCTTTACACCAGCCTGAAAGCGCTTGACTTTCTACGATCACTCCCCGATGTCGAACCGAAAAGAATCGCCTGCACCGGGGCTTCGGGCGGGGGAACTCAGACTTTCCTGCTGTATGCGGTCGATGAACGGATCAAGGCCGCTGCGCCGGTCAACATGATATCCGCTCACATGCAGGGGGGATGCAAATGCGAAAACGCCCCCCAGCTGCGCCTTGATATCAACAACATGGACATCGGCGCCACCATGGCTCCACGGCCATTGATGCTGGTGTGCGCAACTGGTGACTGGACGAAAAACACACCCGAGGTGGAGTATCCGGCAATTCGGTCGATCTATGAGCTGTATCGGAAACCGGACCTGGTGGCCTGTCACCTGGTGGATGCCGAGCACAACTACAATAAAGAATCACGGCAGGCGGTGTACAACTGGTTCGCCAGGGTTTTTTACCATGACCGGCCTCAATCCGATTTTGTCGAGAAAGATTATGTCATGGATCCCACCCCGGATCTGTCAGTCTTTGCAAAGCACCCGATCCCGGAAGATGCGCTCAAACCCGAGCAGTTATTTGAAGCCCTGAGAGTATCCCGTGAAAAACAATTGTGGGATTACCTTGAAAAATTCAAACCCTCAGCCATGGAAATCTACTCGGAAGCCTACCGGGAAACCCTGGCAGTCAAAGAGCCGGAATTCACCGAGATCAGCACAAGCCACAACCAGCGCATCCCACAGGGGGAGGCGACAGTCGAAAAATTCCTGCTCGAAAATGAATCCACCGGGCAGGCGGTTCCCGCTGTGCTGTGGACACCCGGGAAACTGGATAACCAAAGAGAGATTGGGGCGGTTCTGCTGATTCATCCAGAGGGGAAATCCGGCCTCATTGGTGAGGGCGGGATCCTGAAGGAGCCAGCAGCCAGGCATATCGAGAAAGGAATTCCCGTCCTGTCGATTGACTGCCTGGGAACCGGAGAATTTATCCGGGATGCTTCCTGGGCAGCACGCGCCAAGGCTCAATCGGCTACCGGCTATGCCCATTTTGCAACCTACAACCTCACCGATACTGCCGGGAGGGTTCAGGACATTCTCCTCGCGGAAACCTGGATCGCAAAGAAGTTCGGGAAACCCGCCAAAATCATCGGACTGCCAGGGGCAGGCGGCTGGGTTCTATTGGCCCATGGCCTTGCTGAGAATTCAATGGAAAACGAAGCCGATCTCTCGAATCTGGATTTCTCGAATGATCATTGTTTCGTTGAAGACCTGTATATCCCCAACCTGCGCCGTTGCGGGGATTTCGCCACATCGATTCTGCTGGCCGGGAACAGGTCGATCCGCATCCAGGGGTGTGCAGACCCGGCAATGAATGACCGCCTGAAACGCGCCATGGATGCCGGAGTGGCTTCGGGAGGGGACTGAACTGATCCAATCAGTCAATGAAGCCCTGGACCTGCACATCCACCAGGCATCTGCCGAATTGGCACTGCATCTGCTGATACTCAGGTATGATGCAAGGAAACTGGAAAATATCTCTGTTAAGGCAGGCAGGGTGGGGGAAGAATTTGCCCTGTATGGTCCTTTTGGTCCTGATTGCCGGCCATGCACAGGCTGAGGGAGATCCTGGCCGGGTGGATGCTTACGGAAGGGTTTTGAACCGTAAAGACCAGTCTGTCCAGGTGATTCTTCCCGATAAGAACACGATTCCTCTGCCGGGAAAAGTCAGTGATCTTCGAAATCCCACCCGGCTTCGAGCACTCGAGCCGGTTCGGACCATCCGGCAATTTCTTCCGGATGGCAGAATCCTCTTTCAGAATGGCCGTTCTGTCGCGTTGCTGGGATGTCTTTTCCCGGGTGATTCAGAAAAAAGGGCCGCACTGGTCCGGCGCAAATGGGAAGATTGGCTGGCCAATCGATCGGTGCGGCTGGTATTCGAAGAAGAAACACGCAACGCCAGTGGAGAATTGTCCGCCTATGTTTTTCTGGCTGATGGAAGGTTGCTGAATGAAGAACTGCTGAAAGAAGGTGTCTGTCTGCTGGACATGCAGGCGGTTCTTTCACCACAATACGCCGAAAGATTTCAACGAGCTGCTGCCGGGGAAAAGCAAGGCATCCTGCGAACAAATCATGCATATCCACCAACTCAGGATTCAGAATTTCCGAAATATCCGCGAGGCTTCTCTGGATTTAACTCCGGGAGTGCAGCTCCTGATCGGGCGCAACGCCCAGGGGAAAACAAGTCTTCTCGAGGCGGTTTACCTGCTGGCAACCGCCACCAGCCACCGTACCCACAATAACCGTGAACTGATCACACAGGGTGAAACAACTGCATTCATCGAGGCTGAATTTGATCGGGATGGTTCACGCCATCGATTGTCGACCGGGTTCGACTCAAAAGAGCGCCGCTTCCGCATCGATGAAAAACCACTCAAGCGGGTCAGTGACCTGTATGGCATCCTGAAGGCAGTCTTCTTCTCGCCGGAAGATCTGGAGTTTTTGTCAGGTGGTCCGATAGCCAGGCGTCGCACCATGGATCTGGGGCTGTGCCAGCAGAATCCCCCTCTGGTCCGGGTGTTACTGGATTACCGTAAGGCACTCAAACAGAGAAACACTCTGTTGCGTCAGGCGGATGCATCGATAACCACACGCAACCTGGTGAAAGCATGGAATCCCGAGCTGATTCGCCTCGGTACACAGATTCTCTCACAGCGGGCTGACTACACACTGAAATTGGTCGAGAAGGCATCGGATTATTATGCTTCCATCACTGGAAGCCGGGAAAACCTCGCCGGTGTCTATCGTTCGAGCATGACTCACCTGGCTTGGCGAAAAGGTGGCGAGATTCCAGATGAAAAGGATCTTAAAAGGTACTTTGAGATCGCCCTGGAGGAAACTGTCGAAAAGGATTTTCTCTATCGTCAAACCCATGCCGGTCCCCATCGGGATGATATTGTACTGGAGGTATGCGGAAAATCGGCGGAGAGGTATGCCTCCCAGGGGCAACGGCGTTCGATTGTGCTGGCACTGAAACTGGCGGAGCGCGATTTGCTCACCAGCCCGAATGATCCACCGATCCTGCTGGTGGATGATGTCACTCATGAAATGGACATGCGCCGTTGTGACCGCTTCCTCGAAAACATCTGTTCCTCAGGACAGGTTTTTCTGACTTTCACCGAAACAGAAAGCCATCGGGGGCTGATTAAGAATGCAACTGAATGGCATGTGCAGGATGGGATGATCAGCCGCCGGTCCGGTTGATCCGGAAACCTGACAGACAAAGGACCAGGACTTTTGGATACCACTGTTTTAATCATTTTTATTCTTGTCTATCTGGGAATGATGCTTGGGCGATATCCTGGCCTGATACCTTTTTATTGTTGGCAGAAGCGGGGGATGATTAATGATCAGCCGAAGAAATTTTATCCTTCCAGGGGGAGTCCATGCCCCAGATATCTTTCCGGATGATCGAGCCGGTCACGGACCCGGATTGTTACCTGTTCGACAATCTTTTGAACTGCCGCCAATCCAAACTCCCGGCCGGCTTCACAGACTGGCCGTGATGACAGCACAGCTGTCGGAGGAGCGGGTGATCCGGTGACTTTTTCCATGGCGACTAATTCGGGTTCGAGAGCCAGCATCAGGCTGGTTTCCCAGAAGCCGGCATGGTCTCCCGCATCGGAGAAGATATTCCGAACCAGTTCATAACCGGTAAATACCCAGGGAATCGGCTGAATCTTCCGTCTTTGCCCGGACCAGCGCTGCTGATGAAATAAACCCGCAGCGGCACGGGCATGATCGATCAGGGGGTAATGGCCCGCCGCAAGAACCAATACCCGGAACTCCAGGCTCTGGCATTGATTCAGGATATGGATCAGCAGGTTCTGGTAAGCCGAGACGGCCTCTGCCGGGGATCGCCGCATATAACCCGGGGCGAAGTTTTCCGAAGCCAGCCCCATCTCCTTCGAGATTGCATCCCGATAGGTGGGATTCGAGTCCATCAATCCTTCTTCCCGAGGCTCGCCATAATACAGGGGCGGGAATACCAGGCCCCCACTGGACCTGGCACAGAGTTCACACAGGCGGTGAATTTTGAGGCCATCCAGTCCAACCGGAAGGTGAGGGCCATGCCACTCGAGGGTCCCTAAAGGGATGAATGCCACAGGAGATTGCTCACGAACCTCACGAATCTGCTCTGGAAGGAGGCGTTCATAATTGACACAGGGATTCATCGATCTGCCTTTCATGCAGCCGCGATTTTATTTACGTTCGAGCCGCTCAGGGCTTGTTATTCCACAGAATCATTGAAAAGCTTCGCATGACTGGAGGGAATATGGCACACCAAAACGCAGAAGTCCTGGTTGATTTTTTACATGATCAATTCGGCTTTGATTACAAGCCATTCAGCTGGACATCCGATGAGCTGTCGGATTCGGCTGTTCAGCTGAAAATAATGGGTCACAATCCCGAAAAAACATTGGTCCTTATGGGGGTGATCCTTGAGGATCCCCCCCTTGAAGAGCATCTTCACAGTGGTGAACCTTCACCTTCGATTCTGAAGCTCGACCGGGACCTGCAGGCGCTCCGCAATCAATACCCTTCCCTCCCCCTGCTGGTTCTTGTGTGCCCTGAGTTGTACCGCTCAAGAATTCACACCTGGATACTGGGTGAATATGCAGCCGAGAGAAAGCTGCCATTGTGGGTGGATCTGCGGCATCTGCATCCCGCCCGGCAGTGCGACTGGGTGCGCAATTTCACGGAATGTGGACTGGTATCGCATTCCTGTGTGCTCGTGATTGGCCCAGGTTTGAGGCGTGAGGATTTCCCCTGCCTGCGTTCAACAGGAGCCTGGCTGATCGAAGAACAACCGCCGACAGGTTGGTTTATTTCCCAGCAGATATAAAAAAGAAAGCCGGAAGCCCCGCTGAAAGGGACGCCAAAAACAACTCATTGCACCAGTGAACCGATTTACGGTATATTGATTGAGCAATTCCATCTTCTCTGGTCAAAGGAGAATGACATGAAATCCCGTCACGCTTTTACGCTCATCGAGCTGCTCATTGTCATTGCCATCATCCTGATTCTGATTGCCATCGCCCTGCCCAATTTCCTGGAAGCGCAGGTCCGAGCGAAGATTGCCAATGCCCGCGGGGAGCTCAAGACACTGGTGGTAGCGACGGAATCTTACCGGATCGACTGGAAAGGAAGAGAGCCAAAGACTTCTACCGCCTTCAGACCCGCCAACAATGCGTATTCCGAGTGGTGGGGTTTCACCAGCAGCCTGCTGACAACCCCGCATAAATACCTGACCTCGATCCCTTTCGAACCTTTCAGCGATGACTACACGCTGGATTTCTGGAAATCAATGGCGGGCGCAGAATCCGATCCTCCTTACACTGTCATCCGGGATACCGGAGTGTCCACATGGCCTGTCGGCGCGGTTGTTTCAAATAATGCGAGAGTCCAGGCTGCTGCCGGCGGACCGGTCCCGATTTCCCGCCAATTTTTTGATTCCAACCGGAAGGCAGGCTATATTTATTACAGCTCCGGTCCCGACCGTGTCGATAGTTCCGTATGGGGAAGCCCACAATTTTACTCACCCACCAATGGGACAGTTTCTTTTGGTGAGCTGTATGAATTCGGCCCGGGGTCGCCTGACAAACGCGAACAGAAATATTGAACTCCTGCTCTGCAAATGCTGCCACCCGTTTCAGTCCAACGAGTCCTGGAAACCTGCCTGTATGTCGATGACCTCGATCAGGCCGAGAAGTTTTATTCAGATCTCTTCGGTTTTGAGCTGTATGGCAAGCAGAAAGAGCGGCATGTCTTTTTCCACTGTGGCGAAGGAATGCTCCTTCTGTTCAATGCCCGGGAAACACAGAAGGCAAACCATGGATTTCCTCCACATGGTGCGACTGGACCGATGCATGTGGCCTTTGAGGTCGATGAATCCCTCATTCCCGCCTGGAAAGAGCGGCTCAATCAAAAAGGAATTTCCATTGAACAGGAGATCATCCGGCCCCATGGGGGTCATTCCATCTATTTTCGGGATCCATCTGGAAACAGCATCGAACTGGCCACCGCATCCCTCTGGAAAGCACAAAAGAAAAACCTGCAGCTGACATAGCTGCCTCCACCCCCTCGGTGATGCAGAAGGGGTGGAGGGTTATCGAAACATGCTGTCAGTTATCCCAATGGGTGAGATGTGAAATCAATTTCTTCCCAACGACGGGATGGCGGAGGAACTTCAGAGCTTTCATCTCGAGCTGGCGGACACGTTCACGGGTCACACCCATCATCTGGCCGAGCTCTTCGAGAGTGTAGTTTTTTCCATCCTTAAGCCCATACCGCAAACGGACAATCTCCCGCTCACGTTCAGGCAGGCGTGTCAATGCGGCTTCGACATCTTCCAGGGCACTGACCTCATCGAGGTTCTCACGGGGCGATCTGTGGGTGGCATCGGGGATCACCTCCTCGAGTTCCAGTTTGCCCTCATCATCCACCGCAGAGTGCAATGACACGATCGGGGTCACCAGATCCTCCAGAGAACGGATCCGCTCCGGAGATTCTCCAGTTTGGGCCGCCACTTCCTCGACACGCGGCTCTCGTCCCAATGATCCAGTCAAAGAGTCGCGCACTTTTTGAATCTTCCTTATTTCATCCTGCAGGTGAACCGGCAGCCGTATAGTCCGGGACCGGTCACCCAGAGAGCGTGAAATGCTCTGTTTAATCCAGTAGGTTGCATAAGTCGAGAATTTGAAACCGAGGTGGTGGTCAAATTTCTCAATCGCTTTGAGAAGTCCGAGATTCCCCTCCTGGATCAGATCCATGAAAGGCAGGCCACGATCCCGGTAACGCTTGGCGACAGAAATCACCAGGCGGAGATTCGCTTCAGCAAATGCCTGTTTGGTTCGAACCAGCTCCGACTGAAGCCCCTCCAGCTCGGAGCAGATTGCAATCAGGATCTGGCGGGGAACACCGGCTTCGAGGATCAGCTCCTCTTCCCTTTTCCGCTGGAGGTTCAGTTTCTTTGCCAGATCGGCAATCCGGTCCCGGGACTCATTGAAACGCCGTTCGAGATTCGGCCAGCCCCTGCCGGTAGACTGAGCCTGATCCACCTGGCGGATAAAGGTCGATTCAGTGATCCCGGCTTTCTTGAGCACCTGAAGGATCCTGGTTTTGATTTGATCCAGGTTTTCAAGTTCGGCGATCAATTCCTGGAGCTTTTCAGGAATCCCTTTCAGCCAGGAGTGATGGACCATGTGGTCTCTGACATACTTCCCGGCTTTTTCCAGCAATGCCACATGCTCATCCGTCAACCCATTGGTTTTGGGATGGAAGGGAACCGCCAGAAGCGACTTCCGGAATCTTTCCAGTCGGCGCGCCAGAGCCAGCATCCGTTTGCGGGTCTCCTCGCTGATCCGGGTGGAGGACGATGGGAAAAGATCGCCTTCCTCCTCTTCCTCATCAGGCTCGCTGGGAGGGCGATTGGCGATTTCATTGAATCTATCGATACTGGGCCGGGTAATGGCAATCAGGGCCACAATACTGACCCTGCATTCCTCTATTTTTTCAGAAAGCACAATCTCATCGGCTTTGGTCAGAAGTTTGGCTTTTCCGGATTCACGCAGCCAGGTGGTGATCAGGTCGATTCCTTCCCTGGAGTTTAAATCTCCATTGAAATCCACCCCCGCATCATCCGCTGTCATCCACTTTTCATCGTATTCAGTAATGGTGACCATGATTCCCTCCTTTGTGTGAACAGCCGACATTTCAACAGTCTGAGCCAATCACAACATCTCCTGATAAACAAACGATTCATGAGACGATTTGGAACGATCTTTCTTCAATTAGACGTAACCGGGAGGGCAATAATTCAGTAAATCAGGGGATCAAACGGAACATAACGCCTTCATAATCATAGGGTTGTGATTTTTTTTCAGAAACATCTTGACTTTTCTCTGTCCTTGAAGGCAAAGGAGGCGTAAAACCGTGCAGATTTTCCTTTCCGGGAGCCGGAAAAATTGTGTTTTTCTGATATTCAGCGGCCGGGTTGAACATCGAAGGGAGGGAAAGTCATATTGATAGTCACTGTGGGAGTGGGTGTCCTGGTGAAATGAAGTGTCCTGGTGAAGGTGGCAGTGCGGGTGGAGGTTTGAGTCCCGGTCTGGGAGATTGTCGGAGAAGCGGTTGGGGTTCCTGTATTGGTGCCGGTCGAAGTCGGGGTGGCAGTGACAGTCCCGGAAGCGGTGCCAGTCGGGGTGATGGTCCGGGTGATGGAGGGTGTGCGGGTTAGAGTCTGTGTCCGTGTGTTCGTCTTTGTTTTGGTAAAAGTAAGGGTCTTTGTGTAAGTTTCAGTGGGAGTCGGTGACTCGGTTGGTGTTTCGGTCTGGGTAGGTGTCCAGGTTGGAGTGAAAGTCACCGTAACTGTCGGGGTGGGTGTGCGGGTGGAGGTTTGAGTCAGCGTGGATGTCCTTGTCGGAGTTGGGGTTGGCGGCTGATAGTGCCCTTCCAGCAGGAGAAGGAGATCGGCCGGCCGATGATAGGAATCCAGCCACGACAAGGAAAAAATCAGCAGATCCTCGGCAGAGGGGCCAGGTTCAGCAACACTTGTGCAGATCGGAAGCACCAGAACCAGAAGGAATAAAGTCCCCAAAAAACTCAATTTCAACACCATTCGGCCTCAGTCAATCAGTCTCTTTCAGGCACAGACAACTCTTCCATGGGGTCTCGGGACAGAGCGAACTTTGATCCTGCCACAGGGGCCATGCCATGTTAAGTTTATCATGAAATGGAAGAATCACCCGGAATCAGTATCCGGAATGTGGCCCCTTGGGTGCTGGAATCAACCAGGGTGATGCTCCCTCCAAGATCCTGGAGAATCGTCTGAGCGATATATAAACCTAACCCACTCCCCTGCTTATTGGTAGAGAAGAATGGGGTGAAAATTTCCTCCTGCTGCTGAGGTGGAATACCAGGTCCGGTATCCGAGATTTCAACCGAAGCGAATCCGTTCGAGCCTTCCTGGCGGGATGTAACCTGAATAATCAAAGCCCCCCTCCCCTGCATCGCCTGGTAGGCGTTCAGAATAATGTTGGAAAAAACCTGCATGAGCCGTGTCGGCAAAGCCCAGACAAATGGGATCTCACCCTCCACCTCCATGCGAACCTGCACATCATTGCGCTCATACTCCACCAGCCGCAGAGACCTTTCGAGCAGATCGATGACATCGCAGCACTCCGGTTCGGAGGTCCGCCGGCGTGCAAAGTCTTCCAGCCCGGAATCCCGCAGCATGGTCAGGAACAGATCGCTCTGTTCCCGAATATCTTCAAGCCGTGAGCTATCGATCCCTTCACGGCACTCTTCGCGGATATGAATGACAGGCTTTTTCAGGTCATGCAGCAGACCGGCAGTCAAACGCCCGGCCAGAGCCAGCTGTTCGAGCTGGATGAGCTCGATCTTCTTCTGTTCGAGTTCGGAACGGGTCGCTTCGAAACGGCGGTTCAGGCGTGAGAGCCAGTACAATAGTATCAACAGCAGCAGCAGGACATTGACCGCTGCAAGCAGAAAAGTGACTGGAGTGGCACGTTTCTGCCAGGGATCCAATTGAAAATAGAGAAAACCACTCACCCCTTCGGCTGATGAAAGCGATCCATCAGCGGTTTTCTCAGTGTGTCGCGTGTGACAAGTTCTTCGACCTTTCGGCCGATCCATTGTGGGGGATATAAAACAACTTCCTGATGAGTTGCCGGGTGAACCCAGGTCAAAAACACACTGCGGAAGAAGCGAGGCCCGGCGGCCAGCTCCTCAAAATATTCTTCCCTCATCGAGCGGAAAAGATGCTGGTTATTTTCATCATCCGGCCGATAGATCCAGCTGACCTTGAATCGTGTTTTAAGGGCGGTCGCCAGGCTGTCGATTTCGGATTCCGATCTCCTCTCGAGGCGGATGAAGATCAATGAGGTGGCCAGCCCCCAGAGGATTATCAGAAGAACCGCCACAGAACGAGGCCGCGCCAGAATTGCGGATTTCTGCAGCGGAGAAAGGCTCATGGCTGCCCGCTGCCCAGTGAAAAGAGCGGCTGGAGCCGATCTTCCAGCCGCTGGAGAGAAGAACCATCCGGCGGCTTCCAGCGGTATGGGAATTTTTCACCCAGAAAAAACCGTGTGAGGTGCAGCCAGAATTCCTGGTTGTCCCGCACCAGCATCCGGTTTCCGAGCAAAAGGAAACAGGGCAAATCTCGAGATGGAATGATTGAAAGAGTTCTGAAGGGCAGATCCTCGACCGATTTGATCCCCATTTCTTTCAGGACGAGTGAGAATCCGGGCGCTTCGAGAGGGAGGAAAGCAACATCAATGGGCTTTTCACTGGCCAGGCCGGTGGCCAGGCGGTAGAGCGCATCGGATACCGAACCACATGGAGTCACATCATAGTCGCCAGTTCTTTGAGGGAGAGATTCTTCGAGAGGAGTGGATGGATCAGCCATAAGGGTGGCCCGCTGCACCGCTCCACCGAGAAGAGAGAAACGATTGACCATCGCCACATGACGGCGTGAAATTTCAGAAACTTTGTTGATTTCTGATTCTTTCCGCACCCAGATGCCGGCATCCGATGGGGGAGTCGAGTCAGCCCCGGGAATCTCTTCGGCAAGAAGGATATAAGGATCCTCCTCGTGGCTGGCAGTCAGGAAATGGTTTCCCAGGCAGAACAGAGATGGGTCACAGTGAAGGACATGAAAGGCATTCCCACGCAGCCGCTCATCCTTGAGGCGGTCATAGTCCTCGATCAGCGAGATCGACAGATCGCCATATCCGCTGGCCAGCAGGTCACGCCCCATTTCCTTGATGATACGCTGAGCCAGCAGCGATATCTTGGCTTTCAGGGCATCGGAGGAACGCTTGGAGGCCAGAGCCGCCAGATCCGGATCCCGCCAGAATGCAATCCGGAATGTCCAGGAAGCTGTTGTCGAGACAGCCAGCTGCTCATAGGCAATAGCCCCATTTTCGATGGCAGAGGCCGGGCTGCAGAACACCAGGAACAGCAGCAGGAAAAACGAGGCAGGAGATTTCCACATTCCATTCCCGCAATTTAACGTTCACCCAGCAGCTTGAGAACATCCGGCGCAGCCGCTTCGGCGCTTTTGGGGAATTCATCACGCAGCCGTGTCAAATAGAGAATGGTCTGCTCACGGCTCCCCTGAGGGTCGATCGCATTCAAAGTGCGAGCCGCATTGAGCAGGACAGCCGGCATGAAATCCGAGGAGGGATATGCTTCCATAAAGTGCTGGTAGCAGCTCAAGGCGGATCGGATCTCCTCCTGTTGTCCATGAAAACACCAGCAGCGTGCAAAATCGATCTGTTCCTTGAGGTCAGGGCGTGCGCTCCAGAGGTCCGGCCGGCTGTCACCCTCGACCAGGATCTCGGCCAGAGCGGAGAGCGCTTCATCATAGCGCCCCTTGCCGGAGTCGGATCTGAGGTTCGCCAGGATTCGTGCATAAACCAGCTGGGTCTCGATCCTTTCGAGGATGAGGCTTTCCGGGGCACCCGCAAACCGATTCCATGAGTAAGCCGGGGAGGACAACCTTTCACCTATCCAGGCGGCGCAGCTTCTGAGGGGATCGGAGTTGCCTGTTTTTTCCTGGAGGAGATAGAAGGTGCAGACATCCCGCATCACCCGCAGGCTGAGCTGGCTGCCCGGAAACTGGTCGACAAAGGCCTGGCAGGCCGCCAATCGTTCTTTAATCGATCCGGTCGTGGGCAATCGGCGGAAGGCTTCGCCTTCTCTCTGAATCTCGCCTCCTGATTCAATGGGGACGGGTTGAGCCGGAGGGACATTCTGGGCATAAGAAGCAAATGCTGTTACCCCAAGAAGAACCAGGAGGATCTGTCTGGGAATTCTCAATTTCGTCATAGGCTCATCTTAAAGCAAAGCGGGGTTGTGAGGGAGTGGAGGAGATTCGGGACCGGAATAAAATCGCACCCATAAGAACAACACAATCTCTCCGGGGGGAATGGAATTCGATTATCCAGAGGAATTTC
>LMZT01000142.1 GCA_001567115.1 Candidatus Hinthialibacteria bacterium OLB16 | reverse complement strand
TGTGCCTGCTGAATGTGGTGTGCAAGGGTGCTCAGTGCCTGACCTGTGTCACCGCCAAAGGCGTGTGTGACATCACTTGCGGAACCTGCTCAGCCGCCAAGTGCATGCTGGGTGCTGTCTGCAATCCCTTCTGCAACATCTGCGCCCCCTGTTCACCCTGTGGGCCGCAAATGGTCGCCGGCCAGTAAGTTTATCTGAAGCATAGCAGCCTTAAAAAAAAGGGCTGGCCGCAAGGCCAGCCCTTTTTTCATTTAGAACCGTTGAACCGGCGGACCCAGGTTGATTGCAACCCGCTTTCGTTCCCTGACTCTGCGCGCAGCGGATACAGCAAACCAGAAAGCCATCGCCAGATCATCATGCCGCTCGAGGCCCAGGCCATGGAGCTGGTCAATCAGAAGGCCACTCATCTTTCGGCTGTATTCATCCCCTGCGGGGAGAACCACTTTGCCCCTTTCAAACAGCACCGCCAATGAGGGGACTCCCTCGATGAAGGAATGCTTGTTCCGTGCTCCTGTGGTGTGGCCTTGAACTGGAACCTCGATCCTCTCGCTCAGCTCACGCTCCACCCAGCTTTGAAAGGAGTTGTTTTCAACCACCACCAGCCAGGGGGAATGCCTGCGGACCTGAAGAACGATTGATTCGATCAGCAGCTCCGGGGAGAGGCCGCGCTCCATCCAGAAATCGATCACCCTGAGCCGGTCATCCGCCTCCAGCGCCAGGGTCACGATGGCGTTATAATCGCTGTCACTGGCCAATGCCCGCTGAGGATCCGCCACTGCGGCCAGATCGATCCCCTGAACAACAATGCAGCCCGGGTTGAGCTGGGGGCCTGAAAACGACAGAGGATCCAGGCAGCCTTCCAGCCAGTCCCGCTTGAACAGGGCTGTCTGTTCATCGATCACCTGGTTCTGTTTTTCACGATTGAAAAGCACTGTGCCGATCTCTTCACGGTCCGCCAGCAGCCTTTCAAAAGGCCAGCGTTCAGGCATGAGCACCTGTTTCGCGCTTTCATCCAGAATGGCCCGGTCGATGCGGGAACGGTATGCCGGATTGGCAATCAGGCGGGAATACAGATCATCATGATGCTTGCGGGTCCCGGCCACCAGCAGGCGGCCATCTGCCTCCAGGACCGGTGTCAGCTCGGACAGGAACCACTGATGAACACGGTCCCGCTGAGAGCGGAAATAACAGAGCTCGCTGTCGATGATGTCATCGGCGATGACCAGATCCGCCCGCAGCCCGGCACAGGACCCCAGGACAGGCAGAGCACGGAGGGTCGGCTCACGGATATTGCGCTTCCGGTCGAGGAAAAGGGCATAACGATTCCAGGCGCGCGGTTTTTCCGGACGCAGAAAACCATACACTTCAATCAGGCGGGGGTTGGTCTCGATTTCCTCCCGCAGGCTGGTGATGAAACGGCTGGCCAGATCGAGTGTCTTGCCCACGATGAGCACCCGTTTCTCCGGACAACGCGCCACCTCCCACAGCGGCAGAACAAAGGCATACAGAGTGGATTTTCCATGATCCCGGGGGGCTGCATGAAAAAAGCGGTGCTCTCCGAAATGTGCGGTCCATTCTTTCTGGGCTTTGGGGAGTTTCAGCCCAAGGATCATCGCAGCGAAGCGTATCGGAGACTCGCAGTATTCGCGCAGCCAATGACGAGGGAGCCGGGTCATCCTTCCACTGCCTGATCCAGCAGGCTGAATATCTGCTTTTTGATCTCCTCCGCCAGACCGTCAAGGATTGGATCTTCCGCCGAGGCCGAATCTCCCTGGATCAGCTTCTGGTCTTCGATCAGCGACCACAACCGGACCAGGGCATGAGCGGGGATCTCTTCGATGGCTCCAGGCCGGGTCCGTTCGAGCAGCCCCTGGCGCACCTGCCGGCGCAGGCGCTGAATCTGTTCCTCTTCTGTTTCGGAAGCCGCCTTATGTGGATTCGTTTCAGCATGGGGCTGGTGAGTGCGGGATTTGACTGCAATGCTGAGGACCTCGGCCGGTGTGAGATTCAGGCGTTGTGCCGCTTCCTTATTGGACATCTGCTCCTTGAACAGCAGCTGGCAGACCTGGCTCTCGAGTTCATTCATGCCCCAGGCGCACCTCTGAATCCAGCGAAGACAGGTCCAGTGTGAACCAGCCGAGCTGGGAGCCAACAAAATCGACTGTGAGAGGCTCATGATCCAGATAACGGGTGTACCGGGAGGCGCTTTCCATGCCGGAAGCCAGGTGATACCGGGTCGATAGCCCTTTTTCACTCCAGGTGATTTCCTCACCGGCGATCCGAAACACCTGGCCGGAGCTCATTCCAGCCGGAAGATTCCCGCGCAGGCGAAACCGCTCACCAAAGAAGGCATCCAGACCGCCATCCACACGCTGAATGAATCGTGAATATCCCGGGCTGGGCAGCTCCTCGGTCACTGACTCTTTCAGGTATTCGAAAACCAGGGGTGTCGTCACTGCACGGGCGAACAGGGATTCGGGGCTGCGGCCGTAAAGCTCGATGCTGCCCGCATCCGAAAAGGTCCGGAGGAACTCTTCTCCTTCGATCACCCCTCCATGGAACTCAAAGTCATTTTTTACCCGGTAATCGCTCAATCGGGGTGACAGAAGCAGGAAATCCTCACGAACATACCACTCATGCTCGGGGGGTGAATCCGGGGAAATGAAATGCAGGTGATCCTCCCAATCGATCCACCAGAGCCAGTTGCCCGCCAGCTTCGCCAGCAGATCCACCGCATAGAACAGAGGGATCCCGCGGAAATCAAGGCGATCCAGCTCCCGGTTCGAGGCAGGCTGATTCTCGCACCACAACTGATGCGGATAAGTCGAGAGCAGAATCGAGGACAATATCTCTGTCGGTGACTGGTGCTCGTACAGGCCACGGACCTCCCGTTGAAACAGCCGGCGCGGACGGCGGCAGGCCTTGAGGACCAGGGGGGAACCCACTGTCCGGCGTTGAATTTCTACGAGAGTTCCCCGGAAGCGGATGGTGCTGCCGAACCGGATGATCAGCCCATCCCCCAGCTGGCAGGAAGGCAACGGCGAATGCGGGTGAAGAAAGACCTCCGCTTCGGAGTCTTCCGCTCCGAATCGCGCCATCACATTCACCTTCATCACCTCGATCGAGGACCACAGCAGGCCTCCATCGGGATCGACTATGGATATGTGGGGATAAAGTCGCATGGAAACTGGACAGTTCTCCTCAGAATCCGCGGCTCTCTTCCAGAACAGAGTCGGCTGGAAGCGAGTTGAGCACCTCGACCAGGGCATCGATCAGATCGGATGCGATCCGGCGCACCACATAACGCTCGATCGGAGCCGGAAGATAGCGGATGCGGATGCCGCTCGAACGGTACCACTTCTCCACAAGCTCCAGCGCATGCCTCTTCTTTTCCCTGCTGCCGGCATCTGCGGAGAGAGTCTCGGTGACCTCGATAACTTCAAACAGGAATCGAAGCAGCTGCCCCCAGAACCCGGTGGGAGGGCTATCGCTGCTGGTCATGACGGCTCTCCCGTGCGTCGATCAGGCCCTGAACAATGATATACCCGAGCGCCAGGGCATTGATGGCGGCGGATGCGAATGCTTGTGCGGTTTCGGTATCGACCTGCGCCCATACAAGCAGGTTGGTCAGCAGAGTCACCAGCAGGGCGACAAACTTCCGGCTGTTCCATCGTGACATGTGTTTTCCTCCTTTGGAATTTCTGAATCAGGGATCGGACAATCTCTCCGAGGTGTCTGTTTGAGAGAGACAGTGCAAATCCAAACCGATTTTCACGAAACTGTGTTTCTTCGAGGTCTTTCAGCTTCATAAGGCACTCCAGCGCCGGCAGGGGGGATCAGTCCGCGTATCCACATGTGCTCCCCAGTGATACTTTCCAAAGCCGCCATCACCGGCTTCCTGCCCGCAGACAGCCCAGAAAATCTCCAGGGAGAGCCCTTCCGGACAGAGCAGATCGAGCGCTTTTCCTTCGAGGTGGGCCGACTCAGCCGCACCTCCCACATGCCTGTTGTGGGCCGGGCATCGGACCCCGCTGCTCACACGGATCGGGCAATCCCGGCCCAGATAACTGGAACAGGAAGCACGAATCCTTTCAAATAAATCCGCCACCGCCGGATCGAGTACACCTCCTGTGCAGCCATCCGCACAACCCCGGCGATGACAGCCGCAACAAATCTCTTCCCAGACAAGGTGAGCCGAAACAGGCGTACCACGGGTCATCAGGGCGCTCCTTTCTGCCCCAGCAGGACATCGAGCTTCGATTCCATGCGCATCTGCTGGGCGCGGATCAGAGCGATTTCATCCGCCATGCGCAGGATGGATTCATGATTGCGCACCAGGGATTCCTGGATCGCTTTGCGGTCCTCGATGTAGGGTGTTTCACGCTGGATAAAATGAAGGACCTCATCGCGGGTGACCGCCTCCTGGGCGAAGAGCAGCCAGGCGCTCAGGCCTGTGGCCAGCATTCCCGCCAGGGTGGCAGCAGCTGCCTTCCAGATCCCTCCCTGGGAGGAATTTTCCAGATCCAGTTTCATTTCTGTGTCCTTTGAAGAAATGGCTCAATAGCGACGCTGTTCGAACACCCACTCGATGCCGCACAGGCGGCAGTCCCGCGGATTGCTGCTGGCATACAGGCGCACTGTGGCCCATGCCTGATTGCTTCCACTGAGCGTGGTGTTCAGATTCGAAGAGACGGTGTAGTAATTCCCACTCACCTGGGTGGAGTTGGATTTGTTGTAATCACTGCCGGCATAATTCAACAGGCTCACCTCTGTCTGAGGTGCAGTGGTTGAACGGCGCGAGACTGAGAAATTGGCTTTGTCACTGGCAGTCTCGAAATAGAAGAATGCCTTGAGGCTCTTCAGCCGTGTGCCCGAGGTTGCCCAGGGGCACCCGAACACAACATGGGAATCGATGCCCGCCAGCCGTGGAGAGAGATCGTTGCCGGTGCTGAAAAACAACACCTCCGGAGTTCCGGCCGAAGAAGAGTCCGAAATCGCTTCTGCTGCAGGCTGAAAAATCGACAGGGTGCTCGAGGCGCTGCCAAACTCAGAATACCCCTGCGCATCCAGCGAACCATCATCCATGTCCAGAGTCACCATGGATGCGTCACTGGCATCTTCGAAGCGAAAAACATTTGAAGAACTGTTATACCCAAGGCTGGCATCATCATAATTCCAGCGCAGATCATCCCCATCGAAAAAATCGAGCGGATCCCGCAGGAACATGTTGCCGGAATCAAACTGCCAGCGGAGCGAATTGCGGACATACAGAAAAGCCTGCCCGCTCGATGAATCAAACCGGAAGCGGAACCCCTCGGTGGAATTGCCGCTGTCACTGCCGATATAAAGCAGATGCTCGTTTCCTGCAGAGTTGTAAGCCCTGATCTTTGGCGCTGTCACAAGGTCAGCAACCACATTGCCGAGATTCGCCGGCAGCTGTTCTATGCCGATTTTCTGAAACTGGGCAACAGCCGCCAGGGGAACTCCCGCAGCGAGCAGAATCAGACATGCGATTTTTTTATTCATGTTTGCAGATAAACCTCCAGATAACCTCCGGGCCTGGCCCGGATGCAAGATCGCCGTAGTGGTTTCGAGTGGCCTGGATCAGGCCGGCTGGTATTCGTGGTGAATGACAAATCCGGCTGGAGGGGGATTCACAAAGGCATAACCCATGTGGCCTCCATCCTCGGTGTAATGAACCGCAGGAATCAGTGCCAGGCCATTTGCATACACACGCAGGCTGCCGGCGAGAAATCTCTGCTGAGTCGAAAATGCGGTTCGGGCTCCATCACAGGTTTCCGCAGGCTGTTCGATGGCCGTGTGCTGGTGAGCTCGAGAAGACAACAATGGCGGGCGCTGATCGATGATATAACCATTGACTGCATCGTCGGCATCCAGAATCGAAACAGATCCTGGCCGCAGATACAGGTCAGCCAGATGAACAGTCTCTGAGGGCAGATCCGGAGATTCCGGTGCTGCGGCCTCCTGGCCGGCCTGATGAACCCATTGCCCTTCAGCATTGATTCCGATGGCATCGATTCGCGCCTGGACTGAGGGAGCAGCAATCGATCCTGTCTCCGGGATTCTTCCGGCTGCCGAAGACCCAGCCACCCAGCCGGGACCGATCAGCAATCCAGGCTGGATCCGGACAGTCATGTCCGGAACCTCCTGCGCCTCGACTTTGAGGGGAGGTGGATTCCCCAGTGCTGCCAGGCGGGCCTCTCCTTCGGGGATGGCGATGTTCCGGAGCAGTGACTGCACCAGCCAGAAGGATGCGGCGATGTTGCTGTCCCAACGGTTCAGCTTGGCGGCAGTGACCGGGCTTTCGCCATACACGAACAGATCACTGCTGTTCAAAGCCCCGAGAGGATCATATCGGCCGGCGCGGCTCATAACTGTGAACCTCCATCCCGGAACAGCTCCACCTCGAAAAGCAGGAGGCGTTCCAGCGCAGTCGGCTGAGATTCGAAGCGGGGCTGATGCTCTCCGGCGATGGCAGTTTCCCGGTCAGCCCCCTTGTAGACCAGGGAGCCTTCGAGGACATCGAGAATATTCTCGATCCAGGTGTAACACACCTGATTGTCATAAACCTCGCCTGCCTGATGCGGGCAGCTGCGCATGGGCTTGCCGCAGATGGAACAATGTCCGCCGCTGTATCTCCATGAAATCGACACCTCGCGATAGATGCCGCCATCCATGTTCAGCGCCAGATCATCCGCCCCATGGGTGCCTTTCAGCCAGTAGAACCAGGCTCGCACCCACAGCGTGGGCTTCCCGGAATCTGCCTCCGGCACCTCCGGGCGCTCGACCAGCGCCGCCTTGAAAAATCGGGCCACCGGCAGTGTGCGTTTGTCATGCCCGGCCAGGACCGATTGGCCGACCACCTTTCGGCAGATCGATCAAGCGCCCGTGTTGTGAAACGGCACCAGTCGGACTCACACAGCTGTGAAGAGCACAGATACATGCTGCGGATATAGACCTGGCCACGGGAAAGCGGCGTATTCGCCAGCTGATTGATCAGGGCCATGTTCTCCACATCATCGACTGTCTGCCCGTCAGAGGGTGTTTCGAGCTGCGTGGCACGTGAAACGATGGCCTCTGGCATCGAATTTCTCCTTGATTCAGATGAGCTCATACCCAACGGTCCTCCCAGAAGATATGGGCAGTGCCACTGCGGCTGCCGCCTGCATCGCTGTAATGAAGGTTGGCCTGCCCGGGAATCATTTCGACAAACTCTCCCTGGGTGTCCCGCAGGACATTCGTTCCATTGAGTGTCACTGTCCGATTCGCAGAATCGAGAACCAGGACATCCAGGGCGGAGAGGGTCAGAAAAACTGTCATCTGGTTCTGGCCGTCAAACAGATGCGGATACTGAATCTCTCCGGATGGGGAGATCTGGATTCGTGGCAGCGCGGTCCAGTTTCCTGAAGCATTGGCCAGAAGATTCATCGGGCTGGAGGCCAGTTCCTGCGAATGGAGCTGCAGGGAACCATATTCAAAACGGTCCACCCCAAGCACCTCGAGGCTCAGAACTGCAATACACTTTTCGGTGTCACGATGCAGGTGGCATCGCCGCCGCTGCCCTCGAATGGATCTTCCGGGTGCCACCGACAGGGCTGCCTCCTGGCGGTCCAGACGCTCGATCTGGCGCTGGAGCTCGTCGATCGAGCTCTGGAAAGACTCCTGGCTGGCGAATCGAGTGAGAACAGATTCCACTTGAACCACCCGCCGGTAACGTTCTTCGACCCGATCGATCCGTGTCTCGAACCAGGTGGTATTATCAGGCAGTGTGAATGTTCCGATGGACACCATGCTCAGCCCCCGCTCACCAGGCGCAGAGGAATGCGCGAGCCGGCACATGCCAGCAGCGGACGCGCATGGCTCCAGGCCAGCGACTCTTCGTTATCCGCAAGTTCGATCAGATTGCGGACACGCGAGCCGGCGCGGAGTGTGATCTGTGTGGTGCGGATATCCCGGTCCTCGAAGCCCGCTTCCGTGGCGAGTGAACGCAGGATAAATGCAGTCGCCAGCTCGGTTTCCGCCAGCACCAGGCGCGGATCTTCGGACTGGAGGTAATCCGGATGAAGGGCTGACAGGAGAACCTGGTGTGCATCCTCGAGGCGCTGAACCACCAGCGATGACGGCACCAGGCTGGTGTTGGCCCACCCGCTGTGAGTTCGGATCAGGGATTCATCTGAGAATGGCATTCAAGGGATCCTTTCGAGATTTTTCGGGAGAGCGCACGCCCGGCTGAGTCCGGCGGCAGATCATGCCGGCGCTGCGATCAGGCCCAGTCGATGTCGAGGACTCGCGCAGCCGGCTGAATGATCCTGGCAAACCCCGCCACCTCGGAGATGGCTGTTCCCTCCAGCTGGCGGCGGATCAGACGGTCGCTTTCGACCAGCAGTCCGGTTTCGAAAACCTCTTCCAGGGCATAACGGCGGTCGAGGCCGATCAGTGTATTGGCGGCCACTGCGCTGTTTGGAATGATCTGTGCCCCGAAAGGAGTCACCAGATCCCCGGTCGCCTGGAAATTCATGCCGGTCGATGGATCTTTGAATTCGTCCAGAGTCAGAATGGTCTTGACCACCGCGGGGGGCGCAATGATCACATTCATCTGATAGGGATGGAACGACAGCGCAAAATCCACCAGGTCGGCATAAGCCAGAGTGCCATCGGCCGCGGTGTTGCTGACTGCTGCCGGGTTGCTGTTTCCATCCCCATCGACAAGCACCGCCAGCGCCTCCTCGAACTTGTCCTTCTGGATCTGATAACCGATGGCCTTCAGGAAAACGGACACCACAGCGATGGTCTTGCGCCGCAGGGCTTCATAACTGACTTCGATGTAACGCCCGTATTTCCGGATTTTCACTGTGTGTTCAGAGGATTTGATTTCAATGCAGGGCAGCTCCGCCCCTTCGGCCAGGCGCGCCAGACGGCGGTCCGCGGCGGTTTGCGCCGATTCATCCATGAAGAGGGTCTTGTATGTGTCGCTGTCGATGCGGGTGCGTGTGGCGAGGATCTGGTTGAGCGCTCTGAAATCGGTCATGCCGATCCGCACCGAACGGGAAACATACTCGGGGAAGAGGATGGCTGATTCGGTCGAAGCGAAGAATCGGTCGATAGTGTCGCTGTGTGTTCCCTGGATTCGAATTCCGGCGCGTGCGAGCTGGCGCTCGAAGGCATCCAGGGTGGAATCCCCCTGGCTCGGATCGAGCTCCTCGAGGATCTCAGTCAGGCCGACCCCGCGAGACCGTGCCTGGATCAGCAGGTCTTCGCTGAGAGGGATATCGAAGGGATGTTGAGGATCGTTCCTCAGTGCTTCTGCTTCATGCGCAGGTGATGCCATAGAAAGGCTCCTTTCGTTCTGTTTCATTCAGGTCACCGTTGGATTCACAGCAGGACATCGGCTGTCTCGGCGGTGCTGTCCAACGCGATCACAATTCCACGTCCACTGGCCGAACTCTTGACCTTGCCGGCTCCATCCAGAACCACAGTTCCACCCAGCGCGGGGGCACTGGCGGCATTGTAAGGAATCCGCATCACACCCCTGAGCTGAACAACTGCGATATCGGTCTGAACCGATACCAGGCGCCCGAGGAATGCTCCCCCATTGCTGCCGAGATCCACCTCATTGTTTCCCGAGAGACCGACAGCCTGCCCCACATTTGCATCGGTCAGATCATAATTCGGGCTGGTTCCATCGATCTGGAAACTGCCATACAGGCTGCCGACCCCCAGATTGTCTGCCAGACGGCTCATTGCACTTTCTCCTTTCCTGAATCATGGCTCTGCCATGTCGATTGACTTGTCTGGTTCGGATCACCGAATCTCAGACTGAACTGCCACATCTCGTGTTTCTGAAAACCTTTACGGCTCCCCCGGCAGGTCCATGCCCGTGCACAGGGACGGTTCGGGATGGATTCGATCCACCGGGAAAAACAGTCTGTGAGCCGCACAGCTTCCGAGGCTGCCTGCTGCGGCGGGACCTCCTCATCCTTCCTGATTTCTTCTGTCATCAGCCAATGCCCCTCCGCCTGAAATTGATAAATCCGGACAGTGCGGCATGGCATTGAATGTGCCAGCTTCCAGGCGGACAGCCCGGCCTCTTCAAACAGGACCGGCCGTGAAACGACCGGGATCTGCGCCACCAGGCGGATCGGTTCGAAAACCGGCTCCCCCTCCCGGTTCTGGTCCAACACCAGCCGTCCTGACACCTCCGGATCCAGCATCCACACCGCCAGGGGTTTCCTGCGAAGATCAGCCTCGGAGATCAGCTCCCTCCCCTGCGCGGCTTCGAGGGTTGCGAAGAAAATCTGGCCGCACAGATCCCCGGGAGATTCATTCAGGAGGATTTGCCCCAGCAGGTCCGAAGAGGTTCGATCAAACAGATCGAGCCGATCCGCCTGAATCACCACACGGAGCGGCAGGCCATCCTGTATTCGCTGAAGACAGCGGTTCTTCATCGTCTCTTTCCTTGCCTTGTTAATTTTTCGGGATTAATCAGATATCGAGTTCGCGGGTGATGCGGTCATCCTCGATCAAGCCTTGTGCTTTGAGTGTGAGCAGGGTTTGAACATGGATCTGCCGTGCACGCGCCTCATCGACATCATTCCAGCCATGATGCGGGGCGAAACGGCAGCGCACCCTGACATCGAATCTGTGGAAGGCCAGCTCCAGGTTGGCGATCCACTCGATCAGCCGTGCAGCGGCGCGCTGCACCGATGCGGCGTTGTTGATCATCAGATCATACTGCGCACGCGCCCAGCTCTGGGTGGTGCCATAATTGCGTCCGATGAGAAAAGGAGCCAGGTGCAGGGCAGACACCACCTGCTCGCTGATGGTCTCGAGGGTTTCCCTCCAGCGCAGCATCTGGCCATTGGGTCCGACATAGGCGATTTCGACATTGGCCTGGGTGAGGAAATTGCTTTCGGGTGAGCGAGTCCGCAGAGCCTGATCGATCGAATCGAATTCACCCTGGATTCTTTCGCGATACGCATCGACCCCCTCCCCTGGTTCACGCTCGGGGGCCTGGTAGCGGACATGCAGCGAGGGATATCCGGCATTATGCGCCGCCTTGCCCATATCCTCGAACAGCTGCTGTTGCAGCCGCAGCACAAAAGGCAGGCTGGAAAGGGGAGAACGCCCATAAGGGTTCTCCGCATCCGCATCCAGCCCATAATAAAAGAATGAAACCTCCGGCAGGGGCTTGAGGCTGCCATCCTCAGCAAGCTGGCAGGGAATCATCCGCCCGGAGGTTGAATAGCGCTTGAAACGGATGCTGGATGGATCGATCGGCGCAAAGTGTGAAATCCCGCTGCGGCTTTCCAGAGCCACCACCTCCCCGGAGTAGGCACCGACTGTAAAAACGGATTGGTAAAACTGGTCGATCAATCCATCGAAACCGGGGCGATGGTCGAAGGTGGATTCCAGCAGACGCCGTTCCAGTTCCTCAAGAAGCACCTGGGCATCGGCACGCTCGCTGGTGGTTCCACCGATATAATCCAGTGAGTGCGCAGTCGAACATAAACGCACCCAGGCCCAGACTCCCGCCGAGACATCGGGAATGTGGTCCCGCAAGTAACGGTAAAAGGCATGCCATCTCTCAGGCATCAGATCCTGGGGTGGAATGATCCCGCCATAACGGGATGAATCCACCTTCCAGGCCCCATTCATGCTGGAGGCCCTGGGCGCAGTCGGTATGGAGGGAGCATGGGGTACAGGGAGGGATCGGATTGGTTCTACAGGTGAATGTGCGGCGGCCTTTTTACGGAATAACTGGAACCACTGAGAAATGCCCACTGTCTGCCTCCTGGGAGCGCCTCAAGGCCTCCACTTATCCCGGCAAACAGCACCCGATGTGTCATTTCTATCTGATCAACTAATAAATATTCAAGAAAAACGGCCCGGCAGCATGGACAGCAGGTGATCCCCCAGGATTGGAAACTGGGGTTGTCTGAAAATCAGGACAGATTACTTGCGTGCTTCGAGAACGAGGGTGTTCAATTCAGGGAGGATCAGCTTTTCGAGCGCAACCCGGATCGAGGTGGAGTTCAATGGCAGGCTGAATACCGGATGTTTTTCGATGATTCCAGCGCTCGGACGGGAATACAGGCAGGCCGGGCCGGATTCAGCGAATATCAGGGTATTCAATAAATTTCCAAAACTATCGATCCGTTTCTGATACAGGCTGTGGAGGATGTCCCAGACTTCATCCTTATGAGACACTCCGATTCCACCTGTTGTCAGGATCACTTCGCACTCATCATCGGCCAGGGCTTCCGCAAAGGCTTCTCGAACAGCCGCCTCCGATTGCTTGACCACCCGGCGGTAAACCACCTCATGGCCCCCCTCATGCAGCAGGGATTCGATCAGCTTGCCGCTGGAATCATGATTGGAGCTGGTTCCATCATGGATGGTCAGAACCACACACTGGATAGGTTTGGAGGAGAGATTCTGGTTTTCCTGGCTCATGATTCCTGTTTCCTGGCTTGTATTGAAAGTCTTCTTTTTACTCTCAAGCTTCCTTCCCTGTGAAGAACTCTCAAGACCCTGCTATATTATCCTATATGCTCACCAAGATAAAGCAAATTCGATCAATTTTATTTGTGTTACTGGCGGGGTTCTCCCAGACCGGATTCGCTCTCACATTCCAGCCCGCGCAGGTTTATCCGGCTTCCTCGGCCTTGAATGCCGGGCCGGAGTCGGTCGAATGCGGGGATCTCGACCAGGATGGCTTCCTCGATCTGGTCACTGCGGACAATGGATTCATCTCCCTTTACTTCGGTGATGGAGGAGGAAATTTTCCCCGGCGCCATGCCATCGCCACCCGTGTCACCAATGCCACCGACCAGGCCGGTGGGGAAGAAAACGAATACGCCTCGCTGTTCGACCTGAACAAGGATGGCCTGCTGGATATTCTTGTGGCGAATGCCCCCAACCCGGGAGGAAGCACCGGCAACTCGATCCAGATCTACTATAATCAGCCCCTGTCACCTGGAACCTTCGTCTCCCCACCGGTTCAGATCACCGCCGATATGGGTGTGAATCCCACCGCAGTGCGCGCCGGGCATTTCAACCCCGGTTATGACTCACTGCCGGATCTGGCGCTGTCGTTGTATCTCGACCCTCGCCTGCTGACTTACCTCGGAACCAGCGGTGGGGGATTCAACCCCTTTTTTGAATCGGCTCTGATTTCACAAAGTGCGGGCGAGAACCTGGATCTCGGAGACTTCAATGAGGATGGGTTACTGGATATCGCCATGGTTGACCGTCTGCGGGTCTGGGTCTTCTTTGGCGATGGCAGCGGATGGTTCCCGAACAGCATCAACCTCGCTACCGGAGGTTCCGGCGCCCACCTCGAATACGATGTCCTGATGAGGGATATGGATGGAGACCACCATCTGGATCTGGTTGTCGCCAATGGCGGCCTGTTCAACACACTCACCGATGCCTCCCATGCTGTGGCGATCCTGTATGGAAATGGCACCAGCCAGCCGCCTGCCCAATCCACTTTCCTGGATCCCGGCAAGGGAGTCACCAAGATCGCCACAGCCGATTTCAATGGAGATTCCTTCCTTGATATCGCCGCTGTGCTGCCGGGAGATACCTTCACAAATGGGACTGTGATGGTGTTCCTGAATGATGGAGCAGCCTCCCCGCGGACCTATGCCTCGAGCCAGCCTCTCTCTTTCAGCGCGGAGGGGCGGGTCAGCATGGGAATCAGCGCCGATGATTTCAACCGGGATGGACGGGCGGATCTGGCAGTAGCCAATGAAGGCTTCATTCCCTCCGGCATTCCTGGAAACCTGGTGGTTTTTCTGAATGCCCTTCCAGCTGTCGAGACTCCGACTCCCACCTCCACCCCCACACAGTACCCGGCCATCACTCAAACACCGACCCGGACAGCCACTCCCACACGCACACTTTCTCCAACCCGGACACTGACCCCACGCCCGACTCTCTCCCCTGACATCAATGGAGATGGCCGAGTCGACAGCAAAGATCTGCAGATACTCATCGAGCAGCAGGGGAACCAGGTTCGCTGACCGCCTCTCACTCAGTGGTTGTCATTCTCTGCGGGCCTTCCCATAATCGGCACCACATTCAACACAGTGGGAGGAACTGGCCTCATGCGCTTTGGCTTGGTCGGAGTCGGTGTCATCGCTGATTTTCATCGCAGGGCGATTGAACAGGTGGAGGGAGCCGAGCTGGGGGGCGTCTATGACAAATTCCCCGAAGCAGCCCACAAATTCGGCCAGCAGCACAACATCCCTGTGTTCAACAGCATCGAAGACCTGGTGCAATCGGGAGGATGTGAGGTCGTCACTGTCGCCACTCCGAGCGGGTGGCACATGGCTCCCGTCCTTGAAGCCGCTCATGCGGGCGCCCATATCCTGTGTGAAAAGCCGATGGAGGTCACCACAGAAAAAATCGACCGGATGATCGCCGAATGCCGTAAGGCTGGAGTGAAGCTGGGGGGAATTCTTCAGTTTCGCACTTTCGATGGCCCACGGCAGGCCAGGCAGATCATCCAGGAAGGACGTCTGGGCAAGATTCTGGTGGCGGATGCCTACATCAAATATTACCGTTCCCAGGAATACTATGATTCAGCCGCCTGGCGTGGGACCTGGGAGTTCGATGGAGGCGGAGCCACCATGAACCAGGGAGTTCACTGGGTGGATCTGATCCAGTGGCTGGCAGGGGAGCCGGAATGGGTGTATTCACTGGCTTCCACTCTGGGACACCGCATCGAGGTGGAAGATGCCAGCCATTCTATCATCAAGTGGAAAGGGGGCGGTCAGGGAGTCATCGAGGCCACCACCTGCGCCAAACCCGGCATTGAAACACGGATCGAAATCCATGGCGAAAAGGGCAGCATCCTGCTGGAAGACACCCGCCTGAAGAAGTGTGTTATCGATGGCGAACCCGAAATCGCCGATTCCTCCCACAGCCAGGGAGGCGGTTATGGAGACCCCAAAGCGATTACCACTGCGGGGCATGAATATCATATCCGTGATATGATCCAGGCCATCCAGGAGGGGCGTGACCCGGTGGTCACCGGCGCTGAGGCGCGCAAGTCGGTCCACCTGATCACCAGCATTTACCGCAGCAGCCGCGAAGAGCAGCGTGTTTATCTGTGATCCTTGTGCAGTTGCACTGAAAACAAATGGAGGCACATTTACATGAGGTACATTCTGGCAGTTTTACTGATGGTGGGAATGATGGCAGGCGCTGCGACAGCGGTCACTTATGAACCCACCTGGGAGTCCCTGGACAGCCGCCCGAATCCCGCCTGGTTCGATGAAGCCAAGTTCGGCATCTTCATCCACTGGGGAGTCTATGCGGTTCCTGCCTGGGGTTCGAAGGGAAAGTATTCGGAATGGTACTGGAATGACATGATGGATCCCAATGGAGAAACCTGGAAGTTCCATCTCAAGACCTATGGCGAGGATTTTAAATACCAGGATTTCGCTCCGATGTTCAAAGCGGAAATGTTCGATCCGGCGCAGTGGGCCGATATCTTCGCACGCTCCGGCGCGAAGTATGTGGTCCTGACTTCGAAGCACCATGAGGGATTCTGCCTGTGGCCCAGCCCGGACAGCTGGAACTGGAACAGTGTCGATATCGGCCCGCATCGCGATCTCTGCGGCGATCTGACCCAGGCAGTCCGGGACCGTGGGCTGAAAATGGGCTTTTACTATTCGCTCTATGAGTGGTTCAACCCGATTTACAAAACCGATGTGCACCGTTATGTCGATCAGCACATGCTTCCGCAGCTCAAGGATCTGGTGAACCGTTATCAACCCTCACTGATCTTCAGCGATGGTGAATGGGACCACCCCAGCGATGTCTGGCGCAGCACCGAATTTCTGGCCTGGCTCTACAATGAATCGCCCTCACGTGAGGATGTCATTGTCGATGACCGCTGGGGCAAAGACACACGCGGCCATCATGGCGGCTACTACACCACCGAATACGGAAACATCTATCAGGCTCCTGAGGATGCTTTCCAGAAACGCAAGTGGGAGGAATGCCGCGGGATGGGGGCTTCTTTCGGATACAACCGGAATGAAACCATCGATGAGTACAAACCGGCTGGCGAGCTGATTCACCTGCTGATCGAGCTGGTCGCCAGGGGAGGCAATCTGCTGCTCGATATCGGGCCGACCGCCGATGGACGGATCCCTGTGATCATGCAGCAGCGCCTGCTCGAGATCGGTGACTGGCTGAAGGAGAATGGCGAAGGGATTTATGGCTCCAGCCCCTGGCGGGTGAATGCCGAAGGAGATTCAGTGCGTTACACCACACGTGATGGGGCGGTTTATGCCCACCTGCTCAAATGGCCCGGAGCGGAACTGGCTCTGGAATCACCCAAAGCCGGGGGAACAGTTGAAGCCTCCCTGCTGGGCTGGCCCGAACCGCTGGCCTGCAAAGTCGAAAATGGAAAAATCCACATTTCCATGCCGGTCATTCCCCCGGATAACAATACAATCCGTCATGCCTTTGTGATCCGCCTGAAGGGTGTGGAATAGACCGGCCAGACACCACCACGAAAAAGGGGGCATCGTTTCCGATGCCCCCTCGACATGACGAATAAATCCGAATCAACCAGCCGGCTTATTGATACAGTGACCAGTCGATGATAGCAGAGGGTGCGATCGGTCCCTGGGAACCGAGAGCACTGCCATTCGTACCAGCAGTCGCAAGAGCTTGATTGCTGTAAAGGAAGCCATCCTTGTCGCAACCTGGGGCAGTATAGCCCGGATCGACATTCAGATTGCTGGCGGCATTCACAGTGAAGCTGCCGGTGTTGGAAACCTGAGTCCCTGCGAAGATATCGTTATTGTTGATATTGGCGACGAGTGCAACCGGGCTGTCGGCAGTCAGGCTGACACCCACAGCAGCCTGGAAAATGCTGTCGGTAATAGTGAGAGTTCCGGGGGGTTCATGAGAGTCCGGTCCATCCTCCGCCAGAACACCAATTGAACTGGGAGCATAGACATCGCAGTTATCCAGAATGCAGGATGTCTGGGTGGGTGGATCCAGTCCTGGAACTCCGATGTAGTAGTCCTGGGTTATATCGCCTGGTGAGTATTGGATGGCCCGGTAGTTCGGGTCGGTGCTGGTCACATCGAAAATACAGGCATTGAAGGTTCCCGTCCCCTCATTCACCCTGACCAGCCGCCCGGCATCCCCGCCGCCACAGAACAGGCAATTATTGAATGTGGCCACAATGGGGCTGTTCCCTTCTTCCGGTGAGCCGTTGAACTCGACATGGTCATCCCGCAAGGCGCGCTGCCAGGTGCAATCATTGAAGGTTTGATTTCCTCCACCGATCGTGAAATCCCCGCGGTGATCATGAAAGAAGCAATTGTCGAAGGTGTAGGTCCCGCCATCACAAGTGGCCAGGCTGGATGTGCCACTCGCGAGGTTGCCGCCATCGAAATTGACATTGGTGAAAGTTCCCGAAGAAGGGACTGGGGGAATATAGAGAGAATCGCCCGACAACATCAATCCGAGATAGGTTGCAAAGTCGGTTGTGTCAAACATCGCCTCACCATACCGCAATGTGGTATTAACCACCTGGAGATTCGAACTGGTGAGCTGTGGCTGGGTGTAACCATTCGGACCGAAGACAGCAGATGCCCCCAAACCCTGAACTGCCTGATCGAAGGCCTGGAGGTTTCCAGTGAAAACATAGATGCAGCGCCCCGCATTTGTCGCCGGGTCAGATTCAATGACACAGTTTTCGATGCGCACATCATTTGCCACAATCTGAACCGCGGCAGCTTCCCCGAACTGCCCATCTCCATCGATGCTGTTGTTTCGGATAGTCAGATTCCGGAGAGTGGTTCCATTTCCCTCGATCAGAAAACCATGGTCATCCGGCTGATCCGCTGGATATCCCGCCACAGCTTCGATGAAAAGGGAGAGAAGCCCGAGCATGCCACGCGCGGGAGTCGGAATTGCAGAGTTGGCCGCTTCGATCACAGGGGTCTGGCCCGGCGCGGCTTAGATGGTGAGGTTGGTTTTGGCGTTGGCTCCACCGATAATGATCAGGTCTTCGACATAAGTTCCACTCTGCAACTGAATCACATCGCCATTGCCAGCCGAGTTGATAGCTGCCTGAATCGAAGCCGGTGGTGCACCAACATTGATGGTGGCAGCAAAGCTTCCAGCCGCAAGGACCAGGTTTACAGCAATGAGTGGCACTAAACTGCTTTTCATGACTCGACAGCTCCTTTCTTCCTCTCAGATTTGTGGACCTTTTTTCTGGGTCTGACTCCCATGAGCCAGATCTGCTGAATCTCCAGTCCTGCAAGCATTTGCCGAGGAGGGTAACCAGAGTTCCTCCCTCCGGCAACAAAAAATTTCAAACTGGAGGGTTTTTTATAACTGCGGGGAAAGAAGCTGATTCGTATAAATGAAGGGGATTAAACAAAAGGGGTGCAGAAACCTGCACCCCTTTCTGGATTAACTTCAGATTGATTTTCAGAATGATCCTGGAAAATCTCTCAAGCGGTACGGCGGCGTTTGGCTGCAGTCAGGCTGATCAGGCCGGCCGCCAAAAGCCCGATTGTGGTCGGTTCCGGAACGACCATCGAACCGCCTGCCCTCTGATTGATGAAGCTTTCACTCTTTCCATTGCTGAACGCCTGGACATGAATCCCGATACGAAGATCGCCATTCCCCAGCGCCGCCAGCACAGAGTTGAAAGTCTTGCCGGACAGCAGGTTCATGATCACACCCAGCTTTTCACCTGGGTTGACACCGTTTTTGGAAACCGGGCTGTCCGAGTCGGCTGACAACCCTTTGCTTGCAATGAATGGCTGGGCAAGCGATTTTCCGCCAGGAAGATTGCTGGGGCTGGCGAGCGGGCTGAAATCGACTCCCGCATCTCCACCGGTCCCATTGTCCTTGTCGATCAGCCCGGCCATGCTCAGCAGAGTCTTGGCGGGAGAACCATTATCAAAATAGACATCCGTGATCGAGCAGGCTGCTGTGCCAACATTAAAAAAAGTAAACAGCACCTGGTTGGCATTGTAGCTGTTCACACTCACCGACAACTGCGCCTCACCAATCGCGGCCGATTGCGCGCTGTTGTTGGTGATGGCATCGAAGCCTAATGTGGTGGCATGGCCTCCCATGGCAAAGCACAGCAGCGCGATCAGGGCCACACACCCACTCAGAACCATTTTTTTCATTTCTCTCTCCTCTCCTATGTTTCAAGGATGATTTTGTCCCACTCCCAAATCGCAGAATATGTGCCAAATACCTGATCAATTTCAGAACACACTCATATTAAAGGATTTACATCCAGCCAAGGGCTGCCTCAGCGGGGGGAATCCAGCTCTTTCAGGTCCACTCCAGAACAGAATTTATTCAAATGAGATCAATGTTTAACGGCCTTCTGTCAAGTATCTATTATAAACCGGAATTCTGGAATTTTTCCCTTTATGGCCTGGGGATTCACCGATTGGCAGGGAAGTTGCCCTGTTTCTTGATTCCATTCCGATTCGGTTTCAAACTGCGGATATGGTCACTGTTCCCCAGAGCACAGTTCAAAATACCTTCCGGGGGCAATCCCTTCCAGCCGGGTATAAAAACGAGAACGGCAATGGGCTGCATGCACCGCCTGCTCTGGAATTCAGCTTCACACCACTTTATATCCTCCTGGGGTTGTGGGTGGTTTGTGTCGGAATCAATTTCGCCACCGGCCGGCATTTTCGTTTCGAGCTGGCACTGGCCCTGTGGTTCATCGGAAACCTGCTGTTCCTGGGGAGCGGAAAGGGAATGTATGAGACCTTTCTATTCCTTGTTCTTCCGGCCGTCCTTCTCGGCGTGACCGATCTCTTTCCGGTCGGCCCTGTCACTGTCGAGATGGCCTACCTGATTCCAGCTTTGAATCTCATCCCTTATTGCTGGAGTGGTGCTCTGAAACGCGGTTTTCCTGAACGCAACCAGGCCAACCGCGCCAACCGGCTGGGACCCTATCTGGCCCTGTTTGTTTTCGCCTGCATCGGTTCCGCCTTTCAGGGGGTGGTGATCTATCCCACCCAGGCGCTCAGGGCGACCGGGGTCATATTCATCATCCCGTTCTTTTTTTACCTCTACACATCCCATGCCATCCAGCGCCTGGCGAATGTCAAAGAAATCGCACGGCTGATTGTCATGATTACCGCCTTCTATTCAGCTTTGATGGGCATCATCCAGATCGCCCACCGGGGGCATTTCGCCAGAATTGCCAGAAACCTGGTGCTGTTCCCCGAGGAGAAAATCGAGCTGATGTGGAAATTCACATTTGGCGAAGGCAAGGTAATTTCTGTCTGGCCGGATGCCGCCAGCTTCGGCCATGTGCTCTGCTTTTCATTCCCCCTCGCCTTCGGGCTGGCGCTGACCGCCAGAACCACCCGTGAGCGGATCGACTCAATCCTCGCCACCCTGCTGATTTCGATCGGGATCATGATCACCGGCAACCGCACCGACATTCTCGGAGCCTTCACAACTGTCATTTTTCTGATCCTTGGCTTCTGGACCCGTTCGGCCACTGTGCGGGGGATCATCTTCAAGGTGGGCATGATCGCCATCATCGCTGCGCTGGTGATCATCTCGACACGCGAAAACAACGGCCTGACACGCCTCTTCATGCCGGGAGACTGGGATAAGAAGACCGCCAGCAGCCGCACCATCCTGATTGGTGAGGGGATCCGCATGTTCGAATCCAGCCCGATGCTGGGGATCGGCCTCGATAACTTCCGCTTCAATCAGGATTACCGCAAAGATGGCCTGTATATTGTCGAGAACTACGCCCATAACCTGTTCGTACAGATCCTGGCCGAAACCGGAATCATCGGCCTCTGCTTTTTCCTGCTGCTGATGATTCAGGTTTTCCGTTTCGCACGCATCACCTGGCGGCATCGCACCGATACCGAGCTGGATTTTTTCTGCTACCTCTTTCTGGTCAGCTGCGTGGTGCTGGTCCTCCAGGGGTTGATTGAAAACGCGCTGTTCTATGTCCAGACTGCATCCCTGTTCTGGGCCGGTGTCGGCATCTGGCGTGGCAGGGCGCTCGAAAAGAAACACGCTGAGCGTCAGTTCTGAATCCGGGTTCCATCAGCCTTGAACCATCTCTCACCCCACAACTCCTTGCCGAAGTTCAGCTGTTATGACCAATACAGCCATATCGGAAAACAATTACCACATTCATGCATTAAAGAAAAAAATCGAAAAATTTACTTGAAACATTTTTTGGTTCTGGGCAAGTATTGATGTTTAAGGACAGTTGAGTGCAACTGTCATTTCAAATCAGAAGGAGGTTCATTGATGACTCTCGCAAAGAGACTAGTCCTTTGTACTCTGCTCGGTGCTGCGCTGCCGGTTCTGGCTTTGGCGCAGAGCACCAACCCAGCCTCAGTCGGAGCAACTCCATTGGGGCCAAACGTGGATGTATGGCCGGAGATGCTGACACTCGATAATGGCTTCGGCAACTATGATGTCGATGCCATCGGAAAAGATGCTCAGACACAAAAGGAGGAGTTCGTTTTCTTCGGCGTCTCCAATGACGCCCAGTGCGGCCCGAAAAAAGCTGTCATTTCAGGCACCGGTGTTGAGTTTGCAGTCCGTGATGGTCTGGTGGATGACAATGGCGCCGATTTCCTCGGCGCAGCCGCCATCGCCAACTATGGTGTGGTCAATGGATTCGGCTGGCGTGCCATGGCCGATGGAGATGCCTCCAGCGGGCAGTTCATTGTCGCCATGATTTTCTTCAACAATGAAACTGGCGCAGTGATTGACTTCCCTGGGAACCCGGTCGCGGCTTTTGATTATTGCGAATCTTCAATCGAGGCCAACCTGGTGGACGACCATTACCTCAGCCAGCGCTTCACCCGGGATTGTGCCAAAGTCAGCAACATCTCGCCGGGACGAAACATTCCTTCCTCGACCTCTCACGTGCAGGATCCCTGGTACCCGAGTGATGCCCATGAGAGCCGTGCGGCTGGTTGCGCGATTCTCTCCAATGGGAATTCTCTGCACGCCATCAATGACCGCAGCCGCCAGGGCGGTGGAGAAGCAGACAAGGGTGCTGTTGAGTACTTCGTCGACAATGGCCTGGTGCCATCTCTCAACAACGGGACCAGCCACCGTGTCAATGTCCACACCGTCACCAGCCCGGATGCAGCCACTTTTGTCGTGAACACCACCCCGACCTTTGTGGACCCGAACACAGGCGGAACCTTTGAAAACTCACAGCCACAGATGGCTGCGGCTGGCAATGGATGGTTTGCAATGCGCTCAAGCAGCGCCGGTGGTGTGGTTGCTTTCTTCCGTAATGATGGCACCCGGATCAAGCAGATCTACGGTTATCCAAACCTTTATCAGGACACCCCGGGCCTTCTGCCTGGCAACGATGACATTGTCATCACCGATGGTGGCAATTCGATTTCGGCGGGTGGCGATATGCTTTATGTCTCCACCAAGTATTCCGCCAACGGGACCGAGGTTCACCGGCCCTGCGTCCTTCGCTTCAAAGTCAATGCAGGCCTGACCGATGTCACTCTGCTTCCGGCCATTATCGCAGATGATGACTTCTCGGCTGCATCAACAGACAACATTCATCATGACACCATGGATGTCGCCGCCAATCCGGTGGGTGACTTCGTGATTGCCTGGCGCCGTGGTGAAGGCGATCTGGGCGGCCCGGTCGTTGCCCGTGTTTACAATGTCGATGGCACACCCGCCACCGGCAGCTTCTATGTTTCTTCTCTGGCCGATCCCACCACCGACCTGTGCCAGAACATGCCGCTGGATGACCGCCAGGTCAAAGCCGGCTTCAATGGCGATGCGGTCTGCGTGAGCTGGTTCACAGCCAATGGTGTGGCTTCAGTCGATGCCCCGGATTGCTCCGGTGCAACCAAGTCCACCTCGATCACCGGCGCGGCCATTTCGACCGCAGCCCGTGTCTTCCAGGTGAATGTCACCTCCAACATCAAGAACTGGGATCTGTACTGAGCCAGATTGATTAGATAAGCCCGAGAGCTTATTCAAGGGGCCGCGCAGGAAACTGTGCGGCCCCTTTTTCATGCAGGCTTCCTGAACCCGGCTCAGCCAGCTGGATGAAAATGGGACTGGATGCGCTCGAGCACCTGCCTGTGGAGGCTCCCAGCAGGCTGAGTTCCATCCAGAATCTCCACCCGATGGGTCACGCTCTCTTTTTCGAGGATCCGCTGATAGGCAGCCTGGACCGACCGAAGAACTTCTTCCCGTTCGAACAGCTCCTGATCCTGGCCACGGCTGCGAATTCGCGACAAACACTCCGCAATGGGGGTATCGATAAAAAACAACAGGTCCGGCCGCGGGAAAATCGAATGAAGCGCTTCCAGCCAGTCCCGATCCGGCCCATCCTGGTAAGCCAGAGTGGAGTGGAGGTAACGGTCCTGCAGGATCCATCCACCCGAATCGAGTGTGGCCTCGATGCCGCCCTCCGAGAATACATGCTGGCAGCGGTCGGTGGTAAAAGCCAGCGCCAGGGTGCGCCGGTCCAGGCTGATCTGTCCCTTGAGAGCCTGGCGGCAGATTTCTCCGAATGGGCCATGGGTTGGCTCGGCAGTCGACCGGATCAGGGCTTGATCGCCCAGAAGGCCACGGAGAGAGCTCTCCAGCAGCTTCACCTGGGTGGTGGTCCCGGCTCCATCCAGCCCCTCAAAAACAATCCAGCGCCCTTTCATTCCACCTCTTCCTCTCCAGCCACCTTTGGGGCAGCCATGGAACCATGTTAAACAGGTGGAGGCTAAATAACAAAGGCGCTTCACAAAAATGAACGGGGCGATCCCCCGGGGTGGTCGAGCTGGGCTTGAGGGCGGCCTGAATTCGCTGAATGGGGGAAGTTATTCAAGGAAGTTTCGGTTATGATGCCTCGCCAAAAAAGGGGTTGTCTTCAAGAAGCCTGAAGGTTAAGGTGAATTTAACCCGAACGACTTGATTTTCTCTTCTGCCAGGGAGCGATGCAGCCACCCATGGCGGTTGGAAAGCCAGGTTGTATCTGTGCAGCACGATCCCGAAGGCAGACAGCAGCAAGTCGATCTGGGCGCCCCGGCCAGGGGATCAGGAGAAGTGCCGCTTATCTGAGGCAAGTGTATCCAGATGGAGACATCTGCGGCAATCTCAACGAAATGAGAATTCTGATGCGTAAAAGAGGATGGGTTTAAGACAATGACGGGTAACCGCCCCCTCACCCGGACCGGACTTTATGATCCGATCCATGAACATGACAGCTGTGGTGTGGGATTTGTCGCGGACATCAAAGGCCGAAAGTCCCGCGGGATCATTGTGGATGCCCTTGAGATCCTGCGCAACCTCGAACATCGCGGCGCCTGCGGATGTGATGCGCTGACCGGAGATGGCGCCGGCATCCTGATCCAGATACCTCAGGACTTCATGTCGCGTGTTGCGGATGAATGCCGCATCGCACTTCCTCCAGCAGGTGAGTATGGGACCGGGATTGTTTTTTTCCCCACTGAAGCAGCCGATCGGGATTTATGCCTGAAAACCTTTGAGCGCATCATCCGGGAGGAAGGTCAGACACTCCTCGGGTGGCGGGAGACCCCAACCAACAGCGGCTGCATCGGCCATGTGGCGCGCCGTGTGGAACCCTTGATGCGCCAGGTGTTCATCGGCAGAGGAGACTGCCCGAAAACCGATGACTGGGCTTTCGAACGCAAGCTTTATGTCATCCGCAAGCGGGTCGAAAACGAAATCCGCGGCTCGAACATCCGCCAGGCCAATTATTTTTACCTCCCCAGCCTGTCATCACGGACCATTGTTTACAAAGGCCTGCTGCTGGCGGATCAGGTGTGCCGCTATTACCCGGATCTGGCAGCGGAGGATATGGTGTCCGCGCTGGCGCTGGTTCACCAGCGTTACAGCACCAACACCTTCCCAACCTGGGATCTGGCGCACCCCTTCCGCTTCCTGGCTCACAATGGGGAAATCAACACACTGCGCGGAAACATCAACTGGATGCACGCACGGGAAACACTTCTGGATTCCCCCCTGTTCGGAGAGGACTTGAAAAAAATCTTCCCGGCAATCGTGCCGAGAGGAAGCGATTCAGCAACCCTCGACAATGTCCTGGAGATGATTGTTCTGGGCGGCCGCCCCCTCGAACATGCCATGATGATGCTGATTCCGGAACCCTGGGATGGGCATGAATCCATGGCGGATGACCGGAAGGCGTTTTATCAATACCACTCCTGCCTGATGGAACCCTGGGATGGCCCGGCTTCCATTGCCTTTACCGATGGAATCCGGATCGGGGCGGTGCTCGACCGCAATGGCCTGCGCCCTTCACGTTATACAGTCACCCGTGATGACCGTGTCGTCATGGCTTCGGAAACTGGCGTGCTTCAAATCCCGCCGGAGAATGTCGCCATGAAAGGGCGCCTGCAGCCCGGGCGCATGTTCTTTGTCGATCCGGAACAGGGACGGATCATCACCGACGAAGAACTCAAGCAGCGCCTGATCGACCGTCGGCCATACCGGCGCTGGCTTAAGGAAAATCTGGCGGATATTCGCGACCTGCCGGAACCTGCTGGAAAGGGTCCGGCGCCGGAAAAAACCTCCCTGCTCGAAAGACAGCAGGTGTATGGATATTCAAGGGAAGACCTGCGCATGCTTCTGGCTCCCATGGCGATGGATGGAATTGAAGCCGTCGGGTCGATGGGAAACGATGCTCCGCTGGCGGTGCTCTCGAACAAAGCGCCACTGCTCTACAATTATTTCAAGCAGCTCTTTGCCCAGGTCACCAACCCGCCGCTGGATGCCATACGCGAGGAGCTGGTCACATCACTGATCAGCACCCTGGGTTCGGAAGGAAACCTGTTTGCCGAAACTCCCGAGCAGTGCCGCCTGCTCAGCCTGCCATACCCGCTTTTGACCAACCGGCGGATGCAGCAGATCCGGGAAGTGAACCGCGATGGATTGCGCTCGGTGGAGATCTCCATGCTCTGCCGGGTCTCTGAGGGAGTCCGCGGCCTTGAAGACCGTCTCGAATCAATTTTCCAGGAGGCATCGGATGCGATATCTTCCGGAGCCACTATCCTGATCCTCAGTGACCGTGGCCTCGATCGGGAGCATCTGCCGATCCCCAGCCTGCTGGCGACCGCCGCCCTGCATCATCATCTGGTGCGTGAAGGAACCCGCACACAGGTGGGGCTGGTTGTTGAAACCGGCGAGGCGCGGGAGGTTCATCATTTCGCCCTGCTGGCCGGATATGGCGCGGGCGCGATCAACCCCTATCTGGCCTTTGAATGCCTCGAGCAGATGATCGACGAAGGCGAAATCAACGGCATCGATCTCGAAACCGCTGTCCAGAAATTTATCAAGGCGGCCAACAAAGGCATCCTCAAGGTGATGTCGAAGATGGGGATATCGACCCTGCAGAGTTATCGCGGCGCCCAGATCTTCGAAGCGGTCGGATTGAACAGCCGCCTGATTGACCGATACTTCACTGGAACCGCCTCCAGAATCCAGGGAGTTGATCTGCCCGATGTTTATCGCGAATGCCTGGAGCGATTCCGCTACGCTTTCCCGCAGCATGATGCCCGTGGCGCCCGCCCGCTGGTCAGCGGTGGACAGTATGCCTGGCGCCGGGATGGCGAATACCACCAGCACAATCCACTGACCATCGCCAAGCTTCAGGAAGCCACACGGCGGAATCACCGGCCCACCTGGGAGGAGTTCACCGAGCTGGTCGACAACCACGAGCATAATCTGTCCACACTCCGCCGCCTGCTCGACTTCAAAGAGGTTCACCCCCCGGTCCCGCTCGATGAGGTCGAAAGTGTCGACTCCATCCTGCGGCGCTTCAAAACAGGCGCGATGTCTTTCGGCTCGATCAGCAAAGAAGCCCACGAAACCATCGCGGTCGCAATGAACCGCATTGGAGGAAAGAGCAATACCGGAGAGGGTGGAGAGGATCCCGGGAGATTTGTGCGGGATGAGAATGGGGACTGGCGCCGCAGCGCTATTAAACAGGTTGCATCAGGACGGTTCGGGGTCACCAACAGTTATCTGGTCAATGCCGATGAGCTGCAGATCAAGATGGCCCAGGGAGCCAAACCCGGCGAGGGCGGCCAGCTGCCGGGCCATAAAGTGGACAAAGTCATCGCACGGGTGCGCCATTCCACTCCCGGTGTGCAGCTGATATCGCCCCCGCCTCACCATGACATCTATTCCATCGAGGATCTGGCCCAGCTGATTCATGACCTTAAAAACGCCAACCGTTACGCCCGGGTGAGTGTGAAACTGGTCGCCGAAGTCGGTGTTGGAACTGTGGCCGCGGGTGTGGCCAAGGGGAAAGCCGATGTCGTTCTGGTCAGCGGCCAGGATGGCGGAACCGGCGCCAGCCCGCAGACCTCGATCAAACATGCCGGGCTTCCCTGGGAGCTTGGCCTGGCAGAAACCCATCAGACACTGCTGATGAACGATCTGCGCAGCCGGATCGTCGTCGAAACCGATGGACAGCTGAAAACCGCCAGGGATGTCGCCATCGCCTGCCTGCTGGGGGCCGAAGAGTTCGGTTTCGCCACCACTGCGCTGATCACCCTCGGGTGCATCATGATGCGCAAGTGCCATCTCAACACTTGCCCGGTAGGCGTCGCCACCCAGGACCCCAGGCTGCGCGCCAAATTCACCGGCAAGCCCGAGCATGTCATCAACTTCCTGACTTTCATCGCCGAGGATCTGCGCAAGATCATGGCACGGCTGGGCTTCCGGACTATCAATGAGATGGTCGGGCATGTCGAATGCCTCGACACCCAGCTGGCCATCAATCACTGGAAGAGCCAGGGGCTTGACCTGACTCCTCTGCTGACCAAACCCCAGGTGCCCGCATCTTATGGCACCTATTGCAGCCAGTCCCAGAACCATGATCTGGATAAGGCGCTCGATAACACCCTCATCGATGAAATCCTGCCGATGCTCGAGAAGGACGGCAAAGCTGAAAAACATTACCCCATCCGGAACATCAATCGGACTGCGGGAACCATGCTGTCGAGTGAGATCACACGCCGTTACGGGCCGGATGCGCTCGAAGAAGATTCTGTGATCCTGCATTTCACCGGATCAGCGGGCCAGAGCTTCGGAGCCTTTTCGGTCAAAGGGCTGACCCTTGAGGTCGAAGGCGACGCCAATGATTACTTCGGCAAAGGCTGTTCCGGATCGAAGATGATCATTTTCCCGGACCGCCGCTCAGCCATCGAACCGGAAAAGAACATCGTTATCGGCAATGTCGCATTCTATGGCGCCACCAGCGGTGAAGCCTATGTTCGAGGAATGGCGGGCGAGCGATTCTGTGTGCGCAACAGCGGCATTCGCGCGGTGGTCGAAGGTGTCGGAGACCATGGATGCGAGTATATGACCGGAGGAGTGGCGGTGATCCTGGGGCCGACCGGAAGAAACTTCGCTGCTGGAATGAGCGGTGGCTGCGCCTTTGTGTGGAATCCGGATGGAACCTTCGCGACACGCTGCAATCAGGAAATGGTGGACCTCGAAGAAGTGGAGGATCCCGCCGACATCGACCTTCTTAAAGGGCTGGTCGAAAAGCATCTGGCTTATACCGGAAGTTCTGTCGCCGACAGGATCCTGAAAGACTGGAAAAAGAGCCTTCCCCATTTTGTCAAAGTCATGCCGATTGAATACAAACGCGCACTGGCCGGGATCGAACGCGAAAAGAACGGCAAAGCGGATGTCGATGAAGGAGTGTCGAGGAGGTTGCAACCCGTGGGTAAAATTACCGGCTTCCTGGAATTTCCGCGTGAAACCGCCTCTTACCGGCCGGTGGAAGAACGCATCCGGGATTACATTGAAGTGGTGCAGGCTTTCCCTGATGACAAGCTGCAGATTCAGGGGGCGCGCTGCATGGATTGCGGGACTCCCTTCTGCCATACCGGCTGCCCTCTGGGCAACATGATCCCCGACTGGAATGACCTGGTGTACCGTGGCAAATGGAAAGAAGCCATCGAGCGCCTGCATTTTACCAATAACTTTCCCGAGTTCACCGGGCGAGTCTGTCCGGCTCCCTGCGAGAAGGCCTGTGTCCTCGGGATTATTGAACCCCCGGTCAGCATCAAGCAGATCGAAGTGGGGATCATTGAACATGCCTTTGCCCATGGTTACATAATTCCACATCCCCCATTGCAGCGCACAGGGAAAAAAGTGGCGGTGATCGGCTCGGGTCCCGCCGGGCTTGCCTGTGCCGCCCAGCTCAATCTCGCCGGACATGCAGTCACTGTGTTCGAACGGTCGGATCGGATCGGGGGGCTGCTGATGTATGGCATCCCCGATTTCAAACTCGATAAAAGCGTGGTGCAACGCCGCCTGCATCTGATGGAGCAGGAAGGAGTCATTTTCAAACCCGGCACCTGGGTGGGGAGAAACTTCCCGGCCGGACGCCTCAAAGAGTTCGACGCGACTGTGATCGCGGTCGGCTCGACTCAGGCACGCGACCTGTCGATTCCCGGGCGGGAGCTGGACGGGGTCCATCTGGCCATGGATTTTCTGCCTCAACAGAACAGGCGCAACCAGGGCGATGCCATCCCCGAAGGATCCAGCATCACCGCCACAGGCAAGCATGTGGTGGTGATCGGCGGGGGTGACACAGGGTCAGACTGCATCGGAACTTCGATCCGCCAGGGCGCTTTGTCTGTCACCAACATCGAAATATTCCCGCGGCCTCCGGAAGAACGGACCGAGACCATGCCCTGGCCATACTACCCCATGATCCTTCGGACTGAATCCTCCCATCAGGAAGGTGTCCAGCGTGAATGGAGCATCCTGACAAAAGAATTTGCCGGCTCGAACGGGCGTGTCGAAAAGCTGCGGGCCACCCGCCTCGAGTATGAAACCGATGAAACCGGCCGTCAGCGTTCCAGGGAAGTCGAGGAGTTCGATATCCCAGCTGATCTGGTGCTGCTGGCACTCGGATTTGTCGGGCCTGAAAAGAATGGCTTGATCGATGACCTGGGCCTGGCTCTGGATGAGCGGGGAAATATCCTCGGAGATCAGGATTACATGACATCGAAGCCCGGCATCTTTGCCTGCGGAGATGCGCGCCGAGGGCAGTCCCTGGTCGTATGGGCGATAGCCGAAGGGCGCGAGGCCGCGCGGAGTGTCGATCACTATCTCATGGGCCAATCGGTCCTGCCGGTGTTCGATGCGCGCCGCTTGAGCCTGCCTCCGAGGCGCTGAAAACACCATGCTGTTTGCTTCAGGTGTTTCCAATTCACGCGATCTCGATACCGCACTCAAATCGATTTACACACAGATCGAAGGCGCCATGGGTGGGTACCAGACCGATCTTGCCATCATTTTCACCACCGCTGATTATGCCGATGACTGCCAGGAGATCAGCCGCCGGATCCGGGAGCGTTACAGTCCAGGCGTCTTTCTGGGCTGCACCGGCTGTGGAATCATCGGAAGCAGCCAGGAATACGAAGAGCAGCCAGCCATTTCTCTGCTGGTCGGTTCCCTTCCCGGAGTAGAAATCGCCCCCTTTCGCCTGACACAGGAAGACCTTCAGGGAATCACTGACATCGAGGATGCCAGGAGGCTTTTCGGCGTTTCTCCCGAAGATCGGCCGAATTTTTTCCTCTTTCCTGATCCATTCTCGATTCATGCGCTGAATCTGCTCTCGATTCTCGACCGGTTTTATCCCTCATCCGTCAAGCTGGGCGGGATCGCCAGTGCGGGGTTTCAGCCTGAATCAAACCGTTTTTATCTCAATGATGAGACCTTCACGGATGGCCTGGTCGGCATGGCGCTGCAGGGTGACATTGAGGTCGCCCCAATAGTTTCGCAGGGCTGCCGCCCCATCGGGTCTCCTTTTCTGGTGACAGATGCTGAACAGAATATTCTGCGCAAGCTGGGGAACCGTCCCGCTCTGGAAGCCCTTCAGGAGCTTTTTATCTCCCTCTCTGAAGAGGATATGAACCTGGCTCAGACCGCGCTCCTGATGGGAGTGGTGATCGATGAATACAAGACCGAATTTCAACGCGGTGATTTTCTGATCCGCAACCTGATCGGTGCCGACCCCTCCAAAGGTTCTCTGGTGATCAATGACAATGTGGGAATCGGGCAGACAATCCAGTTCCAGGTGCGCGATGCCCGTTCCGCCGCAGAGGATCTCGAGTATCTTCTGTCCTCCAGGCCGGAATCATGGAATGGGCGCCAGCCTCTGGCCGCTTTCGTCTTCAGCTGCAATGGGCGTGGGGAGAGGCTGTTTTCAAGCCCGAACCACGATATCTCCCTGATTCGGAAATGGACCGGGGTTTCCCCGGCGGCGGGTTTCTTCTGCGCGGGAGAAATCGGGCCGATTGGCGGAAAAAGCTTTATCCATGGATTTACCAGCAGCATTGGGTTTATTCTACCGGGATCATGACAGACACACTCAAGAGAACCCGCCTCGCCCCCCTGCAGGAAGACCAGGGGGCACGCTTTGTCCCCTTCGGCGGCTGGGAACTGCCGGTAATGTACACCTCGATTGTCGAAGAGGCCGAAGCGGTCCGAAACCACTGTGGAATGTTCGATGTCTCTCACATGGGCAGATTGTTCGTCTCCGGGGAAAAGGCTCTGGCCTCGCTGGATTCGATTCTTTCACGCGATCTCACCAGCCTGGCGGTCGGCCGGCAGCGTTACAGCCTGCTGCTGAATGAAGAAGGCGGAATCCTGGATGACCTGATGGTGGCGCGGATCGCCGAGGAAGAATTTCTTCTGGTGGTCAATGCAAACAACCTTTCCGGGGATTTCATCTGGCTGGATCGGCACCTCGATCCGGAATGCCCCCTCACAGACCGTTCCGAAAGCACCCTCATGATCGCCCTGCAGGGGCCTGAATCCGAACAGCACCTGTCCGGGCTGGTCGGACAGGATCTGTCGCAGATGCGTTTCCTCCATGTCATGGAGGGGCAGTTCGAAGATGCGCCGGTCCTGATGTGCCGCAGTGGATATACCGGCGAAGATGGCTTTGAGATCATCCTGCCGATCGAGGCCGGGCTGGTTCTCTGGACCAGCCTGTCTGAACGGGGAGTGAAGGCCTGCGGGCTGGGAGCACGGGACCTGTTGCGCCTCGAGGTCGGTTATTCCCTGCATGGCCATGAACTCAGCCCAGCCACCATGCCGACTGAATGCGGGCTGGAGTGGGCTTTGTCCAAAAAGAACCCCTATATCGGCCGCCAGGCGATTCTCGATAACCCTCCCCGCACCGAATTGATCGGTTTTATCTGCGAGCAGAAAGCCATTCCCCGTGCGGAGTTCCCGGTGGCGGTGGATGGCAAAGAAGTCGGGCATGTCACCAGTGGCGGTTTATCCTCGAGGCTGCCGAATGGATTCGGATTAGCCCGGGTCCGCAAAGATTCGGTTGGAGAAAACCTCGAGGTCCTGATTCGCGGGAAATCCATACCGGCGAAACGGGCCAAGGTTCCCTTCATTCCTGACCGGGTTAAACGTTAAGAGGCAGGGCCGGGAAATAACGGGCCATGAATCAGGATTGCGCGGATCGGAAAACACGCCAGATCTTCATGGGATACCCATAGTCCCTCAGCTCGACTTCGCCAAGGTCTTCCCCTTCAAACATCCCATGTGTCAGCTGCCAGGTTGAATCGCTCACCAGGAGCGGGATCTCACGCTGCTTGGCAACCGCTTCGAGGCGCGAAGCCACATTGACTGTCTGGCCGATGACAGTGTAACTCAGGCGGTCAGGAGTCCCGATGCTGCCCGCTGTCACTGTCCCGCTGTGAGCCACCACGACATATTCGATCAATGACTGATGCCGTCTCGCACGTTCACGGTTCAATTCCCCAAGACGGTCGTGGATGTCCAGAGAGGCTGCCACCGCTTTGCAGGCATGGTCCTCCAGATCGAGGGGCGCATTGAATACAGCCATGACCATATCCCCGATATACTTGTCGATCGTCCCGCCATGGACACGGATTGCACCCACAACATTCCGGAATACCTCATTGAGCAGAGCCACAATCCCACTCGGAGGAAGTGTGGCACTCATGCGGGTAAATCCCCGGATATCGACCATCAGGATGGTGACTTCACGGTTTTCACCTTCGATTTGTATGCCACCCGGAGCTTCAAGGATCTTTTCCATGACCTGCGGGCTGACATAACGACCGAACAGATCCCGTGCCCTCTCTCCGCTCTGCAGAGCCTCAGCCATCTGGTTGAAATCACGTGTGATCTGGCCGATTTCGTCTTCCAGACTGGTCTCTATCGACTGCTCAAGATCCCCCTGAGAGACCCGGTTCATGGCGCTGGCCAGGGCTTCGAGCGGCTGCGTGATATCACGGCACCTTCGCTCGGCCAGGACCGAGGCCAGAAACAAACCCAGAAGGGTCGCCACTGCCGGAGGAATCAGGCCATGCATCAGCAGGTTCCTCAGCACATGCCACAAAGCGACATCGATTTTGAGGAGTGCAACCACTTTCCTGGATTTATCCCGGATCGGAGCATAACCGCAGAACCACCAGCCCCGTTCATCCCAGGTCGGCCAGAAATCGGCGGCAGGTTCGCTCGCACTGGCGGCGATCTGGGGGTAGCGGCCAAAGTAATGCTCAGTCCCGCACAATTCAGGCTGGTCAGATAAAACAATGCGTCCATACCCCCGCCGATCTGTTCGCACCAGAGTCGAGTAGTGCGTAATCGCCCGGCTGAGATCCCATTGAGGCATCCAGGTCCGGATGAAGGTATCGATCCGGCCCTGAAGCTGATGATAGATTTCCGAATGGATGGATGCACGAACCGGCTCCAGCTGGGCATGCAAATCCCCATCGATTTCAAAGGAGATCCTCTCCGCCATGACTGCCAGCTCATCCGGGAGGTTGGCCGCCCTCTCGATGGTGATCACACAGGCAAACCCAATGCTCAGCACGACCATGGTCAGGAGGAAAACCTCCACATAGCTGAGAATCAGCTTGCGCTTCAGACTCCGCGCAACCCATTTCCTGATTCGATTGGTTAGGATCATCGATTCATTCCAGAGAATCCAATAAAACGGATCATCCTAACAGGTTGGCGGGCAGCTCTCCATACTCCAGCCATCCCCCTGGCGTTTTGATATAAAGATCTCGTCATGTAGAGCCTCATTTCGGCAGGAGCACAGCATGACATGCCCTTTCGGAGAACGGGGAATCAGCCCGCCATGAATTACAGGGCTTGCTTTTTCCTGAATCATGAATTAGCGTTCACTCATAATCTGAATGAAAACTGGATGGCGGCGGGTTCGTCTCCCACTCCTTCCGGGAAAGATGGCACAGTGCAGACAACCACCAGGCCTCAACGCAAAAACGGTGGAAGGGCAACCCTCAAAGATATCGCCGAAGCCACCGGATGGAGTGTCAACACCATTTCGGCTGTGCTGAACGAACGCCGCACCAAGGCGCGTGTCAGCGAAAAAACACGGCAAACCATCCAGGAGGTTGCACGCTCCCTCGGTTACCGGCGCAACACCGCTGCCTCCCTGCTGGCGGGTGGCAGGACCCGCACACTCGGGGTTCTGCTGGACACCCTCGCCAACAATTTCGGCGCTCCCCTTGCCGAAGCTTTCGAAAGTGAAGCCGCCGCCAAAGGATACCAGTGCTTTCTGGGATGCACCCGCTTCGATGGATTTCGAAAACTGGATTATATCGAGCGCTTCCTGAGCCATAATGTCGAGGGCCTCCTGCTTATTGGAGTCTGGCTCGATCCCGAAGTGGAAGTCGCCCTCAACTCGGTGCTCTCGACAAATACCCCACTGGTCACAGTGGACCTCCCCTGGGCCGACCACGATGTTCCTCTGATCTGCGGCAATCATTACATGGGTGGAAAAATTCTGGCCAGGCACCTGCTCAAAACCGGGCACAGGGATATCCTGTATCTCTGCCCGCCAGACACCCTGCATCTGTCCTCGATCCGCGAAAGAATCCGCGGGATGAGTTCCGCTGTCGAGGAGCAGGCCTGCCCCGAAACTGTTTTTCGTATTATCGAAACCCCTGGCAAAAGCCTCGAGGATGTGGAGGTCGCACTCAACCCGCACCTCCTGAGGGAAAACTGGCCAAGCGTCATTGCAGCCGGGCATGACCTTCATGCATTCCGTGTCATCGAGGTTCTGAAAACAAGGGGGCTGCGGGTTCCCGAGGACATTGCAGTGGTTGGATATGATGACATTCAGCATGAGCTGCTCTGGTCGCTGGGAGTGGAATCCTCTCAGGTGCTTCCGATACCAATTCCAATCACCACAGTACGCCAGCCGGTCCGTGAAATGGGTCGCGAGGCGGCACGCCTGCTGATTGACCGGATTGAAAAGGGCCAGCAGAGCGGCGGCTACCAGGTCATGATCGATGTGGAACTTGTGGTCCGTTCTTCCTGCAGCCTTCCGGAATGGGCACACTCCCCGGCCCAGTGCCTGACAGGCTGACCACCCCTCCTGAAGCCCTTTGAGTGAGCGTTCGCCTGCCCAGACTTTCTCCGGATATGGCAAAGACCCTGAATTCAACTGATAACCCTTTGATATATTTCACTTTATAAATTAATTGGAATTCTTCACCCATTTTTGTTCTTGACAAACCGGGGTTGCAGAGACTAGATTAGCGTTAACTCAGAGTATGACTGATATCATTTCAACCTGAACTGGACTGGAGGAAAAAATGAAAACAGCATTCGGACTTTTTCTGATGATCCTGACTGTGAGTTTCACGGGCCACGCCGCCACCGTGACAGTGTCTGGAGGAAGCGGGCTTCAGGCTGCAATCAACAGCGCGAACCCTGGCGATGTGGTTGAGATAACCGACAGCCAGACCTACAGCGAAGATGTGTTTATCAATAAAGCCCTCACTGTTCGTGGAGCGGATGGCCAGCGCCCCACCATTGTTGCCACGAATACCTCGACCCGCGGGCACCTCGGAGAGATTGGCCAGCTCGTACAGATTTCCCAGGGCGGCAGCTGGAACGCGGACAACCAGGGACTTTACATCGAATCCGATAATGTCACCTTGTCAAACCTGGTGATTTCCAATCCTGCCGGTTTGAACAATCCAGCCAATGCAGTCGATGTTCCGGCCGCACTTACCATCGTGGGAGATAATGCCACCATCGACAACTGTGAGATTTCGGCCAGCCCGAATGGCGGGCAGGATGACTGCGCTGTGTTTGTCGGTGAAGGGGATCTCACCGCTTTTACTGGCTCTCCCTATGCCGGCCAGCAGCCTCAAACCACCAACAACCTCAAAATCCAGAATTGCCAGATCACCGATGGGCGCCGCGGAATCTATGTTCCGGATATTGGGGCCATGCTGTCCGATATTTCGGTGGAAACAGGCAGCTCCCAGGTGCGCCTCAGAGCTGAAAAACGCCCTCGTGTCCAACACCACCATTGAAGTGGCCCGGCGTGCTTACCAGCCCATTGGGGCAAAGAACTGGACCTTCCAGGATTCTTCGCTGAAGGTCCGTGCCACCAATAACCAGGATGCGATCCGTGCCCAGGGAGGATCCACTACTTTTATCAACTGCTTCATCGGGTCACCGGCAAACCGTTCCATCAACTGCCAGGCCAATGTCCCGGCCGGAGGAGGGCTGATTGAGCTGGCCTTCGACCACTGCACCATCTGCGGTGGAGGAAACAATGGCGAACAGAATCTGATCGATGATGCGAACCTGGCTTTTTCCCACTGCATTGTCAGTTCAACCGGGCCAAACCCGACCGCCTTCACTTTCCAGCGGCGTGTGTCTCTGATGACCAGCGGCATCTCCTTTGATTTCCTCGGGCCGGCACCCTATGCCGATGCAGGAGCATTTCCGGGCCGTGAAACCCTGCCCACATCCTTTACCTTCCAGATGGATCACTGCGATGTATACAACCCCGCTGCAAGCCCGATCCCCTGGCGCACCGCCATCATGATGAATGAACTCGCACCGGAATTTTCCAATGCCGCTCCTTATTCCGGGACCTTTTACTTCAGCAATCATGTCATCCTGACCAACAACATCATTACCGCCGATATCGGTCTGATGGATGGAACCCAGATGCTGCCCGCAGTATCCGGCGCATTTGGAACAGAACCGCCATTTTACTCAAACCAGTCCTCCGTTGTGGTGCTCAACAATATTTTCAATTCGAAAAATGGTGATCCGGACACCAAGCGGGTCCGCCTTGTGTCTGGAAACGGGTATACTGTCAATGGAGTTGATCTTCCGTATGCCTATACAGGAGGACAGCTGCTCGGGCCGGATGTCGCGGAACAGTACACCCCGAACTTCCTCGACCGCGATCCGCTCTACCCTGCGATCGGAAAATGTAACGATCCAGCCGGGTGGCTGCCTGGAGATGAAACATTGCGCACAGCCGGGACCGATGGCAGTCCGATCGGATCCCAGCTCGAGCCTGTGTCGAATGTGCTGAATTGGAATCTGTATTGATTCGAGTAGTTGAGAGCCTGCCTGAAGGCTCTTAGAAATAACTGGAAGCCAGGGAGGCTGCCATGAAAAAAAATCAGAAATATGGCTTTACTCTGATCGAACTGCTGATCGTCATTGCGATCATCCTGATCCTGATCGCGATTGCCCTGCCCAATTTCCTGGAGGCGCAGATTCGCGCCAAAGTGGCTGCTGCGAAAGGAACTCTGAAATCGGTGCAGGTGGCCTTGGAGTCCTATGGCCTTGACAACAAGCCTTACAAGGAGCCAAGGCCCAACTTCAACCCCGCCCTGCGGAACCGATACGGCCCTTACCCGCCCTATGGCGTGAACCGTACCGGAAGGACCGCCAGCCTGAGCTGCGGCACCAATTATGATCCCGGCTGCCTGAACCTCCTGACCACACCGGTCCGGTACTTTGTCACCACAACCTCTGTCATCGATCCGTTCCAGATGGCGGAAGGCAGCGCGAGCGATGACACCTCAAGGCGTCCATTCGGTTATTACAACCCAGGCCATAAATCGGTGGAGGGCAAATTCCTCTTCTGGCACATGGCGAACCCTCAGCGGAGAAATCCGGCCTCTTTTTCCGACTACTGGGTGTATTCGGTCGGGCCGGACAGCTGCTCCAATGCCGATGGCGATTTCATGTTCTGCTGGACAGAAGACTATCGCAAAAACAACTTCCCCGATGGCACCTACTGGGAATACAGCCCCACCAATGGAAGCAAAAGTGGCGGGGACATCCACCTGTTGCAGGGGATTGGGGTCATCAACTGATTTAATCATCCATTTGCGGAGCGGATTTTTTCCGCTCCGCTTTTTTTTGTCTCCATATAAAACATCATAACATACTCATAACATTGTAGTTATAAAATATAACTTGACATTATATCTGAACTAATTTACCTTTCATCTTGCCTCACATCTGATGTCCTTGCGATACGGGTCGGTTGCCGGGTTTGCCAAACCAGAAAGAAGTCCGGTGGTGGAATGAAATCGACACGCAGCGCATCCTTTTCCTCCATCACCCCCGCCAGACAATAGATTCGGGCGATCGAGAGATCACTCGTGAATTGGTCGTCCATCGGCAGAGAAAAAGATTTTCTCTGCGATGGCTTCTCCTCAGGTGAAGGCCCGGTTCCCTCCCCTCGGGGTCCGGGCCTTCTTCCGGGGCCTGTCTGCTTGACGGTTGCTGAGGGATAGAGAAAATCCGGTGTGAGAAAGACGCACACACAAAGCGAAAGGCTGACATCGGTTTGGATCTCGCCCACAAGACCCGCCTGACAACCTCGGTGGTCGTCCCGGTCTACAACGCAGGAGAGTCTCTCATCAGACTTCTGGATGCACTTGCCATGCAGTCCCGGATTCCGGATGAAATTGTGGTGGTGGATGACGGCTCGACCGACTGCTCGGGAGACATTGCCCGGCAGTGGCATCACCGCCATCCCGAAATCCTCCTTCAGATCATTCAGCAGGCCAATCAGGGGCCGGCTGCCGCACGCAACCGTGGCACCCATCAGGCAACCGGCGACCTGGTGGTTTTTATCGACAGCGACTGTATTCCACTCTCGGACTGGCTGGAGAAAATGGCTGCACCTTTCGCAGATCCGGAAGTGGTGGGAGTGCAGGGAGCCTACCGTTGCAATCAGCCGGAGTGGATCGCGCAGTTCAGCCAGCTCGAAATTGAGGAAAGATACACCCGCATGTTGCGCTCCCCCTCCATCGATTTCATCGGCACCTATGCGGCAGCTTACCGGCGCCAGATTTTCTTCGAAAAGGGGGGATTCGATACACGCTTCCCGATGGCCAGCGGCGAGGATGCCGAATTTTCTTTCCGTCTTGCAGACCATGGGCTGCGCATGGTGTTTGCGCCTGAGGCTTTTGTGTATCACAGCCATCCGGATACATTGCAACGTTACCTCCGGCAAAAATACTGGCGGGCCTACTGGCGCAACCTGATCTACCGCCAGCATTTCTCACGCATGTGGAAGGATTCCTACACACCCAACACACTGAAAATTCAGACCCTGCTCGGGATGCTCTTTTTCCCGAGTCTGGCTGCAATCCCACTGGCCTCCTGGGGCTGGATGGTCCCGGTGGGGATACTCGCCGCGATATTCGCCCTGACTCTTCCCTTCACTTTCTGGGTGGCGAAACAATCCAGGACAATTGCCCTGGGGTCCCCTCTGATCCTGTTTCTGCGTTCGTTTGTTCTGGCGATCGGCGCAGCACATGGTTTTTTCATGGGGCTGTGGGTCAGGAAGGAGTATGATGGGGTCCAGACTCCTCAGGCATAGATCCATCTTCCCGGAGAGAGCAGACACCCCCATCCGGAAATGGGCTGGAGCGCGCCATGGCAGGTGAGGCTCGAAAAAGTCTTTCACCCTTTCAGCTCAGCCTGCGCAGGCTGCTGGCAAACCCAACTGCCATGACCGGCCTGCTGATCCTGCTGGTGCTGTATTTCCTGGCGCTTTTTTCCTCCTTTTTCTCGCTGGCCGATCCGGTCAAATCGAATCTGGATTCGTCCTACCACCCGCCCAACTGGTTTCATTTCTTCGATGAAGAAGGGCAGTTCCACTGGCGGCCCTTTGTCTATGGGATGGAATGTGTCGATCTCGACTACCTGAAATATGAACCGGTCCTGGAGAAGAAATATCCATTGCGTTTCTTCGCGGAGGGATACCCTTACCGATTGTGGGGCCTGTTCGAGTGCACACGCCATTTCATACAGGTTGAAACAGGGGGAGAATTCCACCCGCTGGGCTGTGATTCCCTGGGCCGGGATGTGTGGTCGCGCCTGTTGAGCGGATCAAGGGTTTCGCTCTCTGTGGGGCTTCTGGGCATTCTGATCACTTTGACCCTGGGCACACTCATGGGGGGCATTGCGGGATACTTCGGGGGTTGGACCGATGTGCTGCTGATGCGTTATGTCGAGTTGATCCTCTCCATCCCGGGATTATACCTGATCCTGGCTCTGAGAGCGGTTTTCCCTCAGCACCTGAACTCCGTTCAAGTTTACCTGCTGATCGTTGTGATCCTCGGCTTCATCTTCTGGGCCGGGCTGTCGAGGGTGATACGTGGGATGGTCTTGTCACTCCGCGAAAGGGAGCATGTCCTGGCGGCGCGTGCGATCGGGGCATCGCATCTGCGAATCCTGGTCCGCCATATCCTCCCCGGAACCTTCACCTATCTGATCGTTGCCGGAACCATCATGGTCCCAAGTTATATCCTCGGGGAGGTTTCTCTCTCTTTTTTGGGGGTCGGTATCGAAGAGCCGCAGGCATCCTGGGGATTGATGCTCAAAGAAGCGCAGGATGTTCAGGTGCTGGATGATTTCCGATGGATTCTCTCCTCCGGTGTGGCCATTTTCATCACCGTTTTCGCATTCAACTTTCTGGGAGATGGACTGCGGGATGCTTTCGATCCACGCAAGGACTGACACTCCGATCATTAGCGCCAGCCCGCGCCACCTCCCCGGCTGATTGGCAGTATTGAATTACCGATATCCTTGAGAGACAATGCATTTTCCGAATCTCGCAAGAGGTCAATCGGTTCAATAAAGATCGGGATGGAGGCTGGTCCAATGGTTCTTCGCATCGGAATTGTCGGCATGGGCGGTATCGGAAATGTTCATGCAGGGGTTTACCGGGAGCTGCCCGACACAGAAATTGTCGCGGTCTGCGACATCATCAAGGAAAAGGCCGACAAAGCAGCGGCGGATTACAGTGCCCGGCCCTTTTACAGTGTTCAGGAAATGCTGGACAGCGGGATCGAGCTCGATGCAGTCAGCATGACCACCGCCGGTGTTGAAAATGGCGGCGACCATTACACACCGACCATGGAACTGCTCGGTGCGGGATTGCCGGTCCTGGGCGAGAAGCCGATCTCCAATGACATCTCGAAAGCAGAAGAGATGGTGGCGCTCGCACAGGAGAAAAACATCCCCTATGCGATCAACCTCAACCACCGCTTCACTCCCGCCGCGGTGCGCGCCAGAGAATGGATCGACAGCGGACGCCTGGGGCAGGTCCACATGATCAACATGCGCATGTGGATCAACAATCCGAACGAAAGCTCCCCCTGGTTCCACCTGCGCGCCCTGCACCCGCACTCGGTCGATGTCATGCGCTATTTCTGCGGAGATGTCAAAGCGGTGTGCGCATTCCTGGCCAAAGGGAAAAACCGTGCCATCTGGTCCAATGCCCAGGTGGCGATGGAATTCAAAAATGGAGTTATCGGCAATCTGGTGGGCAGCTATGATGCCGGCGGCAGCTATGGCCTGGAGTGCTGTGACATCACCGGCTCGGATGGGCGATTTGTGCTCGATGATGCCTGTGAACACCTGACCTATTTCCCACGCTTCAGCCGTGAAACCGAACGGTATGATTATCTCGGAGGAATGATGACTTTCCAGGAAACCTTTAAGAGCCGCATCTCCTTCTGGGTCAATCAGCTGATCGCGAAGACACCCCCCGGCCAGATTTCCGCCAGCGGCCTCGAAGCCCTCAAAGCCCAGCGTGTCATCGAAGCGGCGATCCGGTCCCATGAGACACGTTCTGTCGTGGAGATCGGCTGACACTGAACTGCACACCCATCTGATTGGAGAATGAACATGATCAAACTCGGAGTGAACTCAGTCCTGTTTGTCGGACATGACCTGGAAACCGCCATGCAGCACATCGCCTGGGCGGGATATGACGGGATCGAACTGTCGGCCATTCAGGGGATGTGCGAACACCTGGTGCTGGATGACTGGAAATGCCAGGTGAACCGCATTCAGGACCTGTCAAAAAAATACAATCTGGAGCTGCTCTCCATGGAAGAAGCCGCCCTGGATGAAGACCGCCTGCTGAAGGCTTTTGAAGCCGGCCAGGCGATCGGGATCCCGGTGGTGAATATCGGCCCCGGCGGACAGAGCGATAACCAGGAGGACCTGGAGCGCCAGACAGACTTGATGGCCAGACTGGCGGAGAGGGCCGAGTCTTTCGGAGTGACCCTGTGTGTCAAAGCCCATGTGGGGGCCTGCATTTACAACACACCGACCACCCAATTCGCCATGAACAAAATCAAGTCCCCGGCTTTCGGAATCGATATGGACCCAAGCCATATTTTCCGTTCCGGCGAGAACCCCGAAGAGGCCCTGCCACAGGTGCTGTCCCGGACCCGCCATATCCACATCCGCGACTGCAAGGGAAGAGGCCCCAGCCCCGGGGAAGCCCACCTTCAGGCGAATGGACGCGGCGATGTCAATCTGCAAGCCTATTGCAAGGCCATGGTGGATGGACATTACAGCGGGCCGGTGTGCCTCGAAGTGATCGGAGCAAAGGACTATGAGCTTTCACGCAAAGCCATAATCGCTGCTGAAAGCTACGGGTACCTCAACGCCACTCTCAAATCGCTTGGCGCGCGATGAGCTGCCTCTCAATAGAACCCGGCGGACCGGGATGATCTGATTATGGCCGGGCGTGTCATCCTCGCGAGAAAGGGATACCGCTGTGAAATGGTCCTGGAGAATCGGTCGAGTTGCTGGAATTGAAGTATTCATCCACGCCACCTTTCTGATCCTGGTGGCATTCGTGGGTGCCTCCCACCTGGTGATTGACCAGAGCCTGCCTGCTGCGGTCAGCGGCATGATCTTTCTGGCGGCGCTGTTCCTCTGCATCTTCCTCCATGAACTCGGCCATGCCCTGGCAGCCGGGCAGTTCGGCATCAAAACCCGGGATATCACATTGCTGCCGATCGGCGGGCTGGCACGTCTCGAAAGGATGCCGGAAAAACCGCTCCAGGAGCTGTGGGTCGCTCTCGCCGGGCCACTGGTCAATGTGGTGATCGCCATTCTGCTGTTCGGCTGGCTGCTTGCAACCGGGACTCTGGTTCCAATTCAGAGCCTGGGGGTCGCCGAAGGCTCGATGATCGAACGCTTGATGATCACCAATGTTTTCCTGGTGGGATTCAACCTGATCCCAGCCTTTCCGATGGATGGCGGACGGGTGCTGCGGGCCATCCTGGCAGCCTGGATGGATTACACCCAGGCCACTCAGATCGCTGCGGCAATCGGCCAGGGGATTGCTTTTGTTTTTGGTTTCCTTGGGTTGATGAGCAATCCCTTCCTGGTGTTCATCGCCCTCTTCGTGTGGATCGGAGCCGCCCAGGAAGCCAGCATGGTCCAGCTCAAGTCATCGCTGTCCGGGATCCCGGTGGCACGCGCCATGCTGACTGAATTTCACATCCTCGCCCCGGATGACCGTCTTGCCTATGCGGTGGAATTGACCCTTCAGACCACCCAGCAGGATTTTCCGGTGGTCCAGACCGGGCAGGTGGTCGGGATACTGACTCAAAACGGCCTGGTGGCCGGGTTGCGGCACTCGGGGGACCAGGCCCTGGTTGCTTCCGCCATGAATCGTGAATTCCAGACTGTCGATCCGGGTGAAATGCTCGAAGGCGCCTTTCAGCGCCTGCAGGAGTGCCACTGCCACACACTGCCGGCAGTCCGGCAGGGACAGCTGGTGGGGCTGCTGACCATGAAGAACCTGGGAGAATTCCTTCTGTTCCAATCCGCTCTGAAGGAGTCACCCCAGCAGAGGATTGGATAATTATTCCCGAAAATCTAAAAGCGGGTTATGCTTCGCTGGCTCGCTCGAAATTTCATAAAAACTGCTGAACCAGACACAAAGGGGACCAACATGCCACGCAAACCAAATCTGATCCTGCTCGGAATTGACAGCCTTCGAGCGGACCACATGAGCCTTTATGCTATGAGCACCTGACCTCGCCCTTTATCGATGACTTCGCCGAGGGCGGGACAGTCTTCGAAAATACTTTCAGCACTCATATCCCGACCACCTCGGGATACGCCAATATGTTCACCGGCCTGGATTGTTTCGGGACCAACATAGTGGCCTGCGCCATAAAGGTTCTTACGCCCCCGGAGTTGCCACCCTCGCGGAGATCCTCAAAAAAGAGGGCTACAAGACCTCCTGTGTCGGCTTTGAAGGCAATCCTGCATCGCGCGGGTTCGACAAATACCTGAACTTCGATGGGTGGGGCAGCTGGGAGCAGGGGCGCAGCCATAAGGCAGAGAACCTCAATGCTGTCGCGATTCCGGAATTGCAGGCACTGGCAAAAAGCGGAAAGCCTTTCTTCCTCTTCCTGCGCCACATGGATCCCCATTCCCCTTACCTTCCTCCCGCTCCCTTTGAGCGCGCTTTTTATGGTGGCAACGAATTTGACCCGAAAAACAAATCGATGGACCCGGTGTTCAAATTCAAGCCCTTCTGCGATTTCTTTGCCTGCTGGATGCCGCCGGGAGTCACCGACAAGGATTACATCATCGCCCAGTATGACGGCGAAATCGCATACATGGATGCCTGCATCCAGAATATCTTCTCCACCATCTCCGCCCTGGGCCTGGATGAAGACACTCTGGTGGTGCTCGACAGCGACCATGGAGAGACCCTCTACGACCACGACTGCTACTTCGATCACCATGGCCTGTATGAACCCACATTGAAGGTGCCCCTGGTGTTCCGTTTTCCCGGCAGAGTTCCCGAAGGCCTGCGCCTGCCGGGTTATGCCACACTCAAGAGTGTCACCCCGACCATCCTCGATATCCTCGGGGTCAAAACCGGGATCAAATTCGATGGAAAATCCCTGTTTCCCGAAATGAAAGGGAAACGGCGTGTGCCGGAGACCGAGTTCTACATCACCGAATGTACCTGGATGCGCAAGCATGGCTGGAGAACCCCGCAGTGGAAGCTGATCCATGCCCTCGAACCGGATTTCCATTTCAAACCGGAAGTGGAGCTTTATAATCTCATCGATGATCCGGAAGAGCAGCACAACCTGGCCGGCAAGGAAAAAAAAGGTGGCCGCCATGCTTGAAGACCGGATGCACAACTGGATCGCCAGGCGTGAAAAGGAAACCGGACGAACCAACCCGATGTACACCAACCTGCTCTGGCATGGCCATGACGAAATCGGCGGGCCTTTCACCAGCTCGCAGCAGGCTTATGATACGCTGCACATCGGCGATCCGGTCACCGCCCAGAGGCTGCAGGCTCTGGCGAAGAAGGGAAGCAAAAAATAACATTGAAGGGTTCGATACCCTCCACAATCAGGAAAGGATTGAACTCAATGACGTTGATTACCGTCATCGGACGCGGCCATTCCGGAACACGCGCCATGTCACAAACTCTGCATGACAGCGGGGTTTACATGGGAGAGCCAATGAATGAATCCTGGGACCTGATCCCGCCGGATGACATGTATGAGGCCTGCCGGGTTCTGGGCAGAAAAGTCAAATGGAAGGGAGGGTTGGAGTGGGACTGGAAAGAGCTGCTCGAGGGTGAAATCGATCCGGAGTTCACCCGGCTGATCCACTCTTTTCTCAAAACAGTTCTCTCCAGCACAGCCCCCATGAGGGGCTGGAAAATCCCTGAAACCACCCTTGTTTACCCCTGGATTTTCCGCATGTTTCCAGAAATCCGTTATATTTTCTGGATTCGGAACCCGCGGGATTGCATCCTCGGATCCCATGTCACCGATGACCTGCATGATTTCTGCATCGATTACCCCGAAACCGACAATGAGCGCATGAAACGTGCAATCTCCTGGAAATACCAGTATGACCTGGTGAAGGCGGTTCCCAGGCCCCGCCATTGGATTGAAATCCGCCTTGAGGATTTCGTTCTCAAGCAGGATGAAACCCTTGCCCGGCTGGAGGACTTCCTGGGAATCAAGATGGCGAAAATTCCGGTCAAACGGGATCCGATCGGGCGTTACCTGGCTGACACGGGACTCAACTATTATGACTTCTTCGAACCAGCCATGCGCGAGTATGGCTATGAGATGCCCTGATTAAAACAATCGCGAGGGGGGGAGTGGGATAACCTGCTCCCCTTGCACCCGATCCCGTTTCAGAAAATCCACCCATCTCCCATTCTCTGGACAGCCGCAGCCACAAACAGCACGCCGAAAAGGCCCAGCGCCAGGGCACAGACTGCCAT
>LMZT01000141.1 GCA_001567115.1 Candidatus Hinthialibacteria bacterium OLB16 | reverse complement strand
TCCCTTCCAACGATCCGAGCCAGGCAACAGAGGCAGGGATTGCAGTTGTTCATCAGGAGGCCGAGTTGTTTGCGGATCTCTCCCTGGCGGAAAATATGCTGCTTGGCCCCGGGCTTCCACAGGCTTTTCCCGGATGGATCAACTGGGGAGCCACCTATCGGCTGGCTGAGGAAGCCCTCAAACAGCTGGGAGAGAACCTGCCAGTCCGCAGCCGTGCACGCAACCTCTCGATCGCACAGAGAGTTCTGGCGCAGATCGCCTCGGCTATTCAGCAGAAAGCCACCCTGCTGTTCCTGGATGAGCCGACCGCTTCGCTCACTCACAAGGAATGCCAGGTCCTTTTTGACCAGGTCCGCCGTCTCAGGAACATGGGGATGGCGATTGTGTATGTCAGCCATCGCCTGGAGGAAATCCTCAACCTGTGTGATCGAGTGACCGTGCTTCGCGATGGAACCCATGTCTGGACACGGAAGGTCCAGGAAATCGACATGGATGAGCTGGTGCGCGGAATGGTTGGCCGGACTGTCTCGCAGTTTTTCCCGGAAAGAAAATCCTCCCCGGGAGAAACCCTGTTACGGGTAAAAAACCTGACGGATTCGAATGGGAGATTCAGTGACATCTCCCTGGATCTCAAACAGGGTGAAACAGTCGGGCTTTATGGGCTGGTGGGAGCCGGGCGCAGTGAATTCGCCCAGGCGGTGTTCGGGATTCAGTCCTGCCGGAGCGGTTCCATCCAGATTCGCGGCAAAGATCTCTCACCCAATTCTCCGGCAGCTGCCATGAAAGAAGGAATCGCCTATCTCCCCGAGGACCGGTTGAACCAGGGGATTTTTCGTGAATTGAGTGTCCAGGCGAATGGTGTCATGGCGGTCCTGCGTTCGATCTCCCGGCTGTCATTCGTCTCACGGAAGCATGAGGAGGACAGCACTCAAAGAATCATCCAGCAGACCCGGGTGAAAACCGATGGCCCCGGTGTGCCGATTGAAACTCTTTCCGGTGGGAACCAGCAGAAAGTGGTTCTGGGAAGGTGGCTGGAAACCCATCCGGAAGTTCTGATGCTGGATGAACCGACACGTGGAGTCGATGTCGGGGCCAAGTCCGAAATCCACCACATGGTGGCGGATTTGAATGATTCCGGGAAAGGGGTTTTGCTGATTTCCTCGGACCTTCCGGAAGTCATGGCCATGAGTGACCGGGTGGCGGTGATGTCTGAAGGGAAGCTGGTGGGTGAGTTCAATCCCCGCAAAGACCCTCCGGAAAAGGTTGCCGCGGCCGCTTTCCCTGTTTCGGAACATACCATGGAAGCTGAAAAGGCCTCCACAAAGCAGTTCGATCTCTCGGCATTCCGTGAAGCTGGAATCGGCCTGGCGCTGGCAGTAGTCATGGGTGTCCTGGCCTTTTTAAAACCGGAAGAATTCATCTCCCTCTCGAATATCAGCGATGTCCTCAGCTCCATCGCCATACTTTCCGTTGCCGCTCTGGGGGCAACCTTCGTGATTGGTGGCGGAGGGATCGATATCTCTGTCGGGTCGATGCTCGGGCTGGTGGGAGCCTGCTCGGGGATGGCGGCGCTGGCCGGCATTCCGACTGCCTTATGCCTGATTATCGCGATTGTGCTGGGAGGATGCCTGGGAGCCATCAACATGGGGATCAGCCTGATCGGAAAGGTGCACCCGATCATTGTCACTCTGGCGGGGCTGGCGATATACCGTGGGCTGATGCGCCAGCTGACAGGGGGGTACGAGGTCACCAACCTTCCTGAAGGCTACCGTGCGCTTGGAGATGGATTCACTCTGGGAATTCCGCGTGTGGTCTGGTTCGCGGCAATCGTTCTGGCGGTTGCCTGGGTCATTCTTCAACGCTGCACCATCGGCCGTCAGATCCTGGCGGTTGGAAACTCCAAACCGGCCGCAGCCCAGATCGGACTGCCCGCCTCCCGCCTGGCGATTCTGAGTTTCGCCATCAGTGGGGCTTTTATCGGGCTGGCCTCGGTGTTGTGGGGAGCCTATTATGGCAAGCTGCAATCGAGTGCGGGTGAAGGCCTGGAGCTGCAGGCGATTGCCGCAGCAGTCATTGGCGGGTGCAACATCAATGGCGGCAGCGGGACCGCAGCCGGGGCATTTCTGGGGGCCTGCCTGATCGGTGTGCTGAACAATGGGCTGACCCTTCTCAAAATCAACACTTACTGGCAGCCGGTGTTTGTCGGTAGCTTCATCCTGATCACAGTCCTGATCGACAGCTGGGTGCTCAAACAGGCGGGGCGGTCCAGGCGATGAAGATTGCCAGGCTGCTCAGTCCGCATGAATGGGGCCTGCTGGTTCTTCTGCTGGCGCTGATGGGCTTTTTCTCATTGACCACCGAGGGGTTTCTGGATCCCTGGAACCTGTCGGACCGGTCTCGCCACCTGGTTGAGATCGGCCTCATCGCAGTTCCGATGACATTCATCATCTGCACGGCTGGAATCGATATTTCGGTCGGATCGATGATGATCCTTTCCGCCATTCTGATGGGAACCGCCTGGCGTGACTGGGGCTTCAGCATGCCCTGGGCGGCAGCGATGGCAATCGGCGGTGGAACTCTGGCTGGATTTCTCAATGGGGTGATGGGGAGTTATCTGGGGATTGCCCCTCTGGTGGTGACCCTGGCGACTCGTGCGCTTTACCGCGGGCTTGCCCTGGGGATATCCAATGCCGACCCGATCCGGCGTTTCCCTCCGGAATTTCTCAGCATATCGGAAAGCTCTCTCGGGTATGTGCCCTACACCTTCATCCTGCTGGTTGTGGTGATCCTGGCCGGGCATCTCTTTCTCAAAAAGAGCTGGATCGGGCGCTATTCCATCGCAATCGGCGCAAATGAGACCGCCGCGGTTTTTTCAGCCATCCCTGTCAGGAAGCTGAAGATGGGCCTGTATGCTTTTTCAGGGCTGATGTGCGGGCTTGCCGCTCCCATTTATGTGGCGCGCTTCGCCACAGCCAATCCCGAACATGCCGGAACACTCGAACTGGATACCATCGCCGCAGTCGTGGTGGGCGGAACACGGATAACCGGGGGGAGCGGTTCGGTCCTGGGAACCGGCCTGGGGCTGCTGGTGGTCGGCACACTGCGTTTCGGTCTGGATCTTTCCGGATTCCCTCAGCAGGGGCAGACCATGCTGATGGGCTGTGTCGTCATTGTCATGGCGATTCTGAATGAATGGACTTCGCGCCGCCGGTCATGAACCCTGCCGATTGAATGGCTCTGCTCCAGGGGCGCAAACAGCCCCCCGCTATCAGGAGTGATGTTTCACAGTTTCATGCTTCATGCGCCAGCTGGAAGCAGTGGGCTGCGCGCAGCAGCTGCTCTTCTCCAAGCGCCGGGGAGATGATCTGCAATCCGACCGGCAAGCCTTGGGCATCCTTCCCGCAGGGGATTGAAATGGCGGCGATCCCGGCCAGATTGACTGTGGTGGTGTAGGTGTCGGAGAGATACATTGCCAGCGGATCCGAGGTTTTCTCACCGATCCGGAAAGCAGTGGTCGGGGTTGTCGGAGTCACAATGAGATCGCAGGCCTGGAAAGCATTTTCGAAGTCGCGCTTGATCAGAGTCCGGATTCTCTGGGCCTTGAGGTAATAGGCATCGTAAAAACCCGCTGAGAGAACATAGGTTCCAAGCATGATGCGGCGTTTGACTTCAGCCCCGAAGCCTTCAGCCCGGGTTTTTCCGGCCATCTCCACAATATCACCCGCCCCCGCAGCCCGATGGCCAAAGGTGACACCATCATACCGTGCCAGGTTGGAGCTGGCTTCAGCGGTGCCGATGAAATAATAAGCGGCGATCCCATAGTCTGTATGAGGAAGGCGAACTTCGACCATTTCGCAGCCAAGGGATTCAAGAGTTTTAATCCCCTTTTCGACCTCCGATCGGACTTCCGGATCCAGCCCTTCACCGAAGCATTCCGAGGGCAGGCCGATTTTCAAGCCGCAAATATCCCCATTGAGGGCTGCCAGATAATCCGGGACCGGGCCTGGGATCGAAGTCCCATCCATGGGGTCATGGCCGGAAATGACATTCAGCAGCATGGCGGCATCTTCGACAGTCTGTGCGAATGGCCCAATCTGGTCGAGTGAGGAAGCGAAGGCCACCAGCCCATACCGGCTGACACGCCCATAGGTTGGCTTAAGCCCGACACACCCGCACAGGGCAGCCGGCTGGCGGATCGATCCGCCGGTATCGGAACCAAGTGTCAGGGGAGGAAGACCGGCAGCGCAGGCCGCAGCCGACCCCCCGCTCGAGCCACCCGGCACCCTTTCAGGATCAACTGGATTGCGTGTGGTAAAAAAGGCGCTGTTTTCGGTGGAAGACCCCATGGCGAATTCATCCAGGTTGGTCTTTCCGACAATGATAAAGCCCTGCTCCTTGAGGCGTTTGACCACTGTCGCATCATAGGGGGGAACAAAATTTTCCAGCATTTTCGAGGAGCAGGTAGTCCGAATCCCTCGTGTGCACAGGACATCCTTCAATCCGATGGGGAGGCCTGCCCAGGGAGACAGAGGCTCACCCGCTGACCGTCGCGCATCGATCTCTCCGGCCTGCTCGAGGGCCTGTTCCGGGCAAAGGGTCACATAAGCCTGCAGGTCGCGATTGCGAGCCTCAAGGCGAGGGAGGAGGTCTTTCAGAATTTCCGTGGCAGAAACCTCACGCCTCTGAAGCCGGCCAGCCAATGCGACAGCACTTTCGAGCATTTTCAATGACACTCCACGAATCGGGATTACCTGTCCGGAACCTTCTATTCCGTCAGTTCGAAATCGACCGCATTGAAACCGATGAAGCCCCGGGTGTCAATCAAGGGGGGATTCGGCGACCCTCTCGAGCAGCCGCATATAAGCACAGGCCACATCACTCCAGGAGTATCCCGAAGCGGCCTGGCGGGCCTGTTCCCCCATCTTCAAACGGTTCGCGGGGTGTTCATACAGATAGAGGATCTGATTTGCCAGGCTGCGGGGCGAGTCGACACCCCCGAGTGTTTCATCCAGATCCGCAAACCCGGTAGATTCCGCCACCAGGCAAGGCAGCCCTGAAGCCATCGCCTCCAGCAGGGCATTGGACATCCCCTCCGCCTGGGAGGGTTGGACGAACAGGTGTGTCCCGCCATACAGACCCGGCATGTTTTCCAGAGGGACCACGCCGCTGAAGGTGATCTGCGGTGCCAGCCCCAGTTCCTGAACCATGGTGTCGAGGCGGGTCTTTTCCGGTCCATCTCCGACAATCTGAAGTCGAATATCCCTGCGGATTTCGGGATGAATCTGCGCCAGGGCTTCGACCAGCCACTCGACCCTCTTGCGCCGGATCAGCCGGGAAACACACAGGATTCGAAAAGGCTGTCCGGAGGCGCCTGGATCGGGGCGTTCGAGGGGAATGTCGAGGTATCGCGGATCGACACCATTGGGAATGATCTCGATGCGGCGTCCACGAGCTGTTTTTCGGGCGAGCTGCGCCAGCCCCAGGCTGTTGGCTGTCAGGCAGCCGGCCCTATCCCAGACCCGTCGGCACAGGCCGCTCCAGAACGGCCCGGAGGTGCGAGGGTTGAATCCGGGAACATCCGAGCCTCTCAGGGCGAGCACCGAAGGAACCTGCCCCAGGGAGGAAAGCAGGAGAACACCCAGCGGCCACCCACCCCAAACCAGCACCGCATCAGGAAAGGGGGTGTCGCCAAGAGTTTTGCGCCAGGTTTTCCAGAGGAGCAGGGCTGATTCCGAGCTGCGCCAGAAATGCAGGTCCTTTTTGAGGCAGTTGAAGGTTCGAATGGTGCATCCGGGCAGCGAAACAGGATTGTGTGGAGGTGGAGGAGAGGCAGTCCAGAGTTCGATATTCCAATCCGAGCCGGCCGGCCAGGCGCGCAACAATCCCGCCAGGGCATGGCCGGTCCCACCTCCAACCGGCGGGAGTTCATACCCCAGAATTAAAAGCCGTTTCCGGGTTGCCATGAACGCGGGATCCTGCCTCCTCTGATCCAAAAGAAATTGCTGCAGGACCGGGAAACAGCCTGGCCTTACTGGTGGTAATGCAGGCTCTCCTGCAGATACGGATCACGCAGAGGAAGAAGTGCCGCTTTGCCCAAGGCACGCGAAATCAGCAGGCATGCAAGAGCGAGAGTCCCAATTGTGATGCCGATTTCCGAGATGCCGATCCCCGGATCGCCTTTGTGAACAGCGGGGTAGATCATCAGATAGCCATCGAGCCAGCGGCCGACGAGAACAACGGCAGCGATCTTGGCCATGACACTGGTGCTGCGTTTGGTCGCCCGGGGCAGGAGTGTCAGGAACGGGACAATCCAGTTCAGAACGAGGTTGGCGACAAAGAGGGATCCCCATGCCCCATTCAGCCGGGTGATGTAATAAGAGGTTTCTTCAGGGATGTTGGCATACCAGATCAACATATACTGGCTGAACCAGATATAGGCCCAGAATGTCGTGAATCCAAGCAGCAGTTTGCCGAGATCATGCAGGTGTTCTTCATTGATGAAGCTTCCCAGAGGCTGGACCGCTTCAGCCAGATAAAGATGAGGATCATGCCGGCGATTCCACTGGAGAACAGCCCGGAGAAGTTGTAGACACCAAAGATCGTGCTGTACCAGTGAGGTTCGAGGGTCATGATCCAGTCGGTGCTTGCCAGCCAGTATGAAAGCGAGAAAGCGACAATGAAGAAAGCCGACAGGACTGTGTTGCGTTTGGTGTGAGACAGATTGCCATCACGATCCTGCACTCGGGAATTCCGCAGCATGAAGGCTGCAAAGAGCAGCCAGATGGCGACATAGGCGACTGCTCTGCAGAGGAAGAAACTGTAGTCCAGCCAGTATCCTTTGAAGCCTTTGAGCTCACCACCCTCGTGTCCTGCGACCCAGGGATAAATAGAGGAGTGAAAAATCAGCACGAGTGCGACACCCAGGGCACCCGCAGGAATGAGTGAGACCATGGCTTCGGGGATCCGCCGCATCGCTATGTACCAACCGGCGCCCGCCAGATAAGACACGGCGATGAAGAAAAGCCCTGACAATCCCAGGCTGAGCAACAGGAAGCTCGACATCAGGAGGCTGGACCAGGCCTGATCCGGGGAGGTGACCAGGCCGATGCCGAATGAGGCCACACCGATGAGAACCAGGCCCGCTAAAGCCCGGGTTCCAGTTGCAGACAGTTTGAAACCGCACAGGCGCTGCTGGACATGCTGGTTCGAAAGATCCGGAATCGGGTGTTCGACCGTCGTCTCAAAAAAAGAAAGGGGTCTTTCGGTGCTTTTCGCTTGAATCACTGAGAAACTCCTGGGGCTGTAACATTTGGTTCAACTGGAGCTGGTTGGACCGGTGCCGGGATTTCAATTGTGCCGGTAGCAGGTGCTGCGGGCACTGCAGGTGCTGAGGGGACTGGAGGTGCAGCAGGTTCAGCGGATGCTGCAGGTGCAACAGGCTCTGCGGGCACTGCGGGTGCAGCTGCCTGGTTCTGGGCGGCGGCAGCTTCTTTCCGTTGCAGGTCACGAATGTGGAGGATCGCTTTCCACCGGTCTTCACGGGATACCTGGGCAGCATAAGAGGGCATGTTTCCGAATCCATAGGTCACCACATGGAACATCTGCCCGTCTTTCATTGTGAGGGCGCGATCAGCATGAAAAGATGGAGGAGGAGGAAAACCGCGTTGAGCAACCAGGCCATCCCCCCCGGCCTGCACCTCCATGGCAGGGGGCGCAGTACACAGCGAAAACCTTTGCACCCCTGGCAAGCGCTGCCTCATCGGTGGCCGAGCAGGGATTGTGGAGTTCTTCACCGGCGCGTATGGCATCCTCCGGGGTGGCGTTGTAATACAAGGGTTGTTCCCCTCTGGCGATCGTGCCGGGGATCGGCGGCTGCAATGTCTTGCCATCGTAGAAATTTGGATTGGGCGCAAAGGAGTCGTAAGGAACCGAGTGCGCCATATCAGGCATGATTTCAAAATTTGGTTTGGATGAATCACGCTCCATGGCCAGGGTGAGGCCGGCCAGTGCGACAAGCACAATGAGCAGCATCCAGTTGAGTTGCGTTCTTGTCATCAATACTTCTCCTCGCGCTCCTCGACACGCACTGCGTTATAGCGTTCACAGAGCATCCTGACCTGGTCCGGGTCAAAGGTCGCATCTTCTTCTTCAAGCAGCAGGGCAAAACGGTCATCGGTGGTCCGTGCGAAGGGAGTAACCGCCTTCTTTCCCGGATAAAGCGGTGTCGCGATAAAAAGGGCGATCACAGTGCCCACTCCGGCGAAAAGGACCATCACCTCAAAGGTGACCGGGATAAATGCCGGCAGGGAATCCCAGGGTTTGCCTCCCACATTGATCGGCCAATCCTGGGCAGTTGTCCAGAACTCGAACCAGACTTTAAGACCGGCACCCAGCAACCCCAGCACAAAGCAGATCCATGGCAGGCGCGAGGGGCCGAAGCCTGCGGCACGGTCCAATCCATGCACTGGATAGGGTGTATAGATGTCGACAATCTTCAGGCCTTGCTGCCTGACAGCCTTCACAACGCCGAGGAGATCCTCCTCGCATTCGTGGACGCTCATGAAAATGCGGCGGTTCATGCGCTCGCTCCTTCAAGCTCTCTCTCCCCGACCGGGGCCTTGGCATGCCCCGGTTTCGTGGAGGATTCAAGTTCTTTGCTGGTTTCAGTGTGGCCAGTGGATTTGCCGTAGCTCAGAATGCCTTTGACTTCCGCCATGGCGATAACCGGCAGGAATCGGCAGAAAAGGAGAAAGGCGGAAAAGAACAGGCCGAACGAACCCAGGAGGGTCAGTATTTCAATCAGAGTCGGGGAATAATCCGCCCAGCTCGAGGGCAGGTAATCCCTGTGAAGGGATGTCACCACAATCACGAACCGTTCGAACCACATCCCAATGTTCACCACAATGGTCAGGATAAACACCATCGGAATGCAGGAGCGGACCGATTTGAACCAGAGCAGCTGCGGCGAAATGACATTGCAGGTCACCATGGTCCAATAGGCCCAGGCGAATGGCCCCAGGGCACGATTGATGAAAACGAATTGCTCGTAGGGGTTGCTCGAATACGCCGCAACAAAGAATTCAGTGAGGTAGGCCAGTCCCACAATGCTGCCGGTCACGATGATGATTTTGCACATCGCATCGATATGGCGCAGAGTGAAGTAATCTTCAAGCCCCATGACCTTGCGGGCAATGATCATCAGGGTCAGCACCATGGCGAAACCGGAGAAAATTGCACCGGCGACGAAATACGGCGGGAAAATGGTTGTGTGCCACCCGGGGATAATTGCAGTCGCGAAGTCCCAGCTCACGATGGTATGAACGGAAACAACCAGCGGTGTGGCCAGGCCGGCCAGGAGAAGGTACACAATTTCATAACGAATCCAGGACCGGTAGGAGCCATCCCAGCCCATGCTGAAGAAGCTGATGATCCTGCGGCGAATCCCAGGTTTGGCCCGGTCGCGAATCGTGGCCAGATCCGGGATCAGGCCAATATACCAGAACACCGCTGAGATCGTGAAATAGGTGGAGATGGCGAAAAAATCCCAGACAAGCGGTGAACGGAAATTGATCCATAAAGGACCCCGGAAGTTCGGATAGGGAAACACCCAGAAGAACAGCCAGGGACGGCCCATGTGGATCAGTGGAAAGAGTGCAGCGCAGATCACCGCGAAAATGGTCATCGCCTCGGCGGCGCGATTGACCGATGTGCGCCAGCGCTGGCGAAACAGAAAGAGAATCGCGGAGATCAGTGTGCCCGCATGGCCGATACCGATCCAGAACACAAAGTTCGTGATATCGAATGCCCAGCCCACTGTTTTGTTCAGGCCCCATGTGCCGATGCCGGTGGCGACCTGATATATTGTGGCCGCAGCTCCAACCGCAAGCACAGAAAGAGAGATCAGGAATGCAGTCCACCACATGGCGGTAGGTTTGCGCTCCAGGATCCCGCAGATGTCCTGCGACACCTGAGTCAGGGATTTGTCCCCGAGAATCCAGGGCTTTCTCAAGCCGGTCTGCACATCAGCCATGGTGTACTGATCCTTCCTCTTCTGTGCGGTTGCGGACCAGGGTCAGGTAGTGGACCGAGGGGCGCACATTGATCTCCTCAAGAACACGAAACTGCCTCGGGCTTTGAATCAGCTTCGCGATCTGGCTGTCCGGGTTATTGGCATCGCCGAACACGATCGCCTGCATGGGGCATGACTGCTGGCAGGCGGGTTTGACCGCGCCATCGGCGAGTGGCTCCCCATGGCGTTTGGCTTCAATCTTCGCTTCCTGAATGCGCTGCACACAGAAAGAGCATTTCTCCATGATTCCTCGTGAACGGACCGAGACATCGGGATTGAGCACCAGGTTCTCGACCTCGTCCTCATGCAGGTAATTGAACCAGTTGAACCGCCGCACCTTGTAGGCGCAGTTGTTGGCGCAGTAACGGGTGCCGACGCAACGGTTATAAACCTGGGCATTGAGGCCCTCATCCGTGTGGACCGTGGCGAGAACAGGGCAAACATTCTCACAGGATGCATTCTCGCAATGCTGGCAGAGCATCGGCTGGTGGATGACATCCACCTCATCCCCTTCGCCGGAGTAATATCTGTCGATGCGCATCCATTGCATATCACGCCTGCGCAGAACTTCATCCCTGCCCACGACCGGCACATTGTTTTCAACCTGGCAGGCGACAACACACGCGGAGCAGCCGGAGCAGGAAGTCAGGTCGATGGCCATCATCCACCGGTGGCCGGTGTAGGGATGGTCCTCCGCGGGATACAGGTCCCCCTCGAAAACATGAAAGTGATGCTGGCCGGAATGCGGGTCCTTAAGAAATGCGGCCAGGGTTGTTTCCTGAACGATCGGCCGCCGGAGTGTGTCGGCTGTCGCCAGCTCCGCCGGAACTGTGATTGTATGGTGAGTCTGAGTGCAGGCCAGTTCGGTTTTCCTGCCTGTTTTTGAGACGGAGACTCCGGGCCGTATATATCGAAGCCCACCCCCCTCAAGAGAAAGAAGTGGAGCGGCATTCTTGCCGACCAATCCATTGTCACCGACTGTCGGGCGCCTGAGGATCCATTCGGGTCCGGCATCGACAAAACGTGCGGAGGAAACCTGGCCATAGCCCATGGCAACCGCAACAACCTTGTCGTGCTGCCCCGGCTGAATATAAGCTGGAAGTTCCAGTGTGCTGCTTTCATCCGAACCTCCGGCAGCGATGCGCAGGACATCCCCCTGTTCCACACCCAGTTCCCTGGCAGCGGCGACAGACAAACAGGCGTAATTATCCCAGGTGACTTTGGTGACCGGATCGGGAAGCTCCTGAAGCCATGAGTTGTAGGCATGGCGCCCATCACCAAGCCCCACTTTGGGGTAGAGCACCAGTGTGTAGTTTTCACCTTCACTGGCTGCCGGAATGCCGGAGACCGCGGCAGTATTTATTGCGCCAACCGTTACAGGCACCGGGGTGACAGCAGCGAACCCATCATGAACTGCCTTATCCCAGAAGGCACGGAAGTCAGCCCCTCCGGTTGATCTTGGATGAACTGCTGCCTGCCAATGGGCATGGACCGAATCGTATGCGCTCTGAGGAGCCCCATCCAGGCATTGAGGGATTCGATCATGGGGCGAGTGTCAAAGAGCGGCTGAATCACAGGCTGGCGAATGCTGACCACCCCGCCTGCCGCTTCTGCATCGCTCCAGGATTCGAGTGAGTGGCCAGTGGGGCAGACAAAGTGGGCTGCAGCGGTTGTTTCGTCGGGCCGTTCCGAGAGCGCCACCACCAGGCCCACACGTTTCAGGGACTCCAGGAGCGCAGTTCCGCCCGGGAGGTCATAAGCCGGATTGGCGCCATAAACAAAGAGTGCGGCGATTTTGCCTTCCTGAAGCTCCTGAACCAGGCCGGCAAGGTCTCCATCATTGCCCTGCTTCTGGAACGATGGGCCAGACAGATCGACTGTTGCGCCATAGTTGCCGAGCAGGTTGTTCACAAAGTTGCAGAGCATCTGCACTGCGACATCCTGGCTGCCGGAGATCACGAGGCTGCGCCCGCGAGCTTCAAGCAGGCGTTTGGCGAGTTCATCGAGTTCAGCCTCAGGAACCGGTGAAGCGCCAGGCGCGCCGGCATTGAAAGGAGCGGATGAGGCTGCAGCGATGCGCTGGGCCAGAAGTGAGAGCGCCAGCCCGAGTTCCCCGGGGGCGATGCGATACCGTTTGTCGGCATTGGTGCCGGTCAACGACATGCGCGACTCGAATTGCACATGGAGGGACATGTTCCCGCCATTGGTTTCGAGGTTGCGGCTGGCACGGTACCCCGCCGAGTTCTGGACCGGGCTGATCCAGGTTCCGAGGAAATCCGCATCGAACGACACAATCACTGCCGCTTTCTCGAAGTGATAGCGAGGCAGAGCACGAACCCCGAACATCCGCTGGTGTGCATCGAGGATGGCCGAAGCGGAAAGCGGATCATAAACCACATGCTTTGAATCTTTGAATGAAGCCAGGAACCTTTGAATGACAGCCCGTTCTGTGGGGCTGCTGACAGTATTGCTCAGGAACCGGACAGCGCCCCCCTGGGTGCGGACCTCATTGATCTTTGCAGCAATGGCCTGGTCCACATCATCCCAGGAGCATTCTTTGCCACCATTCTGTGGAGTGGTGAATCTTCGGCTGTCATAGAGGCCGAGAAGTGAAGCCTGGCCAATAGCACACAGGCCGCCTTGAGAGAGAGGATGGCCTGGAAGCCCTTCCAGCTTGATGGGCCGTCCATCGCGGTTCTTTGCGATTACGCCACAGGCTGAAGGGCAAGCCCCGCATACAGTTGCGTAATAGACCGCGACACCAGGCACATGGCCTTCCTGCTGCTGCAGGAAGGGAACAGCCTTGTTGACTGGCGCCCGATTGCATCCGGCCAGGCTTCCCAGGGCCAGGGTAAAACCGGTGGCTTTGAGAAAATTGCGCCTGTCGATGCGGTCGGGAGTATTCTCCCTCCACAGGGCGACATCGCTTTTGCCGGCACCGGGATCATCCGGCTTTCCGCCTGCTTCCAGTGGGCTTCTCCAGTACGTTTTCGAACGATTGCTGGACATGGTCATTTCCTGCCTTAGTAATGACAAGTTGTGCAGTTTTGAGACGCCTGCACAGCCTTGCCGTTTACGCCGATTTTATTGACTTCGCGGTGACAATTCACGCACCACCCCATCGCCAGGGTTTCGACCTGGCGCACGACTTCCATGGTTCCCACATTGCCGTGGCACTTCTGGCAATCCACGCCGGCATTGACGTGGGCGCGGTGATCGAAATAAACGAAATCGGGAACATTGTGGATCTTGACCCATTCTATGGGCTTGGGCTGTTTAGCGGGATCCGGCTTGCCTTCCGAATCCAGAGCGAGCGCGTCGTAGATTTTGGCGATTTCGGTTGAGACCACTTTTTTGGGCGGCCGGTTTTCTTTTGTGGCAAGTTTGTCTTCGGCCTGGATCGCTCCGAGAGGCGCAGTCACGAATTTATGGCAGTTCATGCACACATTAGCGGGTGGAATCCCGGCGTGGCGGCTCTGTTCCGCTCCAAAGTGGCAGTAGTTGCAGTCGATCTGCAATTCACCCGCATGGAGGCGGTGTGAAAAGGCGATTGGCTGGGTCGGCTCGTAGTCCTGATTGTTTCCTGGCAGGTGAAAACCAGCAGTTGCCACAAAAAAACCGAGTACCCCGAGAGCAATGCCCAGCAGCAGCACATATGTCGTAATCTTCTTGCCCATTGGTTCCTCAAATCATCATTTTTTGCATCAGGCGGTCGTTCATCAGCATGGTTCCTCAACAGACTCTATGTCGCGCACACGGGCTGCCTCTGGCCGGCGCTGTAAAGCGAGAGGATCAACTCCCGAACAAATGCTGCAGCGATCAGAATCCACGCGGCCAGGGCGACATAGATGAAGAGGCGTGGAATGGCAAACAGGAACGGCAGGTGCGTCACCTGCGCCAGTTGAAAAGTGCAGGCTGTATACATGCCAAGGGGAAACACCGCACCCCAATACAGCGGATCGTATGAAAACTTGAAGCGCTTGTAGACATGCCGCCAGACCGAGAGGATGACAAGCATCGGGATCCACCATGTGGCTGTAGCCCAGAAGAAAATGGTAAAGCCATGGAGAAACGGAAGCAGTTCCTGGAGGAAATGCGAGTGTGGCGCATTGATGATCAGGCGGGTCCCGGCCAGGGTCGAGATCGCCATCGCCCCCATGTTGATCCAGTAAGGCGGGTTCAAGTCTGAAGGAGCGAAGGAGAAAAAGGTGTAACGGTAGAATATCAGGGAGATGATCCAGATGTAGAGCATCCCGCCGCAGAGCCAGAAACTGAGCGCCAGAAAGATCACCGGCTCCTCATATTCTGGAAAGCAGGGGAGCAGGAGGCCAGCCAGGTTCGACACAGCCTGTGTCGCAACCACAACGACAAGCCAGCCGCCATTGATTCCTTCGGCGAGCGTAGGTTTCTTTTCTTTCACTGTAAATGCAGCAAAAACTGTGTATGTCAGCGCCGCCCAGAGGCCCATGCCGATGTACCAGAGGATCGTTGCAGTTGTGTAATCTTTGACGATAACGACAAACTGTGTGCCCAGAACACAGGTGCCGGCCACAGTGGTGAAAAAGCCGACACCTCTCCCATGGTCGATCAAATCGAGAAGGAATCGCCTGGGGTAGAGGACAATCCTTGCAAGTGTCATGACCCAGAGGCAGATGTACATGGCAATGTTCAGCACTGTGAGCATTAATGCGATCCTGTCCATCTCCATCAAATGGCTGGCAACCGCCACAATTCCTGTCGCCATAACCATGGCGAAGTACACGGGATGGAGGTTCTCGATGCTGCTCAGCAGAACCTGCCCCCGGCTGCAATCCTGGGATTTGGCTCCTGTCAGATCAGTTGCCATAAATCCCCCAAATCAATGGCTGCATTTTGTGGTGCAGCTCCACGCTGGAATGCCGTGGCCTCACCTGGGCTCGGCATTTTCGATGTTCACCCGGAGTGCGGGGGCCGCTTCACGCAGCATCCGCTGGATCACCTTGTGCATCCACCACAGGCAGACGATGGACAGGATCGTGAAAAACACCCAGCACATTGTCCAAAGCCCGGTCCAGGCGAGCATGTATCCGAAAAAGATCGGCCAGAAGAAACCACCCAAGGCCCCCAAGGCTCCGACAATTCCGCCGACAACTCCAACCTCGCGGGGAAAATAGTCCGGGATATGGCGGAAGACCGCGGCATTGCCGATTCCCATCATGAAGCCGACAACGAACAGCAGGAATGTGAAAACCCAGACATTGGCCTGGAAGTAGATGTGTGTTTCACCTTTCGCCAGGAGCTGCCCTTTGGTGACCTGGTCCCCGACATTGACAGTCGGTTTCTGCCACATCCTGGCCTTTGGCAGGATCAGCATCGAGGAATTTTTTTCATCATCGGAGAGTGTCTGCCCTTCGGATGTTTTGAAGGGATGGACAATGTTGTCGACAATGATTTCGCCCGCATGGATCGCTGTGACCGTTCCGGCGCGTTTGGCCATGACACCTTTGCCTGGCGACATGATATCCATGCGTGGCACGATCAGGAGGGCGCAGCAGACAGCACAGCTGGAAAGAACCAGGTACATGACACGCCTTGGCCCCCACACATCTGAGAGCACTCCACCCAGGGCACGGATGACACCCGAGGGAAGGCTGAAGATCGAAGCCATCAGGCCCGCTGTGGCAATGGTCATGCCATAGGCGCTGACATAGTAAGGGATCAGCCATTGCGAGAGCGCCACAAACCCGCCGAACATCAGAGAATAGTAGAGGCCGAAACGCCAGACCCTGATGTGCTTGAGCGGACTGAGCCGTTCAGCGAGGCCTTTGACCTGGGAAGTGTCGGCCTTCCGGGAGTAGGTAAACATCCAGAATAGGACAGTAATGGCGACCAGCACGCCCGCATAGATTTTCGGCAGGTTGCGCCAGCCTTCGATCTGCTCCCCGCCATCTGTCAGGAAGCGCAGAAGCCTGGGCGCAAAGATACTTGTGATGGCGGCACCGGCATTTCCCGCACCGAAGATGCCGAGAACAGTTCCCTGCCTCTCTTTGGGAAACCAGACGGATGTATAAGCCACCCCGACAGCGAAAGAGGTTCCCGCCAGGCCAAAACCCAGGCTGCAGAGCATGAAGTGGGAGTATTCAGTGGCCATGCTCAACAGGTACATCGGGATGGCGGACAGGAGCATGACCACGGCGAATATGATTCGTCCACCATACTTGTCGGTGAGAACCCCTACGGGAAGGCGAAGGGTCGCCCCGGTCAGGACTGGAATTCCGATAAGCCATCCGATCTGAGAATCCGACCAGTGGAACACCTGCTGTTCAACCAGGAATGTGACCAGCACGCCATTCAGCATCCAACATGCAAAACACACCACAAACGCCAGTGTGTTCATTGTCAGAACGGATATCGCTTTGCCGCTGCTGTCCATGGGTTCCTTTCCCGGGAATTAATTTCGCTCCGGCTTCAACCGGCCCTTCTCGCTTCTCCATACCACCGCACCACCTGGGTTCTTCTCCAGAGGTAAGGGTTCGGCACCACCAGGATGTGCACCAGGCGGGTGAATGGGAACAGGCCGACTACGATAAACGCATTCACAATGTGCAGCTTGACCATGAGCGGCAGGGCGCTCACATAGGTGATATCCGGGTTGAACTGCAGCAGCGACCAGAGATAAGGCGTCATTGTCGCCGCATACCAGGAGGACCCCCACGGATACAGCACAGCGACAAGGATCCCTGTTACGATCTGGACCACCAGCAGTGCAAAAAGAACCCAGTCCACCTTGCTTGTGACTGTCCTTATTTTTGAGACAGTCGCCCTGCGGGCGATCATGTGAATCAGCCCGAGCAGAGTCAGCAGCCCCGCGATGAGCGCAGAAACTTCCAGAATGTAGAGCCTGACCGGGACACTGTTCCAGGCCAGAATGCTTCTCGGGACACAAAAAGCCACAAAATGGCCCGCAATGACTGTCAGGATACCATAGTGGAATGGAACCAGCGCCCAGAAGTGCATCTTGTTCTCAAGGAACTGCGAGGACAGGCTCGAGAAACTGAATGTCTGTGCACGATAACGCTGGATGCTGACAATCAGCAGGACAAACACCGACAGATAAGGCAACACCGCAAACAACAGCAGGTCGTGATAATTGCTCATTGACTGACCTCCTCCAAAACCGCCCCATATCGGGACTCCAGCAATTTCAATACTGCCTCAACCAGCCCATGATAAGGATTTTCAGCAGGAACACCTTCCAGGACTTTCCGCAGAGCCGGGATGATGCAGGCTGTGGCGAAATCCAGGGCGGTTTCTTCATCCATGCGTGCGAGAACCGCGAGAACATGGGTGAGATGGTCAGGAAGTTCGCTGCTTTCACCCAGTTCATACGTCTGCATCAGAGTCCTCAGCTTCACCAGGAACAGGCCCCGGTTATACTCTTCCCCGAACAGCTGCCACCCCAAATCCAGGGTGGTGGCCGGATTCATATCAAAGGTCTTTACATACAGTTCTTCCAGATCCTCGAGTGGCATTCCGCCAACCTGCCCGATAAACTCGGACACGAGCACACTGCTCTCAGGGGAGATGGTCCGCAGAGCATCACAGCAATCATCGACCCTGGATGAAAAATCCGGTGTGGGATAGGTCAGTATCCTGGCCAATGCATCATAGGCGTTGATCTGCAGCTCTTTCATAATCCTCTCCGCGGCCCGCTCAGGAAGCCGAATCCTGCTCCCTGTTTGGCTTCAAGCGGATCCCTCATCGCTTCGATGGCTTCTTCACGGTACATCGGGGGAATGACGAACCTCTGCTCAAAGGTGCACAGCGAGGTGAGCTGGTAAATCATTTCGGCTTCTTCGGCTGTGCAGTCCGCCTCACGCAGCATCCGTTCGGCGGTTTCGCGGTCCACATCACCGACAGTCAGAGCGCGGCGGTACCAGCGCACCGCTTTCTGCTTGCGGAGGGCATAGACGACCTTGCCTTCCTGTCCGCCACCAAAAAGGTTGGCGAGAAACTTGAGTGGCACCCGGGCATCATCGATATCGTGGAAGAGATCCTTGCTGACACTGTTCAGCACCTCGTTCTGGCGTGTGGACATGACCGGAGCGAGAGGCGGGACATAGAACAGCATCGGCATGGTGCGGTACTCGATGTGCGGAGGCAGAGCCAGGCGCCAGACTTTGACGAATTTATACACTGGCGAATTCTGGGCGGATTGGATCACTGAATCGTGGATGCCATTCTTGCGAGCCTCTTCGATCACATGCGGGTCGAAAGGATCGAGAATCAGGGAGCGCTGGCCTTCGATCATCTCCTCCATGGGAAGGTTGGAGACTTCCTCGATCCGGTCCGCATCGTAGAGGAGGACCCCCAGATAACGGATGCGTCCCACACAGGAGTGGAAACATGCCGGGGCCTGGCCGGTTTCGACACGCGGGTAGCAGAGGATGCACTTTTCGGACTTGCCGGTGAACCAGTTGTAGAAAACCTTTTTGTACGGGCAGGCGGACACACAGGAGCGCCAGGCACGGCATCGCTTCTGGTCCAGGAGGACAATGCCATCTTCGCCGCGCTTGTAGAGTGCGCCCGAGGGGCAGGAAGCCACACAGGCCGGGTTCAGGCAGTGGTTGCAGATTCGCGGGAAGTAAAAGAAGACTAGCTGTTCGATCGCGAAAAGCTGCTGGCGCTGCTCCTCGGAGAGGCCTTCGAGGTTTGGATCATTTTCCGCATAGACAGGAGAGCCGCTGAGATCATCATCCCAGTTCGGGCCTGATTCGATATTGAGATACTCGCCGGTCACCATCGAGACGGGGATGGCTGTCGGCTGATCCGGGCCTTCAGGGGCATTGAAGAGGTGCTGGTAGTCGTAGGTCCACGGCTCGTAGTAATCATCCATGCTGGGCATGTGAGGATTGTGGAAAATGTTGGTGACAATCCGGGCTTTTCCGGTCGAGCGCAGGCGGATATGCCCATTCTTCTTTTCCCACCCGCCACGGAATTTTTCCTGGTCTTCCCAGAGGGCGGGATACCCGGTTCCGGGTTTGGTTTCGACGTTATTCCACCACATGTACTCGGTGCCTTTTCGGTCTGTCCAGATGTTTTTGCAGGCCAGACTGCAGGTGTGGCAACCGATACACTTATCGAGGTGGAACACCATGGATACTTGCGAGCGAACATTCATGATCTCGGCTCCTTTACCACTACCACTTCAGCTCAGGCAGTTTGCGCACCAGAATGTGCGTGTCACGGTTGCATCCGACCGGACCCCAGTAATTGAAGTGGAATGTGAACTGACCATAACCACCCGCCATCAGGTTCGGCTTCAGACGGGTGCGAGTGAGACTATTATGACCACCGGCCCGGCGGTTGTTGCGCAGCGGCGATTTCGGCACCGAGTAGGTGCGTTCGGGTGAATGGTACTGGATGCACACACCGGGCGGGATGCGCGCACTGACCACCGCGCGTGTCACGACCACACCATGGTCGTTGTAAACTTCCACCCAGTCGTTGTCGTTCACACCGATTTCGGCGGCATCTTTGTCATTGATCCAGAGAGGCTCAACCCCGCGGGAGAGAGTGGTCATGCGCTGATTGTCGCCATAGGTTGAATGGATGTGCCATTTCCCATGGGGAGTCAGGTAGTTCAACATTTTCGACATGCCCGCAGCCTGGGTGAAGCGGATATCGGCATACTGGGTGGGCAGGGGTTTCGGCTTGTAAGTCGGGACATGCTCCCCGAACTGGAGGTACATCGGATGATCGAGGTAATAATGCTGGCGGCCGGTGAGAGTGCGCCAGGGTACCAGTGCCTCGACATTGTATGTGAAGGGCGAGTAGGCGCGGCCATTCTCGATGAGCGCCGACCACATGGGGCTGTTAACAAAACGCTGAGGCCGTGTCTGTATGCCTTTGTAAGTCGCTCGAACTGACCGCGATTTTTCGGCCAGATGCGCCAGAGGAAGCCCGACCCTCTCCTCCATATTCTTGTAGGAACGGTAAGCCAGTTCTCCGTTGGTCACTGTCGCGAATTCTAGGACAATGTTGCAGGTGTCTGCATCGTTCCTGAGTGAGAGGTATTTCTCGCCACCCCACTCCTCGGTCGGCAGCCGCTTCAAGGATTCCTCATAGAGATCCTCGATCTGGTAATGTGTTCCATGCGCCCCCAGGCCGTTCTTTTTCGCCATTGGCCCAAACGAGATGAACTGTTTGTGCAGGTTCTTATAGTCCCGTTGGACAACCTTCATGCCGGGCATTGTCTTGCCGGGAATGGCTTCAATTTCGCCTTTTTTCCAGTCGCGCATATCCGGCTGTGCGATCTCTGCCGGTGAATCATGCGCAAGGGGAGTGGCCACAAGATCTTTGACAGTTCCCGGGAAATGCTTTTCGGACATTTCCGAAAACTTTTTCGAGATAGCCTGGAAAATCTGCCAGTCGCTCTTCGATTCCCAGCAGGGCGGAACAGCCGCCGAAAGCGGATGAATGAAGCTGTGCATGTCGGTGGAGTTCAGGTCGGCTTTTTCATACCAGGTCGCAGTCGGCAGAACAATGTCGGAATACAGCGCGGATGTATCCATGCGGAAATTGATATCCACAACCAGGTCCATCTTGCCCTGCGGAGCATTTTCGTACCATTTGACTTCCTGCACGGAATCCCCGGCGATTTCCTCGGCGACCGCATTGGTGTGTGTGCCGAGATAGTGCTTGAGGAAATATTCATGCCCCTTGGAGCTGGCCATGAGGGCGTTTCCGCGCCAGATGTACCAGACCCGCGGCCAGTTTTCAGCGGCATCGGGGTCTTCCACAGAGAACTTCAATTCACCGGATTTCAACTGGCGGACCACTTCGGAGACAACCTTCTCTTCCGTATCGCACCCTTTTTCTTCGGCTTCTTTTACAATGGCCAGAGGGCTCTTGTTGAATTGCGGGTAAAAAGGCAGCCAGCCTCCCCGCACCGCCCGGACCTGGGCATCCATGGTGTGGCCTTTGGCAAGCGAATCCGGAGGCTGATGCCTGGGGACTGTGTGGTAATCGGTGAATGATTTTTCATAACGCCACTGGTCGGTGTTGACATAGTGCCAGCTGGGAGCATTCTGGAGCCTCGAGGGCGGATACCAGTCCTTGCCCATCGCAATGCTGGACCAGGACTCACCCGGGGCGAGTTTCTCCTGGCCGACATAATGGGCCAGCCCACCCCCATTGACACCGACACAGCCGCACAGCATCAGCGCATTGATGCCGGCACGGTACATCAGGTTTCCATGGTACCAGTGGTTGATTCCAGCACCGATGATGATGGTGCATTTGCCACGAGTCAGTTCCGCGGTGAGCGCCCACTCGCGGGCAAACCGGATCACCATATCCCGGCTCATGCCTGTGTATTTTTCGGACCAGGCCGGAGTGTAGGGAGAATCGTCGTCGTAATCCTTGGGATAATCGCCTGGCAGCCCGCGGGAAACCCCATACTGAGCCATGATGACATCATATATTGTCGCTGCCAGGACTGTTTTCCCGGAACTGGTGACAATCTTTTTGACCGGAACTCCGCGCTTCAGCTCGCTGGCCTCTCCAAAATCATCGAGCAGCACCTGCACTACTTCGTCATTCGAGTTGAGCAAAGTCAGGGCTGGATCGATCCGGCTCCCATCCTTGCCATCCTTCAGTTGCAGGTTCCATTTGCCCTTGTCCGATTTGGCCCAGCGGAACCCAACACTTCCCAGCGGCATCTTGGGCTTTTGCTCGGCATTGTCCCACATGAGGAACTGCCAGTCGCCATTCTCAACATCCTGGTACTGGGACAGGCGGTTGGCGCGCAGGCATTGACCAGGGCGATAGACACCCTTTTCACCGGTTTCTTCAAGCTCGATCAGGATAGGGCTGTCGGTAAATTCTTTGTTGTACTCGATGAAGTAAGGAACCTGTTTCTCATGGTGGGCTTCTTTGAGAATGACATGGTTGACGGCCATCCACCAGGCGCCATCCTGGCCGGCATTGAGCGACACCCATTCGTCGGCGTATTTGGCAACCTGATTGAAATCAGGGGCGAACACCCACATCTTCGTGCCGTTATGCCTCGCTTCGGCCGCGAAGTGGACATCCGGGGTGCGGGTCATATTCAGATTGGAGCCCATGACAGCCAGCAGCTTGGCGTTGTACCAGTCAGCGGATTCATGAACATCGGTCTGCTCACCCCAGATTTCGGGAGACGCGGGGGGAAGATCACAATACCAATCATAAAAAGACAGGGACAAGCCACCCATCAGCTGCAGCATCCGGGAACCGGCTGCATAGCTGATCATCGACATGGCCGGGATGGGTGAGAAACCAGCGATACGATCCGGCCCGTGTTTTTTGATGGTATAGATGTTGGCAGCGGCGATCAGTTCGAGGACTGTGTCCCATGTGGTCCGGCGAAATCCGCCCTTGCCACGGGCAATCTGCCAGCGGGACCGGGATTCGGGGTTTTCCACCATCGATTTCCAGGCATCCACCGGATCATCGAATTCGGCTCGAGCCTTGCGCCACAGATCGAGCAAGGCCCCACGGATATAAGGGTATTTCACTCGAAGGGGGCTGTAGAGGTACCAGGAGAAGGAGATTCCACGCTGGCAGCCCCGTGGCTCGTAAGGGGGCAATCCAGCTTCGAGCTCGGGGTAATCGAGCTGCTGCATTTCCCATGTCACGATGCCTTCCTTGACATAGATTGCCCAGCTGCATCCACCGGTGCAGTTGACACCGTGAGTGCTGCGGACAACCTTGTCGTGCTGCCACCGATTCCGGTAGAACTCTTCCCAACCCCTCAGCTTCGGATCACATTCATCTTTGATCCAACTGATGGCGTTTCTCAGTTTCATGGCAAACCTCGCAGCTGATTGTCTTGGACCAGGTTTCTCCGGACAGAGCGGAAACGCGCTCTCCAGATCAGGTCAAATAGCACAAGAACTAAAACCGCTCCCCCTAATCCGAGCAGTGAAAAATTCAGCACTGCCACATTTGGGAGGATCCGGCCGTTTTTGGCTGTGTCTTCGAACAGAGCGACCAGGGCATGGATTTCAGCGGGATCGAGTGGGGGCATCGCGCAGGAATGGACTGCATGGTCGGCATGGCGGGGGCTGAGAGCCATGCACTGACGGGCGGTGCGCCCCTGGAGGCGTTCATAGACCCGTGTGAGATCCGGTCCCAGCTGGCCGCCGCCCAGTCCACCGAGTCCGGGAATGGTATGGCAGGAGATGCAGGCGGGGCCGCCATTTTTCAGCCGCTGGTGGCCAGTGAACAGAGCGATTCCACGCTGGATATCCTCTGGAGTAAATGGCTCATTGGAAATCTGAAGCCCTTTGAACTGTGATTCCGGCAGGGCTGATTCTGCTTCGACCAGGTCCAGCAGAAAATCCGCTTTCTCTGCGGTCATGCCCGGAATCGATGGCATCAGAACACCACGGGCTTCCTCGTGAAGCTTGACTGCATAAGGATCCCCCGCATTGATCTTCGCCTGTGGGTTCATGATGAAATCCCGAAGCCAGGCCCGGTCCTGCCGTTTGGTCACATCCTTCAGGTCGGGGCCGGTGAGCCTTCCGCCTCCAATGGTGTGGCAGCTGGCACAGTTCTGTTTAAAAAATGCCGCTGTTTCCTGGGCCGCTGCGATCCTGGGGCACAATGTAATCACCAGGGCAGCTGCTGCGATCCACAACAGTGCCTGTGGGAGGATCCGCTTAATCCCTGGGTTTCGTCGTTTTGAATCTTCATTCAACATGGTGATGTAATCCCTCTTGAATGCCGGAATGTCCACCTGGTTTTTTTTCATCGACAGCCAGAGCTCCATGAGAGCGAGCCATCAGCCATCGTTGCCATACTGTTGTGAAAAATAAGGGATGCGCCACAGGCTGCAGCAGATGATTTTTGACAATAGGGGGAGCTTTTGAACCACCCCTCTGCCTGTGATGCTATCGTATTGCTGATTTTGTTTACTGAATAATAACTACCTAACATTCCCTTGCCTCTGCTAGAAACACCCATTTGATCAAGGCCACAGGATAAAAATTCTGGTGTGCCTGGAATCATTTTGGACATCTAGATCGGGAACTCTACAACCAGAATCGGCCGGTTGTCAAGACATTTCAGGGTGGTGGTTTCCCCATCCAGCCCACCCCGTTGATCGAATATAACCTACTGAAATATAATGATTTACAAGCAGATTCAGCCGTCCAAAGGCGCCCGGCCCGCCAGCCAAAAACAGTAAAATCCTGCCCTTCGGATGCCTAATAATGGAAGTCTGGTACGACGAATGTTCGTTTACCCTTGGAGGAGGCATGACAGTAAAGCATTCCATGTTTGTAATTTTACACAAGTATGCCAATGCTGAAATTCTGTCAGCCACAAAATGGATCGGCAAATTCACTGATGGCTCATCGGGAACAGGCTGGCAAGCTGGCTCCGGCAAACCCTGATGAGGCTCAGGGTTTCATGATCCTCAAGCCGGGAACCAGCCTCTCCAGGTCAATGACCTGAGGGAGATCCGGCGGCGGGCCGACAGGCCCATCCGGGAAGGGCCTGAAATCTTTGATCATGGCAACTTCATCACATAAGGGGAATTTGTGGCAATTGACACAATCCGACCAGACTTTGCGTGGCAGCAGGTTTTTATCGATAACCCGGAACCCGAGGGACTGAAAAAACTGGGTGGCATAAGTCAAAGCGAAGACACGCCCGACCCCCAGCCGTGCAGCATCCTCGAGCAGGGCTTTGCCAATCGCTTTCCCCACTCCCTGGCCATGGCAGTCCGGGTGGACACCCAGGGAGCGGATTTCGGCGAGGTCCTCCCAGAGAACATGAAGTGCTCCAGCGCCAATAACACGCTGGTCCTCCACGCAAACCTGGAAATCTCTGACTGACTCATACAGCTGGGTAAGGGTCTTCGGGAGCATGATTCCCGTTTCGACATGAGGATCGATCAGGGCTTTGATTCCCTGGATATCACCGACTTCGGCCGGACGGATGCACCAGGGTGCCGGTTCCACAGAACCCATGTGAGCGGAAGGTTGAATTTTACCTGTAGCGGCGGTCATTGGTTTCAGATTGTTCCCTGCCCTCTTGAAGCATCCTCCAGATCCTTGCGATTCTGGATTTTTCCTGAAGCCCCCAGATCATAGTATCGTCCTGAACCTCGCTGCACCGCAGGGTTCCCGCTTTCCAGGAACTCCTCGGCAGAATTTTTTTCAGCTGGCGGCCTGAAGAGCATTATACCAGAAACTTTTGGGCTCTCAAAAAGGCTATGGAGCGTTCCATCACCCGATGTTTGCCTTCGAAGGACTGCTGTTCGGCATCTTCTCCTTCAACTTCAAGGCTGGCGGGGCCTTGGTAATTGTTTTTCCTCAGCACTTCAAACATCTTGTCGAAGGGAACCTTTCCTTCACCCAAGGCCGGGAATGTGAAGTCATGGTAAAGGCAGAGGCTGTCTTTGAGGTGCATGTGAACCAGGCGTGGGATCACTTGTTCCAGCTCGGCCGGGCCATCGGGGTCCTGGTTGTAGTAATAGACATTGGCGGTATCGAAATTCGCCTTGAGCGGGAATCCCGGGAAATCATTGGCGACACGCCAGAACACCTCGGCATTGTCATAGAGCGGGGGATGCAGCTCGAGCGCCAGCTGGAAGTCGTACTGGGAGCAGTACTCCAGAACACTCGGAAAGATTTTATAGGCTTCCTCCAACGGTTTGTTCCAGGTCACCGAAAGATCGACCACTTTCAACCCCAGCTGTGCCGCGGCATCGAATTTCAATTTGTCGAGCGCAAACAGCTCCTTGTCGGTGTTTTCCACGAAAATGAATCCGCTTTCGGCGGTGAGGCCATAACGGGACAGCAAACCTTTGAGGCGGTCCACCTGGCCGGGATCCCAGCGGTCCAGCTGGTCCATTGATTTCGGGAAATCAAGAATTCCGGGAAAGGTATCCACGCTGATTTCGATGCGGTTGATTCCAAGCCGGGTAATTCCCTCGAGAGCGGCTATCAGGCCGAAACGATGGTAGCAGTTGGTAAAGACTTCGATTGCATTGGCCACGGACTTTCCCTCCTGTGCAAGTGGTAGTGGATTCTGCCTGAAAGGATCTCACACTTGCCTTTGGACTGTCAATTGATGGAAAGACTGATGAAATTCTGTTCTTTGGAAATTGGAGAAATTCTGTTTTAATGACGCCATATCTCTGAAAAGAGAGGAGAACTTATGAGCCGGTCTGTCATCGATACACTTGCATCGGTCATTGAAGCCAGTTTCCAGTTGACTTTAAATGAGGCCTCCAGGGTCCCGGAGGAGAACCGCCTGCGTCAACCCGCTCCGGGCAAGGGGCACCCCTTGTGGCTGATCGGCCACCTGGCGGGATCCTCGGACATGGTGGGCGGGCACTGGCTGCTCGGGCATGATCCAATCCTGGATGAGCCATTCAGGAAAAAGTTCGCACCGGATTTCATGAAGGGAGACCCCATCACAGACCAGCTCACGGATTACCCCGATTGGGATTCGGTTGTCCGGTGTTATGAACAGTCGATGAGCCGCCTGCTCGGAATTATTCGTGCACTGGATGACAGCCAGCTGGGTCACCCTCCGCTTGGCCCCATGCCACAGAGGTTGAAGGATTTGCTTCCGACATTGGAGAGCGGGATCACCCGGCTTTCTCTGCATGACAGCCACCATCGCGGGCAGATCGGTTTGCTGGCCCAGCTTCCCCGTTAACATAAAAAGAGGCTTGTTGCAGTTCATTCCCGAATCAAGGAGCAGCCATGGCCGCCATGAAATCCTCTCAACCCATCCCCACTCCCGAGCAGGCCGAAGCTTATCGGCGGGAGGGGTATCTTCGTTTCGGACAGCTGTTCAATGAAGAGGAACTGGGAGAACTCAGCCGTACAATCGATTACCTGATCGAAACCCTGCCGAAAGGAAAACGGCCGGAGCACCTGGATGTTCCGCATTTCGATCATCCCTGTCTGATGAAGTTCCTGACTCATCCGGCGGTTCTGGATGCAGTCGAGGCACTGATCGGGCCGGATATCACTCTCTGGTCCTCCCATTTCATTTCGAAACCTGGCGGGGATGGGTTGCCTGTATCCTGGCACACTGATGCGGATTACTGGAAAGGGAGACTCCAGCCCATCGAAGTCGTGACTGTCTGGCTGGCGGTGGACCGCTCGAATCGTGAAAATGGGTGCATGAGGGTGATCCCGGGCACCCACCACGAACGAAAAGAAAGGCGTTACCGTGACCTCCCGGAGGGATCGAATGTGTTCGGCACCACACTGGAGGAAAACGAGATCGATGAGGCGAAGGTTGTCGATATCGAACTCGAAGCAGGTGAATGCTCTTTCCATGATGCCTGGCTGATTCATGGCTCCCTGCCGAACCATTCACCCCGGCGCCGCTGTGGCTACACCATGCGCTATATGCCCTCATCGGTCGTTTTCGCCCCACTCGGTCCAAGAGACACACACAAGGTTTTTCTGGTGCGGGGAAAGGACCTTTCAGGGGGCAAAACTATCTACACAGAAATTCCAAAACCGGTCTGAAAATGAACCAGAAACCAGCATTAACACGCTGATTACATTACACTTATCGCAGATTATGCCGGTCTTTGCAAAAGGTCTTTACTGAAAGCCGATCTGTGATTATACTTCAACCTCGTTGTGCTGAAAATTTCGCCCGCACCACTGCCATTTCCGAAGTGGGTCAACAAATTTCTGGTTATCGGGGCGAGTATCGTGGGATTCGGCGGGGCTTATGTCCTCGCTGTCGCCATCTACGCCGCCGCACCAGGGACCCAGAGAATCGGTTATGCTCCCAAGCAACCGGTCGCATACAGCCACTTACTCCATGCTGGTGAATTGGGAATTGATTGCCGTTATTGTCATAATACAGTCGACACCTCAGCGCAGGCCTCCATTCCTCCCACACAGGTCTGCCTCAATTGTCATGCAAACATCCGATCGACCAGCGAGAAGCTGATTCCCATTCGCGAAAGCTACGCTACAGGGATGCCGGTCGAGTGGGTCCGGATCCATGATCTGCCTGATTTTGTCTATTTCAACCACAGCGCTCATGTGAACCGCGGAGTCGGGTGCGCCTCCTGCCATGGCCGGATCGACAAAATGGAGGTTGTCAGCCAGGACCAGCCCTTAACCATGGGATGGTGCCTGGATTGCCACCGGAACCCGGAAAAACATCTACGCCCATTGGATGAAGTGACCACGATGGATTATGTCCCCCTCGAGGATCAGGAAGCATTGGGAGAGCGCCTCAAGGCCGAATATAAAATACGGGATCGCGAAAAACTGACGGATTGCTCGTTATGCCATCGATAGACCAGACGGAAAACGGACGGAATTACTGGAGGAGCTTGCAGGAACTGGCTCTCACACCGGAATTCCTGGCTGAATTGGGGCCTGAATTTGCCGCAGGGACAGATCTCCCCCCGGCAGGAACTTCCCGCCGCCGATTTCTTCAGGTGATGGCCGCCTCAGTGGGGCTGGCAGGCCTGACCGGGTGCCGTTGGCCAAAAGAAAAGATATTCCCTTATGCAAACCGCCCCGATAACCGCACCCCAGGCACACCGGTCCAATTTGCAACCTCGATGGACCTGGATGGTGTGGCGCGTGGGCTGCTCGCCACAAGCTATGATGGGCGTCCGATAAAAATCGATGGGAATAATCTTCATCCGGACAGCCTCGGGGCTACCGATCCATCTGCCGAAGCCAGTGTGCTCGAATTGTATGATCCGGATCGTTCAAGGTTTCCCATGGAAGCCGCAGGCGGTCAGACATTCAACCGGACATGGGATGAGTTCAGCACCTTTGCCAGATCCCATCTGGCAGAAATCAGGGGCCTCCAGGGGAGTGGCCTGGCATTTCTGGTTGAATCCTCCTCCTCCCCCAGCTGGGCGGGGTTGAAGCAGAAGGCTCTGGCGGCCTTTCCCCAGGCGAAATGGTGTGAATACGAGCCGGTCAATTCGGATAATGCCAGACAGGGGATTCACCTGGCACTGGGCCAGGCATGCCGGCCCCATTTTACCTTTTCTGAAGCCCGTGTGATTGTGGCGCTGGATGCCGATCTCTTCAGTGGGCACCCGGCCGCGATTCGCCATGCCCGTGAGTTTGTTGCGAGCCATGATCCTGATGCGCCGGAGATGAGCCGCCTTTACTCGATTGAATCTGTTTACAGCCTGACTGGGGCGATGGCAGACCATCGATTCCCGACTCCGGCATCCCATGTTTTGCCAGTTCTGTGCCGGCTGGCTCTGGAGCTGGCCAGACAGGGCCTGAATTCCCCGCTCCTGACACAGGCGGTTCTCGATGCCCTCAAACCCTGGAGCGAAACGAAGATTGAAACTCCATACCTGGAGGCCCTGGCGAAAGATATTCTCGCCAGTCCGGCCAGATGTGTCATCTGTGCCGGCGATCGCCAGCCCCCATTGGCTCATGCGCTGGCGGCTCTGCTGAACAGTGCCCTGGGAAATTCCGGAACACTGGTGAAATACACTCCGGAAGCCGATCCATCACACCCAGGTTCAATTGCATCGATCACAGCCCTGGTTGAGGAAATGAATGCAGGCAGGGTCCAGACTCTGGTTCTGGTGGGGGGGAATCCCCTCTACAATGCACCAGCCGATCTGGCTTTCGGGGAGGCCCTGAAAAAGGTATCCACCAGCATTCAGCTATCGCTGTTTGTGAATGAAACCACCTCAGCATGCAAGTGGCATGTGCCGATGGCCCATTACCTCGAATCCTGGGGGGATGGGCAGGCTCTCGATGGAACCCTTTGCGCACGCCAGCCTTTGATTCACCCGCTGTATGAGGGAAAAAGCCCGATCGAGTTCCTTTCCCTGCTGGTTGAAGACCAGCCACGAAGCGGGTATGACATTGTCCGCGGAACCGTGCTGCCGTTGTTGCCCGGCAATGACAAGGAGCTGGCCTGGAGAGAGTTCCTCAACAATGGTGTTCTATCCGGGACTGCCACAGATCCGGTTCAGGCTACACCCCAGGCTGAAGCGGTGGTGAGTTCCCTGAAGTCTGCCCAGCCACCCTCAACACCTTTGTCAGCGCAGAATCTGGAATTGATTTTCTGCAGGCACCCTTCTGTGCATGACGGGCGGTTTGCCAATAACGGCTGGCTTCAGGAGCTGCCGGAGTTCATGACCAAGCTGACCTGGGATAATGCCGCGTTGGTGGCTCCTGCCACTGCTGCAGAACTGGGTATTGCCCATGGCGAGGTTGCAGCCCTGAAATACCAGGGTGGGGAGCTCTCCGCACCGGTGTACATCATGCCTGGCCAGGCTCCCGCGAGTGTGGCCCTGTTCCTGGGGTATGGCAGGACAGCCGCAGGAAGGGTCGGCAATGGAGTCGGTTTCGACAGTTACACTCTGAGAACCTCCAGCGCCCCGGATTTCGGCAGCGGTCTGACCCTCGAGGGCACAGGCGCCCGCCACATCTTTGCCTGCACCCAGGATCACCATGCGATTGACACAATTGGAGCATCCGGGCGTGCGGAACGAGTGGGAGCCTTGATTCGTGAAGCGGATCTTTCTGAATACCGGGAGCACAAAGACTTCGCCAGCCACCGGGTTCATTCACCCCATGCAGTGCCTCTCTGGCAGCCCTACGAATACAACGATAACCGTTGGGGCATGGCGATCGATCTGCAGAAATGCATCGGGTGCAATGCCTGTGTGGTCTCCTGCCAGGCTGAAAACAATATCCCGGTTGTCGGCAAGGAACAGGTTTTCCGGCAGCGCGAAATGCACTGGCTGCGGCTGGACCGCTATTTTCATGGCGAGCCGGACAGCCCGGAGATAGCCCATCAGCCGGTCGCCTGTGTCCACTGCGAGAATGCGCCCTGCGAACAGGTCTGCCCGGCGGGAGCGACAGTCCATGATCACGATGGCCTGAATGTGATGGTCTATAACCGCTGCATCGGAACCCGTTACTGCTCCAACAACTGCCCCTACAAGGTCCGCCGATTCAACTTCTTCCACTATCATGTGCACTACACGGAAATGGAGAAGATGGTTTTCAATCCGGAGGTCACAGTCCGTTCACGCGGAGTGATGGAGAAGTGCACATACTGCACCCAGCGGATCCAGCACGCCAAGATTGTTGCCAAAAATGAACGCCGTCCGATCACGGATGGTGAGATCCGCACTGCCTGCCAAACCGCCTGCCCGACCGAAGCCATCGTGTTCGGGGATTTGAATGATCCTGAAAGCCGTGTTGCCCAGCTTCACCAGAACTCGCGCTCGTACCGGATGCTCGAGGAGCTGAATGTGGGGCCGCGAACAGCCCACCTGGCCCGGGTGCGGAATCCTAATCCGGAACTTGTCGAGAAGATTGTCCATGAGCATGGTTCTCATTCCTGAAAAAGATAATACCGGCAACGATCCGACTCAGAGGCCGGAACTGATCCTGGGGCAGCCGGACTTTGCCCAGCTGACAGAATCTGTCTGCCGTGTATCGGAAGCGCCATCACCTCCCAGGGTGTGGTATGTGGCGCTGTCGATCTCTCTGGCATTCACCATCATCCTGCATGTGATGATCGCCTACCTGCTCTGGGAAGGCACAGGGGTCTGGGGCATCCAGATACCGGTGGCCTGGGGATGGGCGATCGCAAACTTCGTGTTCTGGGTGGGCATCGGCCATGCCGGAACCCTGATCTCAGCCATTCTGTTTCTGTTCCGGCAGAAATGGAGGACCAGCATCAACCGGTTTGCGGAGGCTATGACCATCTTCGCGGTTATCTGTGCGGCCATCTATCCCGGAATTCATATCGGGCGTGTGTGGTTTGCTTATTGGCTCTTCCCGATCCCGAACTACCTGAACCTGTGGCCGCAATTCCGCAGCCCGCTGCTGTGGGATGTCTTCGCGGTCAGCACATATATGATCGTATCGCTGCTATTCTGGTATGTTGGGATGGTGCCGGATCTGGCAACTTTCCGTGACCGCGCCCAGACACGGGTCCGCCAGGTTGTGTATGGAATACTCGCACTCGGGTGGCGTGGTTCTTCACGGCAGTGGCACCGGTATGAATGCGCTTACCTGCTTCTGGCGGGACTGGCGACACCTCTGGTTCTGTCGGTGCACAGCATTGTGAGCTTTGACTTCGCAGTTTCGCTCATTCCCGGGTGGCACACGACCATATTTCCACCCTATTTTGTGGCTGGCGCAATTTTCAGCGGGTTCGCCATGGTGGTCACTCTGGCCATCCCAGCCCGTTATCTGTTCGATCTCAAGCACATCATCACACTGCGCCACCTGGAAAACATGAACAAGATCATCCTTGTCACCGGCATGATGGTCGGTTACGCCTATGGGATCGAATTTTTCATAGCCTGGTACAGTGGCAATCCGACAGAAGCATTTGTTTTCTTCAACCGGGCGCTTGGCCCTTATGCCTGGGCTTACTGGACAATGATCAGCTGCAATGTCCTGATTCCTCAGTTTTTCTGGTTCAAGAAATGCCGGACGAGCATCTGGTTCATGTTTATTGTCTGCATATTCGTAAACATCGGCATGTGGTTCGAACGCTTTGTGATCGTGGTCACTTCACTCAGCCGCGACTTCCTTCCATCGAGCTGGGGGTACTTTCGACCGACCCTCATCGATGTGATGACTTTCGCCGGCACCTTCGGCCTGTTCTTTACCCTCTTTCTGCTGTTCTGCCGGTTTCTGCCGATTGTGGCAATGGCAGAGGTCAAGAGCATCCTCCCGAAGGCTGGGCTGGACAGCGGCCCGCACCATGGACATGGCCAGTACTGGGGAGAGATTCCCTACCAGCATGATGAAGCCGCAAAAGAAGGGGGTGCGGGTGTATGAGCAGGCCACAAGCCCCTGGAAAAAGCCTGCCCGCTGCTGAGACAAAGGTCTTCGGAGTTCTGGCGGAATACGATTCGACTCATGCTCTTCTGGCGGCTTCCGAGAAAATCCGTGATGCCGGATATAAGAAATGGGACACGCATACACCCTTCCCGGTCCATGGCATCGATGAAGCGATGGGGATCCGGCGGACCATCCTGCCTCTGATTGTCCTCATCTGCGGGCTGACTGGATGCGCTTCAGGCCTGCTCCTGCAGTGGTGGACCAGTTCCGTGGATTACCCGGTGATCATCAGTGGAAAGCCGATGTTCAGCATCCCGGCATACATCCCGGTCACGTTTGAGCTGACCATCCTGTTCAGCGCTTTCGGGGCGGTGTTCGGAATGCTGGGGTTGAACCGCCTTCCGCTCTTCTATCATGGGGTATTCAACAGCCGCGGATTCAGCAAACGAATGACCACCGACCGGTTTTTCATCAGCATTGAAGCAATCGATCCAAAATTCGATGCCTCAAAAATATGTGAAATGCTGCGTGGGAATGGTGCGATCGAGGTGGAAGTGGTTGAAGAACCCGCCCAGGCGTTCCTCCCTCCCACATTGCGGCGCTGGGGGATTTCAGCCCTGGTCGTTCTGGGAGTTCTGGCATTGATTCCTCCTGCATTGATCGCACGGTCACGATCCAGAACATCAGAGAACACACGCCTGCAGCTGATGTGGGATATGGACCAGCAGCCGAAATTCAAAGCCCAGTCGGTCAATCCACTGTTCGCCGATGGTCGCGCGATGCGCCCGCAGGTGCCGGGGACAGTCGCACGGGGTGAGGCCTTTGCCGATGACCATCTGAACAAGGGACTGGTCCATGGCCAGTTCGCGAAAACCAATGCGCTGCCTGTCACGGAAACACTGGCCAGGCGCGGACAGCACCTGTTCGGAATTTATTGCTCCCAGTGCCATGGATTGGATGGATATGGGCATGGCCCGGTCGCGGTGCGTGCTGAACGGCTTCAGGAAGGGTCCTGGGTGGCCCCGCTGTCGATGCATGACCAGGTTGTCAAAGACCGTGAAGATGGCCATATCTTCAACACCATCACGAATGGCATCCGGACCATGCCGGCTTATGGGGACCAGATCACCATCAGGGATCGTTGGGCCATTGTTGCCTATATCCGGGCGCTGGAGAGAAGCCAGGATGCCCGAATCGAAGATGTACCCGCCGACCGGAGAGGGGAATTGCCCTGATGCCGCACGAGACACCCAAGGAACTTCTGCGATTGAATGAAGCGGCTCCCAGGCTGTTCCGGAATGCCTGCCTGCTGGGCATCGCCGGCCTGGTGGTGAGCCTCCTCATTGCGGTCTCTGTGGATGGCGGAGTGAAGAGGGCATATCACTCTTATCTGATGAACTTCTGCTACTTCCTCAGCCTGTCACTGGGTGGGCTGGTGTTTGTCATGATTCAACACCTCTCACGCGCAGGCTGGAGTGTCGTCGTACGGAGAATTTCTGAGGCGGTCGCAGCCAATGTCCTGTTTCTGGTGGTGCTGTTTGTCCCGATTCTGTTCGGGATGCACCATCTGTTCCCCTGGACCCGAGAGGAACTGGTGGCTTCCGATCCACTGCTGCAATGGAAGCAGCCTTACCTGAATGTTCCATTTTTCATTATTCGCTGCCTGATTTATTTCGGGGTCTGGTGTGGCTTGTCCTATTTCCTTCTTCGCTGGTCGCAGGAGCAGGATGACAGCCGTTCGCCTGCCCTGACATTGCGAATGGAACGCTGGAGTGCTCCCGGGATTCTGCTGTTCGCCATCACTGTGACATTCGCCTCATTTGACCTGCTGATGTCACGGGATCCGCACTGGTTCAGCACGATTTATGGAGTGTATTACTTTGGCGGAAGTTTTCTCGGGTTCGTATCGCTGCTGCCAGTGATATTTTTCGCGCTGCGCCTCAATGGTTACATCAGGAGATCGGTGACAGCCGAACACTTCCATGATCTGGGCAAACTGATGCTCGGATTCACAGTTTTCTGGGCCTATATCGCCTTTTCGCAGTTTCTGTTGATCTGGTATGCCGATCTGCCGGAGGAGACCGGCTGGTATGCGCGCCGCCTGGAGGGCCAATGGGGCTGGCTCAGCTTCCTCCTGCTGGCAGGCCATTTCATCATTCCCTTCATCGGCCTGCTGTTCCGTTACCCCAAACGCCGCCTTCGTTATCTTGCCCCCTGGGGGTTGTTCATCCTTGTCATGCACTGGCTTGATCTTTACTGGCTGTCCATGCCGGAGTTTTACTGGGGAGTCGAGGGGGCGGACACCGGAGTGATCCCCTTTCACCTGCTTGATCTGACCACGCTGCTGGGGATCGGAGGATTCTTCCTGGCGGGAACCATCCAGTGGCTGAGGGACTGCTCGCTGATCCCGGAAGGTGATCCCAGACTGAAGGAGTCATTGAGTTTCGAAAATGCCTGAAGACCATCATCTCCCGCCTGTTTCCGATGCCGATTCGGATCCGAACACTCCCAGGACTGTCCTGGTTGGATTTGTGGGGACTGTCCTGCTGGTTGTCATCATTGTGGCTTTGCAGACCCTTTTTTATAATGTAGAGAAAAAGGAGTATCAACGGAAAATCGTCAACCAGATCCCCGAGGAACTGGCCTCCCTTAAAGCCCAGCAAACAGAAAACCTGCACGCCTATCGATGGATCGACAAAGCCAGTGGGATTGTCGCCATTCCAATCGATCGAGCGATTGAGCTGGTAGTGCAAGAATCATCGAACCCTGCCACTCCTGTGATCCGGCCGGCGACTCCGAAACAACCATGAGACCAGCCCAATCCCGCACCTTCTCCCTGGAGGTCATTCTGATGGGAGCGTTTATCGCCCTCTGCTGCAGTGGAAGCCTGTCACAGGCACAGCTGGCCGGCCCTCTTCCCCCCGAGCTGGAGGGTGTCGGTGTCGAAGAAAAACTGGGGAACCAGATTCCGCTCGACACCGAGTTTCTGGATGAATCCGGAAAGCCGATCCGGCTCAGAGACTGCTTCGATGGAAAGAAGCCGGTTCTGCTGACACTCAATTATTTTGGCTGCCCGATGCTGTGCGGGCTGCAGCTCAATGGAATGCTGGAAGCCCTCAAGGAAATGTCCTGGTCTCCCGGCCGGGAGTTCGAAATGATCACACTCAGTTTTGATCCCAACGAAACACCCATCCTGGCCAAAAACAAGAAGCAGAACTACCTGAGGGAATATGGCCGCGCCGAAGCGGCTTCCGGATGGCATTTCTTAACCGGCCGCGAGCAGAACATTCGTGCCCTGACCGATGCGGTGGGATTCGGATTCAAATACAACGAGGAGCGCGGGGAGTACATGCACACCGCGGCGCTGATTCTGCTGACACCTCAGGGAAAAGTTTCCCGGTACCTTTATGGCGTGGTCTATGAACCCGAGACAATCCGCCTGTCACTGGTTGAAGCCTCCGAAGGAAAGTTCATCAACACGCTCGATAAGCTGATTCTGTTCTGTTACCACTACGATGCCACTGAGGGGCGTTATTCGCTGGCAGCCATGAATCTGGCGAGATTCATCGGCGTCATCACAGTCCTGGTTATCGGTGGGTTCCTGATCCATTTCTGGCGGCGCGAAATGAAGCGCCCCATTTCCACAACAATAGAGGGGCAGCACACTTGAATCTCATCCAATCCATCCTGGATTCAGCCAGTCTTCGTTTTCTCAACCAGGCAGATGAAACCTTCTGGCTGCCTGCGCAGCGCTCAACCTATGCCGGCGAAGTCGATGCCCTGTTTTATTTCATCCTGTGGCTGTCGGTATTTTTCTTTTCGCTGATTGTGGGCCTGATGGTGTATTTTGTCTGGAAGTACCGTGCCCGTGAGGGCCACACCAGCCAGCCCAGCCCGATACACAACACCACCCTCGAGGTGGTCTGGACCATCATTCCGGTACTGATCGTGATCGTCATTTTTTACATGGGTTTCACCGGCTTCATGAATATCGCCAATCCACCGCAGAATGCCTATGAGATCAATGTCACCGGGATGAAGTGGAAGTGGCTTTTCACCTATCCCAATGGCTATGTGGATGAGAAGCTGCATGTGCCGGTCAACCGCCCGATCCGCCTGGTGATGACCTCGGAGGATGTGATCCACAGCCTGTATATCCCGGCTTTCCGGATGAAGATGGATGTCGTCCCGGGCCGTTACCACAAAATCTGGTTCAATGCCAACAAAGAGGGCGAGTACGATGTTTACTGCGCCGAGTATTGCGGAACCAGCCATTCAGACATGATCACCAAGCAGTGGTTCATGCCCCGGGAGAATTCGAAAAGTGGCTCGAGGATGCCTCGAACTTCCTCGCCACACTGCCGCCTCATGAGGCCGGAGAGAAGCTCTACAAGCAGCGTGGATGTTCCGGCTGCCACTCAGTCGACGGGAAGGCCAACACCGGCCCGACCTTCCAGAATCTGTTCGGCCACCCGGTCCAGCTCAAAGATGGGGCAACAGTGGAGGTGGATGAGAACTATATCCGTGAATCGATACTCAATCCCCAGGCCAAGGTGGTCTCCGGCTATCAGCCGGTAATGCCCACTTACAAAGGGAAGATCAAGGATGAAGAAATCCTGGCAATCATCGAATACCTGAAAACACTGAAGCAGCAATAAGGACGAAAGGAACCGCCTTATGGCCACACAAACCACGCCGTATCCCGGGGCATTGCCGATCCCGGAAGACTCTTCACACGAAAACTATCTGACAGCCAGCCGTGGACTGGCCTCCTGGCTGACCACTGTCGACCACAAAAGGATCGGGATCATGTATCTGATTTCGATTCTGATCGCTTTTTTCTGGGTGGAATGGCGGCGGTTCTGGTGCGGACTGAGCATATCACTCCGACCCAGACCATCATGGGCGCAGATGCCTACAACAAAATGTTCACACTCCATGGGGCGATGATGGTTTTCCTGTTCATTATCCCAGGAATCCCGGCAGCGCTGGGAAATTTTGTGCTGCCCCTCATGGTCGGAGCCAAGGATGTGGCCTTTCCACGCCTGAACCTGACCAGCTGGTATCTGTGGATCATCGGAGCCGTATTCGCAGTGGCATCACTGCTGGTGGGTGGGTTTGACACCGGCTGGACCTTTTACACTCCCTACAGCACCACCACCCCTTTTAAAGGTGTCATCCCGATTGCCACCGGTGCATTCATCCTCGGATTCAGCTCGATCTTCACCGGCCTGAATTTCATCGTGACCATCCACAAACTGCGTGCGCCGGGCATGGGATGGTTCCAGATGCCATTGTTTCTGTGGGCCTTGTATGCCACAGCGATCATCCAGATCCTGGCGACCCCGGTGCTGGGAATCACACTGCTGCTGCTGATCGTGGAAAGGGCGCTGGGAGTGGGGATATTCGACCCGGCTCTGGGCGGGGATCCGATTCTTTTTCAGCACTTTTTCTGGTTTTATTCGCACCCCGCGGTGTACATCATGATTGTGCCGGCCATGGGAGTGATCAGCGAGCTGATCTCCGTCTTCAGCCGCAAGCATATCTTCAGTTACCGGTTTATCGCCTACAGCAGCATTGCCATCGCGGTTTTCGGCTTCCTGGTGTGGGGGCACCACATGTTCACCAGCGGGCAGTCCAGCCTGATGAACATGATCTTCAGTGCTCTGACTTTCAGTGTCGCCATCCCATCCGCGATCAAGGCATTTAACTGGGTGGCCACCATGTACAAAGGCTGCATCAGCCTCAAAACCCCGATGCTGTATGCCCTGTCCTTTCTGTTCCTGTTCGCCATCGGCGGGTTGACCGGCCTTTTTCTCGGCTCTCTGACCACCAATGTCCATCTGCATGACACTTATTTCGTGGTGGCGCATTTCCATTATGTCATGTTCGGTGGAACAGTCATCGCATTCCTGGGAGGGCTGCATTACTGGTGGCCGAAGATGACCGGAAAAATGTACAGTGACCGCCAGGGACAGATCGCCTGCTTTCTGATCTTCATCGGCTTCAACCTGACCTTTTTCACCCAGTTCATCATGGGAACGCATGGGATGCCGCGCCGTTACTTCAAATATTCCGAGCAGTTCACGACACTCCATGTTTTATCGACTGTGGGGACCTATGTGCTGCTGGTGGGATTCCTGCTGGTGGCCTATTACCTGATCGACTCTCTGGTTCGCGGCCCCAAGGCTCCCTCCAACCCGTGGGGAGGCGCCAGCCTGGAATGGCAGACCACTTCGCCTCCGCCGGTCGAAAACTTCAGCCAGCCACCGATTGTGGGTGATCCGTATGATTACGGCGATCTGGTTTATGATCCCGAGATTCGCGGATATCGCAAACTTATCAAGACAGGAGCCGCCTAGAAGCATGGAGGCAGAAACCACCCAGTCCCATACTTCGTCGGAACATAATCCTCATCTGGCACACCACTTCGGTTCCCTGACCCAGCAGTTTGACTCCGGGAAGCTGGGGATGTGGCTGTTTCTCGCCACAGAAATCCTCCTTTTCGGCGGGCTGTTCTGTGCTTACTCGGTTTACAGGGCCAATCATCCGGAGATATTCATTTATGCCCATCAGTACCTGAGCAAGTTCTGGGGCGCGCTCAACACCTGTGTGCTGCTGTTCAGCAGTTTCACCATGGCCTGGGGAGTCCGATGCGCACAGCTCGGCCGGCAGCGGGGGCTGGTTGTCTGCCTGGCACTGACTCTGTTGTGCGGGTTTGTATTCCTGGGTGTCAAGTATGTGGAGTATAAAGAAAAGTGGCAGCATGGCCTGCTGTGGGGGAAATACTACAGCCCGGTTCATCACCATGACGATTCGCATGAAGCCGCCTCTGGCGAAGGGCCAGCTCCGCAGGAGGGCCATCCGGCTGTGGCATCGGCTGTGGCTCAATCCATGACCCCCACCGTGGTGCTGACCACCGATGCCGGAGTGGTGGTCGAAAGAAGCAAGATTCTTCCAGCTCCAACAGGACCCGGTGGCCTGGCATCATTATCTGCCGGGAGGGAATCCCATGGGGATGAGCCGCGCAATGTCCAGCTGTTTTTCAGTGTCTATTTCCTCATGACCGGCCTGCATGGAGTTCATGTGATTGTCGGGCTGGCCTGCATCGGCTGGATTCTGCGCCGCGCGGTGCGTGGCGATTTCGGTCCTGGATATTTCACACCGGTCGATCTGGTCGGGTTATACTGGCACCTGGTCGATTTAATCTGGATTTACCTGTTCCCGCTGCTCTACCTGATTCACTGAGCGGGGAATAGAATGCAGCCGAGAAACAGTTAGAAGGAGCACGATTCCCCGAATGGCCCATGAATCAACCCCCCACGAGCAGGTCGGACATGTGATGTCTTTCCGGGTGCTCCTTGCTGTCTGGATTGCCCTGATGTTCCTGACTTATGTGACTGTTGCAGCCACCACTTTCAATCTGGGTGAATTCAATCTGATGCTGGCGATGGGCATTGCAACACTCAAGGCCTCGCTGGTGCTGCTGTTTTTCATGCATCTGGTGTATGACCGCCCATTCAATGCGGTCATCTTCATCTGCTCATTGTGCTTCGTCATGCTGTTTGTGATCCTGGCGATGGTGGATACCGCTCATTATCAGAACACATTGATCCCGGGGTATGCTCCGGGAATGGCGCCTGAATGACCCGCCAGCCTGCTGCCACCCCGCCACAGGATCCGCGGGTCAATCCGGCTGGAGTTTTCGGAATGTCCCTGTTTCTGGTGTCTCTGGCGGTACTGTTCACCGCCAGCCTGGTAAGCTATTTCGTGATTCGTTTCCGGGCGGAGCAATGGCCGCCCCCCGGAATGCCTGGCCTGCCATTCGGGTTGTGGTGGAGCACCCTGATCATCCTGATTTCCAGTGTCACGATCCAACTGGGGCTGTGGTCTGCAAAAAAGGACATGCAGGCCGCGATGAAAGCCTTCCTCTCCATGACCCTTCTGCTGGGCATTGCTTTTTTGTTCAACCAGTGGGCCAACTGGAGCGACCTGCTCAAGATCGAGATTCCCCCCACTGTGAATCTGTATGCCTTCACCTTTTACACGCTGACCGGGCTTCATGCCGCCCATGTCATCGGGGGGCTGATTCTTCTGTCAGTGGTCTGTTATAAGGCTTTCAAAGGGAACTATGGGAGCCAATATCACCCCGGGATCACTTACTCAGCGATGTACTGGCATTTTCTGGATGTGGTCTGGGTAGTCCTGTTCGTGTCCCTCAAGTTTTCGTTCTGAGAGCCGCTCAAAGAATACTTCTGCAGGGATAACGGTTTATCTCACCAGAGAAACCGGCTTAGCCCCTCCCCTCCAGTCCAGGGAGATCGATGCCCAGATGGTGAATGCGCCGAACTGCCCGTTGTGTGCGGCAGCGGTCGGCGACCAGGATGGACCGAACCTGGCTGACCGCTTCATCCAGGTTGCGGTTGATCACAAGGTAATCATATTGGGTGGCGAAGGACATTTCCCATTCGGCATTCCTGAGCCTCACTTGCATCTCCCCGGGGGGGACATCACCGCGAGAATCGATCCGTTTCGCCAGATCCGCCATGGAAGGTGGAAGGAGAAAAATCAGCAGCGATTCTGTGCAGGCGCTGCGGATCTGAAGCCCGCCCTGGACATCGATGACAAGCAGGACATCGACACCGAGGTGGAGGTGCTCTTCGAGGGGCCCTTTCGGAGTCCCATAGAAATGCCCATGAACCTGTGCATGTTCGAGGAACAGGTTCTGTTCTATGCCGGATTGGAATTCAGGTTCAGAAAGAAAGAGGTAGTCTTTCCCATGGACTTCACCCGGCCGTGGCGGGCGTGTCGTCGCAGAAATGGATGGAACCAGATCCTGGTAGCGGGAAAGCAGCTGCTTCTGTATCGTCGTTTTCCCGGCGCCCGAGGGGCCTGAGAGGACAACAGGGATGCCGGTTGAAGGCTTACTCGACATTCTGGGCCTGTTCGCGGAGCCTTTCGACCAGGTTCTTCATCTGGAGCACAGTCTGAGTCACCTCGAGGTGATTGGCTTTGCTGCCGATGGTGTTAATTTCACGGAACATTTCCTGGAGAAGGAAATCCAGCCGCCTCCCGACTGGTTCCGGAAGGAACAGAATTTCACCAAACTGTTTGAAATGGCTTTCCAGCCTGGCGAGTTCTTCGGAGATATCGCAACGGTCGGCAAAGAGCGCCACCTCCTGGTGGAGGCGAACCGGATCGACTCCGCCATTTTCATTCAGGAGGTTTTTGAGCCGGGTCTGAAGCCGTTCCCTGAAATCCACAACAACAGTTTCTTTCAGCTGCTCGAGACGCAGCCGGTGAACTTCGAGGCTGGCAAGGGTTTTTTGAAAATCATCGGTAAGCGCCTCCCCCTCGCGGGAGCGCATGTCTCCCAGGGCACGGATCGCCTGGTCAAGGATGGGCCGGACTTCATTCCAGGCTGTCTCCGGATCCGCTCCGGCATCGGAGACCTGAAGGACATCCGGCATCCGCAGCAGAAATTCCAGGCCGACCGTATTGGGCAGGTTGAGCGCTGAAGATGCTGTCTCGGCGGCCTGGCGGTAAAGCTGCGCCAGCGCGATATTCAGGCTGGGTTCGCCCATTCCCGAGCCGGTGGACAGCAGGCTGAGCGAGACCTCCACTCTTCCCCGCGCAATGCTGTTTTTCAAATGGTTGAGAATCATCGGCTCGAGCGAAGCCAGCTGGCGCGGGAGCCTGATGCGGCTGTCCAGAAAGCGATGATTGACCGATTTAATTTCCACCAGCAGGTGGCCAAAGGTGGTTCCCCCTTCGGCTCTGCCATAACCTGTCATGCTTGAGATCACGGAATTCGGAAGCCCTCTTTTCTAGCTCGCTTACAGGAGTCCAGTTTTTCATGATGGCGATCGGACCTGTCAATGGATGCAGGCCAAGCCATCAACCCTGTGATATATTTAACCGGCAGCAGCCGGTGCATTTACGGCGCCAGCTGTGGGAGAACGAAATAAACCAGAGCCACGCCAGCGCCGAATAATACAATACAAAGCCAGCTGACCACCCGGGTCCAGGCGGCGATTCTTTCGGCCTGGGGGATTGATGAAGTTGGTTTCGCCTTGACTTCGGAAACTGTAGGCGCCGGTTCTTCGGCCTCAGGTTCATCGAGCGCCATAACCCGAACCGACTGATTCCTCCAGTCATCATCCCCTTCCGGCGCATCTATCTGAGAAGGAGAGGAATCCGGCCGGCGTGTCCTCTGTTTCGGCTGAAAGGAATGCTGGGGTGGTTGCTGGAGCGGGCGTGAAGGAGGTGCTTCCTCCCGGGACTCGATCGATGGAGTGGATACCGGAGGGGGAACGGTCTTTTCAACCACCTGGTCGAGCCAGCTGTCAATGTGAGGGTAGGCTGGATTCAGTTTCTTTAACCGCAGCCACAGTTCCGCAGCCAGGCTTTTGTTCCCGCGCTTGAAGTGTATCCCGCCCAGGCCGAAAAGGGCTTCCTGCTCCTGGGGATTATCTGCCAGCAGAGTCTTGAAGGCTTTTTCAGCGCCAGCGAGATCACCCGCTTTGGCAAGGGTCCGGGCGGTATCGATTGTGACAGTGCTCTGAGCTTCGGAGGCGGAAGTCTCTTCTCCGTGCAGAGGTTGAGCAGAAGGAGAAACCCGTCCAGGAGCCGGTGTTGGCGCGGCTTTGGGGAGATCAGTGCCGCACCAGGCGCACATTTTCTGGCCGGTTTCGACTTCGGCTCCACACTTGGGACAGTTGCTCATGGTATCATTCGATACCCTTTCTCAGTTTCCAGTAGCCGATGGAACAGACTGAGTCGCGCTGCTGGGGGGTGCAGCCGGGCTGGGAGTGGCCCCATGGGCTGTTCCATGAGCGACCTTCTTCAAAGCAGCAGAATAATCCCATTTTGGCTCTGGCCAGGATCCAACACAACCCGCTGTTTCGGGATTGTGGCAACGCTTGCAGGATTCTTCCCGGGTGCTGTAAAGACTCGCCTCGGCAAATGGCTTGGTCCGGTGTGGCCCGCCAGGACCATGACACTCCTCACATCCGATTTCCTGAAGTTCTTTCGGTGTCTGCGACCAGGGGCGGGATTTGCGGCCCATTTCACCGGTGACATGGCAGGAGTGGCATTCAGGCCGGTTGGTGTTCCTGCTCTGCACCAGGGTGTCATATCCTCCGGCATGGGCTGTCTGTTCCCACTGCTTGTATTCCTCCTGATGACAGACACCGCACACCTGGGAGCCGACAAAATCATTCGGCAGGTCGCTGAGATCCAGCGCCCGTTCGACGACCGCACCGATTCCGAGCTCCAGGTGCAGTTTCCAGTTGCGATGGTCGGTCCCAAACCGGTAAGCGATCTTCCCGGAACGGTCGAAAAGAAACAGCTCGAATGTTTTCCCGCTGTGGAGTTTATGTTTGAGACCCGGACTGTTGGTGGCCCAGATCCAGGGCAGTGGATACTGGCTGGCGATGCTGCTGATTCCACCACCCGAAGATGACATTCCGATCACTGTCAGGCCTTCTTCCGCGAAGGTCTGGCGAATCTTATCGATGGTCGGAAGTTTTACTGTGCACTTGGAGCAGCCTGGATCGAAAAAGACAATCAGGACTGCCTGGCCGAGGAATTCTTCACCCTTTATCCGCTTCTGGCGGGTATCGACGAACTGGAGAGCATCCAGGGTCGGGAAGTCGTCCGGAAACTGGGTCTGAAATGGCAGCGGCCGACGTTCGATCGCCGAATAAACTGCATCAAGACCAACCACCGCAATGATAATGAACAACACTATCCATGGAAACTTGAACGATTTCATCGCTTTTGGCACCTTAAACAACTATTTCTGTTTCTCGGGGAATGAAGGAACCTTTTCCTGCATCGGTTGAGGATCCAGTGACCCCGGGTTCATTGCTGACCCGGCATACGGGAGTCAATAATCAAAAATGGATATTACTCCCTTGGCCGGTTTTTGGGTAGACTCTCCCGGATGGCCACCCTCGTAAAAAACCCCAGGCCGGGGGGTAGATCGGCCTGGGGTCAGTGCTGTTCATGCAATATGCCGCATCATTCGGACAGCTGAGAAGGCATTCCGAACCTGCAGGTTTTGATCATCCCATCATAACCAATAGTCCCGCCGGAAAAACCGGCCTGTTACTGGCGATACTGAGCCTCTGTGATCGGACTGTCTTCATCAGTTGAAATTTCATAATCCTCATCCGCTTCAACTGGCTCCCGAGAATATCCGACCAATCCCTCCTCGGGGGGGTCGAAGAAGTATCCGCAAATCGCATCGTCGTCATCCTTGATGTTTTGTCCACCGCCCTCAAGGCGCAGACGCCGCTCTTCCTTCTTTTTATGGCGGGTGCGGATAATGAAATCCATGTGGCCCAGTTTCTTGCGAAGACGGCGGATGTGGGTATCGACCAGGCGATTTTCGACATCATTGGGGTTCTGACGCCAGACTTCACGGATCAGGATATCACGCGATTGAACCACCCGCTTGCGGCGTGCCAGGAACACAAGCAGCCGGTATTCAATCGGTGTGAGCGAAAGCACCTTGCCGGAAAGAATGATCTGCCGGCGGGTTGTATCGAGGACCAGATCCGCAAAGGTCATGACTCCAGCTGTGTCCAGAGGTGGGTTGAGTCGCCTCAGGATGGCTTTGGTGCGGAGCGCCAGCTCACGATGGTTGAATGGTTTGACCACATAATCATCGCAGCCCAGCTCGAAGCAGACCACACGATCCGCCTCTCCTGCACGTGCTGAAAGAACCAGGATAGGAATAAAACTGGTGTCAGGATTCTGTTTCAATTCACGCAGGACCTCACGTCCATCCTGGTCGGGCAGTTTCAGATCCAGAATTACCATATCGAAGCGGCTTTCGGAAACCATCTGCAGTGTCGCCCGTGCGGTCATGGCTGTCTGGACCGAGAAACCTTCTTCCTGCAGGTCATACTCGATGAGCCTCGTAATTTCTTTGTCATCATCAACTACCAGAATTTTCTGGGGCACGATACATCCTCCTAGATGGAATTAATCACCGTTGTTATTGCACTCAGACGGATATTTTCTCCCCGAACGGGGGTGATAACGATAATGGGTGGCTTGAATCGCTTTGCCGGAAAGGTGTGTGTAAATCTGTGTGGTCGAAATATCAGAATGGCCGAGCAGCTCCTGGACAGTTCTGAGATCGGCACCTCCTTCGAGAAGGTGAGAGGCGAAACTATGACGAAAATCATGAGGTGATGGAAGGTGCCGCAGGCCACACTGCAACGCATAGGTCCTCAAACGCCGGAATACAGTCTTCCTCGAGAGGGGCTTCCCGCGGGTGCCGACAAAAGGGTGGGGCAGCGATTTTCAGGATCAAAGGCGGCCCTTCCATTTTGAAGGTATTCCTGAAGCGCCGCTTTGGCGCGCTGGTGAATGGGAACGATGCGCTCTTTTTTCCCTTCCCCATCACCACCAGATAATCGCCCGCCCAGTGAACCGAATCCGGCCGGAGACCACAGGCCTCCGAGATGCGCAGGCCCGAGGCATACAACAGCTCCAGCAAAGCCCGGTCCCGCAATCCCGAAGGTGTCTCACAATCCGGGGCCTCGATCAGGCGGATGACATCGTTTTCGGAGAATGTCTGTGGAAGAGGCCTGCGGACACGGGGGTTCTGAAGATCGGAAGTAATGTCTTTGCCGACAACACCCTCATCGACAAGGAAACGGTAAAACCCACGCAAGGAGGCCAGGCAGCGGGCGATCGATGACGGCTTCTGCCCTGCTTTTCTCTGTTCATCGAGATAGGCGATCAGGTGTTCGGTGCTCAGGTCCTGCCAGCGAGCGGGTGAATCTTCACCGAAAAAATGGGTGGCAACTTTCTGCAGATCACTGCCATAAGCCTGGCAGGTGCGCAGGCCAAGGCCACGCTCAGTCACCAGGTAATCGAGAAAACTCTGAATGGCAGTATCTCGTCGCATCGGTTTCGGTCGAGTGGTTATGATTCCCTATTATTTTAATCTATCAGAATTTTAAACCATTAACCATTCTTTTTAAAATGATCTTATGAATTCATTGCGCTCCCAGAGGGCACGAAGTGTTAAATATCTAATATTCGTTCATATTCACACTGGATAAATTCGGTGAAGGGTCGCTTATCATGAGTATTGAACAGGTATTATCAAAGAAAAGGCTCATATATAGAGTAAATTGCCCCAACTGACGATATTCCATAAATATAGATACAAAATACGGTAGAAAACCATTCTGCACAAACAGGATGTTTTTCGTCAGCCTCGCAGAATTGCGCATGAATTCTTTTTTCAGATGCTTTCAGAGTCCTAATCGGATTTTAGCTTTCCAAAGAGTTCCGCGGATTCTTTCCCTTCACCATAAGTCGGGCACCACTCCACGATTTCGACATTTGCCAGATCGAAGCGCGACAGGTTGATTTTCAGGTTGCTGAGATCGGTTGGCAGCTCTTTGAGAGGAATTGCCATCTCGGCAGTCCAGCCAGTCTCGGATGGGATGCCTGCGAACTTGAACCCATTCGCATCCCAGTCCGATTCAGCACCTCGAATATCGGCACCGAAGTTATTCGGGCAGACCAGGAAATGCCAGATCGTTCCGCCATCCGACAGTCTGACGACGAAATGCTCATTCCTTTCAAGGTAGACATCATCTGCGCGGTCATAGGGAACTTTTCGAACAACCGCCTGAGATTGTTCCATCTCAGCACCGACCAGAAGGATCTCTTTGTCAGGTTGGATCAGCAGGTGGACTTTGACACCATTCATTCCTTTCTGGGTGGTTCGGGTTTCGTAAAAGTTTTTCACCTCGAGGGAGGAGGCCCATTCCTCAGCAGTCAGCACCCCATCGATCAGCAGTTCACGTGAGGTGGCCGGAACTGCCAGGGTGGCTGGCTGGGACACACGGAAGGGCATGAAATTGATATCTGTATTCCGGAAGCCGAGGATCGGCGCCCGATAATCGCGGGATGAGGCATCCGCAGCAATCTTGAGGTTCACCTCCGGCAATGGGAAAACCGGGGCTTCAGGATTGTCCTTCTGGGCTTTGATTTCCAGCTTCAGGGGGGTTTGTGGAGGGAGAACTGATTTGGATGGATTTGCTTTGATCTTCCAGGCGGATTCTCCAATGCGGGAGACTGTTGCCGCCACAGTTGAACCAAAAACCACTGAACTGTTCAGGCTTGTTTTCAGGGTTTGTGTGGGAGAGCGTATTTCTTCAACCGGCTTTTCGGCGATCTGGCCGGATATTTCTTTTTCCATCTGGATCATTTCATAGGAAATGAAATTTTCCGCGGTAACCGGGGTTTTCCTGTCGATCACAAACGAGTCCAGGCCATTGCCGAGATGGTCCAGTGTCCTGCCGATGATGCGGTCTCCCTCCACATCCAGAACAACCAGGTTGTAAGTGGTGCGGCGCGCAGCCGAGTAGCCGAAATCATGCACCGGGTAAAGGTTGGCGCCACCGCCCCCGGAGGTAATATGAACAACACCGCGGGCGGGATCATTGGTGAAAGGGCCGATGGGGAAAGTCCGGCCATAGTGGTGGTCATGCCCCACCAGGACCAGGTCGACTCCCATCTCCTGGAAAAGCGGCTGCCAGTCCCATCGCACCTGGTTGACTCCACGTGTGGGATGGAAGCTGAACATGGGATGGTGGAAGGTCACAATGATCCATTCCTGCCGGGTGGAAGCCAGGTCATTTTTGAGCCATTCATACTGGGGTGAACCCGGCGCGGTGGCATTGTAACCCGCATTGCTGTCAAGCCCGACCAGGTGAATGTTTCCGATATCGGTGGACCACCAGGCTTCATTCCCGCCATTCTTTGGAAGCGAGAGATACTGGTAATACTGCGGCGCATTCCCTTCATGGTTGCCGAGTACTGTGAAGATGCAGACATTTTTGATGAGGGGTTGAAGAGGCTCGAAAAACTGCGGCTTCCATTGGGAGTAATCCTGGCCACGCTGAACCAGATCCCCTGAATTGATCACAAAAGCCGGATCCATTTCGATGATCCGCTGGGCGATTTTTGAATGAGTCACAAAGTCGGAGCGTGAATCTCCATAAGCCACAAAACGAAAATTTCGATGGCCGATCGGGGGTGCGGTCTTGAACCAGGTCGTGTCGGATTCTCCCCCCTCCCAGACAACCTTGTAGTAGTAGCGTGTCGCTGGCTCCAGCCCTTTGATTTCAATTTCATGGGTGCAGGTCGCCACACCTTCCGCTTTCTGTCCCAGGGCGGTTGAAGAACCATATTCCACCCAGCCCTCGCAGGGTTTGTCGGTTTCCCACATGATGACGATCGAGTTGGGGGTAAAGTTCTGCAAGTATGGGCCAACCCGCAGGCTTGCCTCACCCATGCAAGGCTGGCCGATAAAAAGGAAAAAGACCACCACTGAAAATAGCTGACGATACATAAGATCTGCCTCCTTGTGCTTTCGGGCTTTATGTCCATGACGGGATCCAGAGGATTGAAGGCCCCCATGACATAGGTGCGGTTCAAGACTATACCAAATCTCAGCTCGGAAGGCAGACCTTTCAGCCTTGGGTTGATCCGCCGAGAAACCCTCAGACCCTGCGATTATCTATTTTTGTTTCACTTTTCAACAATTTGGCCGATGATTCTTAATAAATTTTCTGACTTGGAGAGTTTATATCTTGATTTATGAGATAGTTGTGATCTAATATTCAAAGCGGTCCGAGGGGAAAACAGGACCGAAAGGGGAAAATGGGGAGAGGGATGGAAAAGTCTATCGGGGTTTCCCAGAGCCATTGGCTTCATGCCGGCATCATCCTGCTGATGCTCCTCCTGTTTCTGGCGGGATGCAGCGCAGTCCGCCAGGACCTCTTTTCGGAAACGACTGACACGGGCCTCAAACCCGCAGTCACACTCAGGCCCGCGCAGCTGGTCGAAGAATCTCCGGCGAAAACCAAAGGGGGCATTGTCGGCCCTGAGCTCAATTCAGCCAATTCCACCGCAACCAAAGCCGCTGCACGCAGCTCCCATGTCGTTCTCAATGGAGAGCCTACCCCACCCAATCCGGAAGATGTGAATCAGATCGGGGACCGGCTGATTACTGCCCTGGAGAGCGGAACCCCGGTTCCCGCGAATCAAGCTGAATCACCCCAGGTGATCGATCCCTGGGCACCCTTGCCGGAGAATGGAACCACAGCACCGGCCCCTTCCCTTCCGGAAAGAAAGAGTTCAGAAGTGACTGGCTCTCCTGTTACAGAATTTTCGGCCGACCGTCCCTGGACGAATGAGGGTATTCCATCAACAAGCACAACCATCGAATCCAGGCCTCTGCCCGAGGAATGGAACCCGGAGGTTTCTGAGACCGAGATGGTCCCGGTAGACGAACCAGCCGTTCAAGAGGCCGGCGAAGGGAGCTACCGCCTGGGGCCGGGTGACGGGATCGATGTAACTGTGTGGGAAATGCCTGAGCTCTCCCGTGCACTCGTGGTTCGCCCGGATGGATTCATCAGTTTCCCTCTGATCCGCGAAATCAATGCGGCTGGAAAAACGCCATCCCAGCTTGAAGACGCCCTTGAGCAGAGCCTCAAGGAGCACCTGATTGAACCGGAAGTCAATGTGGTGGTCACCTCTGTGGGCAGCAAGTCGTATTATGTATTCGGCGCAGTCGCGAATCCGGGGGTGTATCCACATTTCCGGAATACCACCCTGCTGCAAAGCATTGTCACCGCGGGCGGATTCCCCTCGGTCTTCCGTGCCGGGCAACCGGTGCCGCATGGAGACCTGGGCCGGATCCGGATTATCCGGACAACCGACCGGGGGCGTGAAATCATTACCAAGAACCTGAAAGGCCTCAAAGACCAGGAGGTTCTCACCGAGGATATTGCAGTTCAGCCCGAAGATATCATTTATATCCCGCAGGAAGCCAAGCTGGTGTATGTATTCGGGGAGGTGCTGGTCCCGGGAGTGGTTCCCATTACCGACGACACACGCATCCTGGAGGCCATCCTGGGGGCCGGTGGTGTCCGCCCGACCGCCAAACGCGATCAAATCCTCCTGATTCGCCCCAATACAGGAGTTCCCCTGTACTCCTGTGTCAGCATGAAGGAAATCGAGCGAGGCAGCCTGGCCGCCAACCTGCCAGTCCAGAGCGGCGATATCATCTTTGTTCCACAGAAGTTCATCGCCAAAGTGGCCGAGTTTGTCCAGCTCTACGCCAGCGCGATTCAGCCGGCCCTGGAGACATACCTGACGACATGGGATGCCTGGTTTGTGCATGAGCGGTTCAGCTCCCTGCGGAAGAATAACTGGGGCCTGACAAACACCAGCACAGCGCAGAACAATGTAATTCCGAATCCGGATCCCTGATCGTTGGAAGAAAACCGATCGATCCATATACTATTGGATAATGTCAAGCGAAGATTTTCTTAAGACGTTCCCACCCGAGGATGTGGCTGCACCAGAGGTTCCCCCTCAAAAGGAACCTCTTCCAGCTTTTGCCCCATCTGCGCGTTTCGGAAAGTTTGGTGTTCCACATGGAATCACCTTGAGAGATGTCGCCCGCCTTATATTCAAATACAAATGGACACTGATCATTCCGCCAATCCTCTCTGTTTCACTGGCAGTGGCTTACACCATGGTTTCGGTTCCCTGGTACCAGGCGACTGCAACTGTCCAGATCCAGCCCAACGAGCTGGCCGCCCTGGCTCCGACAGCCAGCCTTGAACGCCAGAAAAATCTGCTGAACGACCAGGTGCAGTTATTGCGGAGCGATACGATGCTGGAACGTGTGGTGGAGGTCCTGCGCCTGGATACCCGCATGGCATCGCTTCTCGGTGAGGAAACTCCATCGGCGGATCGTGTCACTGGAGCGATCCGGATACTCAAAGAAAACATTCTCTCCATCCAGCCGGTCATGGATGCGAATTTTATAACCATTACCGCGATCCTGCCGAATGCCGACCTGGCCGCCACAATCCCGAATACCCTGGCGGAGGAATATGTCATCGCGGTTCAGGAGCGGATCGCCAGCCAGGCCAACCAACTCTCGGGCCGTTATGAGGACGAAGCTCGCAAAATTCAGGAAGAGCTCGAAAAGATCGATGGAAAGATCACCACATTTCTTGCCCAGCATGGAATCCCGGATATTGCTCAAAGATTCGAATCTCTGCGCGCACAGGCCGATCGGATCGAAATCGAACTGCGTGACGCCAAACGGGATGAAGGGCGCCTGACACGCAATATCGAGGCTCTCGAAGAACAGCTCAAGAAGGAACCTCCCACAATCGCTTCGACCACCCAGGTGGCCTCCAATCCGCAGTACACCCAGATCAAATCCTATCTCGATCAGCTCCAGCTGCAGCGCACCAGCCTGACAGGGACCTGGAAGGAAGGCTCAAAACGCCTCGAGACACTGGATAAACAGATCGAGGAAGCTCAGGCCGCCCTCAGCCAGCTGGAGCCGGAAACCATCGCCGCCAAGCTGAGTGTGGTCAACCCGCGCCACAACCAGATCCTCGATGAACTGGTCCGCTTGCGCCCATTGCTCGAAGCCAATCGAGAGGATATCAAGACACTTTCTGAGGCTCAGGGAAACATCAACGATCAGCTCTCCGGGTTCGTTTCCATCCGCCAGGAATACAATGACCTGCTGGCTGAGAAAAACCGGATCAGTGCCCAGCTGGATTTCGCCAAAGAACGTGCCCGCACCGCACAGACGACAGGAAAGTTTGCCAACGAAATCGCCGAGGTCAAAATATCCGATCATGCCCGCAAGCCCCTGGGGCCTTCCGGCCCAAATCATGTGATCCATGTCCTGGTGGGGCTTTTGATGGGGGTCGGCCTGGGTGTCGGGTTGGCAGTTCTGAGGGAGGTCCTCAATCATTCGATCGAGACAGCCCATGATGTCCAGAAATTTCTTGGAGTCCCATTGTTAGGCTCCATTCCTGAGAAGGCCCTGGGGAGACGATGAGCCGCCTCGAAGACGCATTGAACAAAGCTTACCAGTCACCTGCCCCGACCCGGCTGCCAGGCACCCCACGCCAGCCCTCTTCGGCGGTTGGCCAGGCCTCGGAAATTCAGAGTCTGTCTTCCCTGTATACGAACATTCAGCTGGCACTCCCGGATGTCGCCAGGCCGATTATTGCCTTTACTTCAGCTGTTCCCAAAGAAGGGGTGACATCGATCCTGTACCACCTGGGCGGGTTGATTTCACGTGAGAAGAAGGTGCTGCTGGTGGATTTCAACATCCTCAGCCCGGGGCTGCATAAATTCATGCAGGTTGACAACATCAAGGGCCTCTCGGATGTCCTCCAGGGAAAGAAAGGGCTGGCGGACTGCATCCCTGAAAGCCTCAACCCCAACCTGGATGTGCTGCCTTGCGGGCCAACAGGGGCCGCCTCCTTCCAGATCATGGGTTCAGGTGTGGTTCGGAGCCTGCTGGCAGAGATGCGCAGTGTCTATGATGTTGTCCTGGTGGATTGCCCATCGCTGCGGAATTTCCCTGATGCCGCCATTCTGTGCGCTTTGTGCGATGGAGTGGTTCTGGTGGTAAAAACCCGCAAGACAAAGCGTGAGGTGATTCAGTACTCCCAGGAGCTGCTTGTCAAAGCCGGAGCGCGGGAGCTGGGTGTGGTCCTCAACCGGGTGCGGTATTACATTCCCGAATTTATCTATCGCCGCTTATAGAAAGACGGCACACCCTGAAAATCATCTGTCCGGGAAAGATGTCATTCATCCCGATGGACTGTGTCTGGCGAAAAAGCCGGAATACAGACCGCGATATACTCCGCGCCCTCCTCGCCGGGTGAGCTGTATTGAACCCACTCCCCGCGACTGGCAATGACCGCCTGTCCTGCCTGAACCTCCATGCTGCCTCCCTCGAAGGCCACTCTCAGGCTGCCTTTGAGAACCAGGGTGTATTCATCGAACTCGGGGGTCTGCCCCGGCTCAATCCATCCGGAAGGGCTGTGCATCCAGGCAATGCTGACAGCCTCTGTTTTTGAATTCACTCTGCCGACAAATTCCTCGATGATCTTTGGCTGGTTTCCGGCAGCTGTAATCCGTGAAGCGGTTTCAATCAGTTTCGGCATCTGACTCATCTCCTCCAGAGGACACTCGGGGAACTCGGGGAAACTCCCCAAGCCCTGGAAAAGCATACCTGAGAAAAACTAAAAAAGAGACTGAATAATTTCCTGATAACTGGTTGTGACAGATCGAGCCACCCTCCATGGTGCACGCTATAACTTGATGGGGTGTTTCAAGTTTTCCTGTTCCGACTTGTCCCGCGTTTGGCCGGTCATTATTTTCCCAGACATATTGGGAAGAAGATCCTGGTGTTAACAACCCCAATGTCCCAGGCGAACGAACGACTGCAGTTGGTAGTGGTTAACTTAAAAAAAATCGTGGAGGAGGAGAAGAAATGGGTTCCTTGAAAGCCTGTTCCGCAGCAGCACTCACCCTGTCCTGCCTGTGCAGCCTGGCCGGATTCGGCCAGGGCACGAACAATCATCCGATGCTGGAGCTCGCTCCACTGGATGATCAGCGCCTTTGGATTGCTGAAGGGGAACCCGCAAAGTCGGATTTCCCAGATTCCGGCTCCAATGCTGGAAAAGATGCCCCTTCAGAGGCAGCCCTGGAGGCTGACTCTCATATTGATATTACGATCAAAGCCGACTGGGTTTCGAAATACATGTTCCGTGGTATCGATGTTCTCGATGACCGCGGGGCCTACCAGCCCAGTGTCGATATCGGCCTGTGGGACAGCGGATTGCATCTGGTGTTCTGGGCGTCGCTTGCCTCCTCGGGCCGTTACAGCCATGGGACTTATGTCCCGGATGGGAATGGCAATCTCCAGCTGGTGGATTCGGGATCCCCCCGCACAGATGAGCTGGATGAATTCGATTACACAGTTTATTACACGAAAAGCTGCCTGAATGATTGCCTTTCGACCGAAGTGGGAATGACTTACTACGATATCTTTAATCAGGACAGCGAGAAGCTGGATGTCTGGGAATGGTATGGAAAATTCACACTCTCAAAAATGCCCCTTCAACCGCATGTGTACTTCTATTATGACGTTCCAAAAAGGCGTGCGAATGGCGGAGAGGGCTGGATGACCTGCCTGGGCGGAAGCCACAGCTGCGAGCTGGGCGCAATGCCTCTTTTCGGTTCGAATGACCCGGTGACTTTGTCATTCTCCGGGGATGTCTGGTACAACGGGGGCGGGTATTTTCCTGGCATAGACACCGGCTGGACTCATGCCGTCTTCGGGAGCGCCATGACAATCCCCCTTTGCCATGACCTCACATTCACTCCGGGGATCTATTACCAGATTTCAATGGAAGACACGATCAACAAGGATGATGAGTTGTGGACTCAGCTGTCTCTGGCCTACAGCTGGTAGGAGTTCGACATATTGCATCCTGTGGCGGGGCGGAGAAGAATCAGAGCCGTCCGAGAACTCCACGGATGAATTCATCGCCATGCAGTTCGGGATATCCGCCCTGGCTGCAGCTGTCCTCATCAAACTGCTGAACTGAGTCGGCATTGGGAGAAACACGATTCCAGATCGCGAATGGGACCGCCCCCCGGGCATGGGTCCGTGTTTCGACCGGTGTCAGATGATCCGGCAGGATCGCCACAGTGGCATGGATCCCAGCCCGGTCCAGACCTTCGAGAATCGGTTTGACCAGACGCTGGTCCAGGTCCTCGATGGTCCGAACTTTGAGTTCGAGATCCCCCTCATGTCCCGCCTCATCCGGCGCCTCGACATGGACATAAACGAAATCGACCTCTTTCAAAGCATCGAGGGAGGCCTGCGCCTTGCCTTCGTAATTGGTGTCGTAGAGGCCAGTCGCTCCGGGCACAAGAATTTTATTGAGGCCGGCATAGACACCGATCCCCCGGATCAGATCGACCGCTGAAATAACCGCCCCATTGACTCCGAAACGCTCCTGAAAGGTTTTCATCGAGGGGCGCCGCCCTGGGGACCACAGCCAGATCGAAGTGGCCGGATCTTTTCCATTGGCTATCCGCTGCTGATTGACAGGATGGTCTTTGAACAGATCCCAGGACATCCGTGTGAACTGATTCAACAAATCGGAAGTCTCCCTGGCAGCTGAACCATTCGATGCGGCTCCGGTTGATGCCGGGCGAATCATCAGATCCGCCACCGGCTCATTGGGGTGGTCATGGGGCGGGAAGCACTCAAGCCCCGGGCACAACCCCTCACCCACAAAAAGATGCCGGTAGCTCACTCCCGTGTGGAAACGATAGCGCGGGTCTTTGACCGCCTGGTTGAGGGAATCGAGCAGCAGTGCCGATTCTTCACTTGAGATGTGGCCTGCAGAATGATTCTTGATCAGGCCATCCTGCACACAGATGAGGTTGCAGCGCATGCCGATCTGCGATTCGCCGATATCGACTCCCATGCTGGCGGCTTCAAGAACTCCGCGCCCCTGGAAGCAGTCATGCGGGTCATACCCCAGAACAATCAGGTTGGCGATTTCGCTGCCGGTCGGGAGATCCGGCTCGATGGAATGAAACAATCCGCAGCGGCCTTGAGCCGCAATCCGGTCAATGTGGGGTTTGACAGCAGCCTGAAGCGGGGTTTTCCCTCCCAGCCGTTGAATCGGAAAATCCGCCATGCCATCGCCGAGAATGACTATAAACTTATGCCTGTCCATAGAATCGATACCCGTCCTGTTGCACCAGAGTGATTGTTCTTATGTTACCCCAGCAACGGGGGAGACACTACCGGGAACTGTAATTGGCCAGCAGGCAGTCCCGGAAGGCCGGATAATCGACATCCATTTTTTCATACTTTTCCGGCAGGCCATCAAGGCGTGAAAGGGACTCGGGAACCTCAGGAAGGAAACCCAGCTGGCGTTCGATTTCATCAGGAAATTTGGCCGGGTGGCCGTCTCGAGAGAAACACAGGGAGTTTGGGGGTCTGAAGATTCCTCCAGAAAGGCCTGAAGCCCCCTCCAGCCCACCGCACCATGGGGTTCCAGCAGGAGCCGGTGTTCGTCCCATGCCTGGCGAATGGTCCGGGCAGTCTCCAGATCATCGACCGAGATGGAAAAGAGATCGTTTTTCATCTTGCCCATGTCCGGAGGCCGATGGATAAAGCCTTTCTCATCCATGCATCCGCCATAGACCGCCACCAGTCTTGCCAGGTTGCTGGGGTGGCCGACATTCATGGCATTGGACAGGCAATTCTTCGAGGGTTCTATGCGGTGGTAATCACTGCTCGCCAGAAAAACCGGGAACTCATCATTGGCATTGACAGGAACAACCAGTTTACGAACCGGAAGCCCCATCCGCCATGCCAGAACCGCTCCCATCATATTTCCGAAGTTTCCGGATGGAACTGAAAAAACAACCGGCTCAGCCGGCTCCGCAGCCCGGGAAGCCGCATAAAAATAATAAACCGACTGCGGCAGAAGCCGCCCGATATTTATGGAATTGGCCGAAGAAAGCGGAATTTCGGAAAGTGACGGATCCGCGAATGCCTGCTTGACCAGAGCCTGGCAGTCATCGAATTTGCCATCGACAGCCAGAGTGGCGATGTTGCCGCCAAGTGTGGTCATCTGCTTGCGCTGGCGATCACTGACTTCATCGATGGGAAACAGCACCAGAACACGAATCCCCGGAACATTGTGAAAGGCGCTGGCGACAGCAGAGCCGGTGTCTCCGCTTGTGGCGGTGAGGATATTCAGAGAGCCGCCCTCTTCCTGAACAAACCGCCCGATGAGCCGCGCCATCATGCGTGCGGCGAGTTCTTTGAAGGAGGCGGTCGGCCCCCGGTCGAGCCGCAGGACATGCACCCGGCCGTACACCTTTTCCACCGGGACCGGGTAGTCATAAGCATCCCAGCAAAGGTCCTGCAGCACAGATTCATCGAGGATTCCACCGGTGTAGCGTGAGAGGATCCGGCTGGCGATTTCAGCATACGAAAGCGAAGCAAATTCTCGAATCTCTTCCTGAGGGAGAGTGGGAATCGAGACCGGCAGATAAAGCCCCCGATCCGGCGCCTGCCCCTGGATCAGGGCAGTCCGAAGATCAACCTGAGGGGAATGGCCATTGGTACTGTAAAACAGGAGAGGTTTCATTTCGGGCACTGTTTGATCGACTCAAATTGATTCGAATTTCTTTTGCTGAAAAAAGGGGCAAGCACCCTTATGGTGGAAAAGTAACCAACCCGGGCATGAGAGGCAAGATGAGGCCGGTCTGCCAAATGCAGCCTTAAGGCTACGGAGCCTGGCCGGCACCTGCTTTCTCGGAGCTCAGCCCTGTCAGGCGGTCACGCAGAATGGGGATTGCGGCCGATGCAAAATCACTGAGGGTGGCCTGGGCTGCGGCTGTGTCGTTATTCTTGATTTGAGTGGATATCCGGATCAGGACCGAGGGTTGGGATCTCATCAGGATTTGATTGATCACCAGGTGGATCTGGTGGATGATGTAGCTGGCGGTTTCTCTGCCTTCACTGAAGAACCAGTAGTTCACCAGCTGATTGTCGGCATCCTGAACCAGGTTGAGGGATGTCGCCCAGGTTCCATGGTCCAACAGGACAGATCCTCTTGTTACAAGGGTGTATCCTCCCGACTGGTAACATATCTCGGGTGGGTGCATCGAGTGCCGGTGCCCCGAGGAGAACACAAGGCTCAATGTCACCGATTTTGCTGTAGTTTCCTGCAGGTAGAGGCGGTGAAAGATATCATCCGTGCCCAGGATGCGCGTTTCCTCTTCGGTGACAGGCATTTCACGTTCAAGGGTCCAAGCCCCCAGCACACTGGGGATCTGCTGTAGAAGGCGGTCACGATGATGCCCCTGGTCTGCGGGTTGGGGAATCAGTTTGTCTGCAGCCAGAGTCAGTGCCACGACCACAATTGCGCCGATCAAAGCGGCCTGCTTCATGGCTGTGCCTCTGGAATCGCAGGTTGAGCGGGTTCCTGCTTCGAGAGAATTTTTTCGAGCAGAAAATAGCAGAGATAAAGCAGGCTGAAGGCCACCACGAAGATCGCCCATCCGGAAATATCATGGACCCTTCCGGAGGCGACCTCGCTCCCCCAGAAATGGGCTATCACGATCAGCGCGAATATCCGCAGTATGTTTGTGATGATGGCAACTGGAGCGGATAAAATGAACAACAGGATCGATCCAAAGGGGGACAGACGAGACAGGAACGCAAAGACCGCCCCGAGTGCCAGGAGCGAGATGATCGACCTCAGGCCCGCGCAGATATCCCCCACCACCAGTGTGTCCCCATTGGGGAAGAAGATGTAATTCCCACTCTTGACCACATACCAGTTGAATGGCTCCGTCATGCTGACAGCGGTTGCTGTAACCGCAATCCGGAGCTTGTAGGTGATCAGATCGATCAACCCATCCGGAAGCGGCACCATAAAAAAGAGGAATGCCCAGGGCAGGAGTGTGGCCCGGGCCATCCTTGTGCCGAAAAGCAGCAAATTGAATCCGAGAAGGTAAAAGACAAAAGCCACATATTTGGGTGGATACATGTGGCACAATGATGAGACGAGGAATATCAGGCTGCAGATCAGCAGAATGGCCAGGCCTGACCAGCTGCTTCGATGCGGGATCGTGAGCAGCACCTCTTTCTGAGTGTACAACATCCAGGCAGCCACAAATGGGACCAGGGGCCCATGAGAGTAATACCCGCCATCTTTGGTCCAGGCACGCCAGACAACCATTAGTGGCTCATAGTAAAGCCAGGCAAAGAGGATGATGAGAATATAACCGGCAATCGGAATCTGCCGTAAAAGCACCATCAGGTCATCGAGGACAGAGGGTTGGGATTTCGGCTGGGTTTGCGCTGGCAAGATGGCACCTTCAGGAACTTTCAGGGCAGAGAAAAAACCAGCGCAGAGGTATCGATATCACCGGAGTATTTCTTTGTAGATATTACGCAGGTTCATCACCATATATTCCTCTGTAAAGAGGGTTTCCGCCCTGTGCCTTGCACCCGCAGACAGTTTACTTCGCAGTTCTTCATCTCTCAAGATATGATTTAATGCATCGGCCAGCGCACTCGAATCGCCTGGCTGAATCACAAGGCCGCTCACCCCATCCTCATTCACAAACGAAGTTCCTGTCCCGACATCGGTGCAGATCACCGGCGTCCCTTGTGCCATCGCCTCGATCTGAGTGAGTCCATAGGCTTCAGTCCGATTCACTGAAGGGAGGACAAAAACATCTGCACGTTGATAATATGCAATCAGTTCCTCATCAGAAACCCGCCCGACAAGGAAAATCTTATTTTCCAGGTGATGCTGCTGGATCTGCTTTTTAATTTCCTGCTCGAGATATCCCCCGCCAATAATCAGGCAGGTGGCCTGCACCGAACGCATCGCATCGACTAGAACCTCGATGCCTTTGTAATGGATCAATCGGCCGACAAACAAGACCACCTTACCTGGGAAGGATTCTCTGAGCTTCTTCAGCATCTCGCTGGTTCTTTCGGTGGGGAGGCTGGCTTTTTGTGATATTCCAAAAGGCAGAACCCGAACTTTCTCCATCCAGTTTGACAGAACCGGTGAGGTGCGCGCGAAGTTCGCCGAACTCACCGTGATCAGCCGGGTCCGTTCGAGGAACATTCGCTGAAGGGGAGCATATAAGCTGTTCAGCACCCTCTGGCGGGTCACATCCATGTGGTAGGTCGCGATAACCGGACATTTCAGCCCCGAGAAAAGACACGAGACCTCCGCCAGGGGATTGGTCATGTGAACATGGACAAGGTCAGGTTTCATTCGGCGCAGGTGGAGCGGAAAACTCGGCGAGACAGACATCCTCTGGAAATGAGCGATCCGCCCGACCCGTGTGACAGGTATTCCCTCTTCCTCGGTCCTTACCGTCTTGATACTGGTATTGCAGGCCAGGGCTTCGACTGAGTACAGGTCTTTCAGGCCCTGACAGAATTGGTAAACAACCCTTTCAATGCCACCCAGGGGGCCATAATAGTGAGCGACCTGCACAACCTTCAAGGAAACAAACCTCCAACGGTTCGATGAAATAGAAAAGGGGGAAGGATTATTTCCCTCCCCCGTAAGTTTGTGCCTGAATGCGGGGGATCAAGCAGACCCCCCGCTTCAGAATCTTTGTACGCCTCAGACGCGAACAGCTCGATATCGATAGGGTTCTG